>NZ_JBHYVC010000084.1:0-30334 GCF_042749965.1 Streptomyces sp. NPDC059454 | reverse complement strand
CCGGTACCCCCCCCCCGCCCCCCCGCCCCCCCGCGCCCCCCCCCCCCCCCCCCCCCCCCGCGCCGCCACCGCCCCCCCCGGCCCCCCCCCGGCCGGGACCGCCACCCGGACTCCCGGCCGGGACCGCCACCCGGACCCCCGGCGCGGGGCCCCGCCTGGAAGAATCCCGCCATGGACCTGAAGATCCCCGAACTGCCCTTCCCTCTGCGCACCTACGGCCCCGACGGCCACTGGTCCCACGAGGACGGCGTCCTCACCGGATGGGCCGGACCCCGGCAGGACCGTTTCGTGCCGCCGACCGATGAGGCCCTGGACCCCGCCTCCGACGCGCCGCGTCTGCTGGGCGCGCCCGAGGGCGACTTCCAGCTGATCGCCCGCGTCACGGTCGGCTTCGCCGCCTCCTTCGACGCCGGTGTCCTCTACGTCCACGTGGGTGAGCGGGCGTGGGCCAAGCTCTGTCTGGAGTACTCGCCGGACGTGCCCACCGTCTGCACGGTGGTCACCCGGGGCCACTCCGACGACGTCAACTCCTTCACCGTCGACGGCAGTTCCGTCTGGCTCCGGGTGAGCCGCACCGGGCGTGCCTTCGCCTTCCACGCCTCCCATGACGGCGAGCGCTGGACCTTCGTCCGTCTCTTCACCCTCGGCGACGAGAAGGAGACCAGGGCCGCCCTGATCGGCTTCATGACCCAGTCGCCGACGGGAGAGGGCTGTGTGGTGACGTACGACCACATCGAGTACCGGCCCCACTGGCCGCATGATCTGCGGGACGGCAGCTGAGGGAATGGAGGCGACTCGTTGAATGTTCACGTAGCCGCCGGAGGGAGTCTCCGTACCCGCACGACCTGGAGTGCCGATCACGATGCGCGTCGAAATCTGGTCCGATATCACCTGCCCCTGGTGCTATGTGGGGAAGGCCCGCTTCGAGAAGGCGCTGGCCGCCTTCCCGCACCGTGAGCAGGTCGAGGTCGTGCACCGTTCCTTCGAGCTGGACCCGGGCCGCGCCAAGGACGACATCCAGCCGGTGATCTCGATGCTCACCAAGAAGTACGGCATGAGCGAGGCACAGGCCGAGGCCGGCGAGGACAACCTGGGCACCCAGGCCGCCGCCGAGGGTCTGCCCTACCGCACCCGGGGCCGCGACCACGGCAGCACCTTCGACATGCACCGCCTGCTGCACTTCGCCCGCGAGCAGGGCCGCCAGGTGGAGCTGCTCGACCTGCTGTACAGGGCGAACTTCGCCGAGGAGCGGTCCGTCTTCGACGACGGCGAACGGCTCGTCGAGCTCGCCGGCGCCGCCGGTCTCGACGCCGGCGCGGTGCGTGAGGTCCTCGCCGACCCGCAGGCGTACGCCGACGAGGTGCGCGCCGACGAGCGGGAGGCCGCGCAGCTCGGCGCGAACGGTGTGCCGTTCTTCGTGCTGGACCGCACGTACGGCGTCTCCGGCGCCCAGCCCGTCGAGGTGTTCACCCGGGCGCTGACCCAGGCCTGGGGCGAGCGCCCGCCGCTGAAGCCGGTCGACGGGGACGCGGAGGCCTGTGGCCCGGACGGATGCGCGGTGCCCCGGAACTAGGACGTGCAGGTCAGCGCGTACGCATAAGTCTTCCTTTGCGGTATCGCGCAGAATTCGGCAATGGACGGGGAGGTCCCGGGACCGCAGAGTGGTCCCATGGAGACCTTCGAGAACCTCGTCCGTGCCGAGTTCGCCCCGAAGAACACCTACCTGAACACCGCGAGCAACGCTCTCCTGCCCGCCCGTACCGTGACCGCGCTCCAGGACGCCGCGCTGCTGCGCGCGGAGGGCCGTGCGCTGGATCCGCTGTTCACCGATGTCGAGGCGTGCCGTGCCGCGTACGCCCGGGTCGTCGGCGTTCCCGTCGAGCGGGTCGCGGCCGGGGCCACGGCCGCTCTGCACACCGCGCTGATCGCCGCCTCGCTGCCGCCCGGCGCCGAAGTCCTCACCGTGGAGGACGACTTCGCCTCCGTCCTCAACCCCTTCCACACCCGTGGCGACCTCAAGGTGCGGGCCGTGCCGCTGGAGCGGCTCGCCGACTCCGTCCGGCCGGGCACCGCGCTGGCCGCGGTCAGCGCCGCCCAGTCGGCCGACGGCCGGATCGCCGACCTGCCCGCGCTGCGCGAGGCGGCCCGGGCGTACGGGGCGCGCACCTACGTCGACTTCTCCCAGGCGGCCGGCTGGCTGCCGGTGGAGGCCGACGCGTTCGACTACTCCGTCGCCATCGTCCACAAGTGGCTGCTCGGCCCGCACGGGGCGGCTTTCCTGGTGGTGCCCGAGGACCTCGGCGATCTGCCGTCGGTGCAGGCGAGCTGGGTCGCGGCGGAGAACCCCTGGGACAGTTGCTACGGACCGGTCGCCGAACTCGCCCGCTCCGCACGGCGGTTCGACTCCAGTCCCGCCCTGTTCACCTACGCGGGACTGCGTGCCTCCCTCGAACTGCTCGAGGAACTCGGCGTGGACACCATCCGCGCCCACGACCTGGCCCTCGCCGACCGCTTCCGCGCGGGGCTCGCCACGCTGGGCCACGAGCCCGTCCCCGCACCCGGCTCGGTGATCGTGTCCGTGCCCGGACTGGGCCGTCTGCAGCCTGAACTGGCCCGGTCGGGCATCGAGGTGTCCAACCGGGCGGGCAACCTGCGGGCGTCCTTCCACCTCTACAACACGGCCGCCGACGTGGACCGGCTGCTGGACGCGCTGTCCGGCTGACCGGGCCCACGGCAGCGGGCCGGTGCCTCCCTGTCCCACACGAGGAGGCCCGGCCCGCAGTCCTGTGACGCGTCTACCGTACTGGGGTGAAGTCCCGCGCCCCGGTGCCGTGACATCCGGGGGGCGACCCCCGGACCCCCGGCCGGGTCCGGTTCACCGTACCGGGGTGAAGTCCCGCGCCCCGATGAACTCGGGTCGCCGGATCGGTGCCGCGAACGGCTCGACCGCCGCGTTCTCCACGCTGTTGAACACGATGAACACGTTGCTGCGCGGGAACGGCGTGATGTTGTCCCCGGAGCCGTGCATGGCGTTGCAGTCGAACCAGGTCGCCGAGCCGGCCTTGCCGGTGAACAGCTTGATGCCGTACTCCGACGCCATCTTCGTCAGCGCCTCGTCGGACGGCGTACCCGCGTCCTGCATCTGCAGGGACTTCTTGTAGTTGTCCTTCGGCGTGGCCCCCGCGCACCCGAGGAACGTCTTGTGCGACCCCGGCATGATCATGAGACCGCCGTTGGTGTCGTAGTTCTCGGTGAGCGCGATCGAGACCGAGATGGTGCGCATGTTCGGCAGGCCGTCCTCGGCGTGCCAGGTCTCGAAGTCGGAGTGCCAGTAGAAGCCGCTGGCGCCGAAGCCGGGCTTGACGTTGATCCGCGACTGGTGGACGTAGACGTCCGAGCCGAGGATCTGCCGGGCCCGTCCGACGACCCGCTCGTCGCGCACCAGCTTCGCGAAGACCTCGCTGATCCTGTGCACCTCGAAGACGGACCGAATCTCCTTGGACTGCGGCTCCACGATGGAGCGTTCGTCCGCGCGGATCGCCGGGTCGGTGGTGAGCCGCTCCAGCTCGCGCCGGTACTCGCCCACCTCGTCCGGTCCGATGAGCTGGTCGACGGCGAGGAAGCCGTCACGGTCCAGAGCCTGCAGGTCAGCGGTGGAGACGGGACCGGGCGTGTCCGGGGAGCCCCAGACGACCGGGTCCTGCCGGGGGGTCGCCACCTCGGTGGCGCCGCGGGTGGGGTAGAGGTCGGTGACGTTCGTGGTCGTGGTGGTCACGGTGACTCACACCTCCTCGGTGAGCAGCGGGTAGACGCCGTTCTCGTCGTGGTCCTCCCGTCCGGTCACGGGCGGGTTGAAGACACAGATGCAGTGGAAGTCCTCCTTGACCTTGAGCGTGTGCCGCTCGTGGCCGTCCAGGAGGTACATGGTGCCGGGCGTGATGTGGTACGTCTTCCCGGTCTCGCGGTCGGTCAGTTCGGCGTCGCCCTTGGTGCAGACGACGGCCTCGATGTGGTTCGCGTACCACATCGACGTCTCCGTACCCGCGTACAGGATCGTCTCGTGCACGGAGAAGCCGACCTTCTCCTTGGCGAGGACGATGCGCTTGCTCTCCCAGGTGCCGGACGCCGATTTCACGTGCCGGTCGGTGCCTTCGATCTCCTTGAACGAACGGACGATCACGGTGGTGCGATGCCTCCTCGGCTCGGATGTGTCTTTCAGGCGGTTTCCCGGACGGCGCGGGCGAGGACGGTGAGGCCCTCGTCCAGTTCGTCCGGGGTGATGGTCAGGGACGGCAGCAGCTTGACGACCTCGCTCTCGGGGCCGGACGTCTCGATGAGCAGCCCGAGTTCGAAGGCGCGCCCCGCGATGCGGCCCGCGCGCTCCTTGTCGTGGAACTCCATGCCCCACACCAGGCCGCGGCCGCGGTACTCCTTGACGTCGGCGAGGTTCTCCTCGGCGATGGCGATCAGCGCCTGCTCGACCTGCTCGCCGCGCGCACGGGTCTGCTTCTCCATCGCGGAGCCGTCGGCCCAGTACGCCTCCAGGGCGGCGGTCGCCGTGACGAAGGCTGGGTTGTTGCCGCGGAAGGTGCCGTTGTGCTCGCCCGGCTCCCAGACGTCCAGTTCGGGCTTGAACAGGGTGAGCGCCATGGGCAGTCCGTAGCCGCTGATCGACTTGGACACGGTGACGATGTCGGGCGTGATGCCGGCCTCCTCGAAGGAGAAGAAGGCGCCGGTACGGCCGCAGCCCATCTGGATGTCGTCGACGATCAGCAGCATGTCCTGGCGTTCACACAACTCGGCCAGGGCGCGCAGCCACTCGGGCCGGGCGACGTTGATGCCGCCCTCGCCCTGCACGGTCTCGACGATCACGGCGGCGGGCTTGTTGAGGCCGGAGCCCTGGTCCTCCAGGAGCCGCTCGAACCACAGGAAGTCCTCGACCTTGCCGTCGAAGTAGTTGTCGAACGGCATCGGCGTGCCGTGCACCAGCGGGATGCCGGCGCCGGCCCGCTTGAAGGCGTTGCCGGTCACGGCGAGCGAGCCCAGCGACATGCCGTGGAAGGCGTTGGTGAACGACACGATGGCCTCGCGCCCCTTCACCTTCCGCGCCAGCTTCAGCGCGGACTCCACGGCGTTGGTGCCCGTCGGGCCCGGGAACATGACCTTGTACGGCAGGTCGCGCGGGCGAAGGACGTAGTTCTGGAAGGTCTCAAGGAACGCGCGTTTGGCCGTCGTCGACATGTCGAGGCCGTGGGTGACGCCGTCGCGCTCCAGGTAGTCGATCAGGGCCCGTTTCAGCACGGGGTTGTTGTGCCCGTAGTTGAGTGAGCCGGCTCCGGCGAAGAAGTCGAGGTACTCGTGGCCGTCCTCGTCGTACATGCGGCTGCCGTGCGCACGGTCGAAGACGGTGGGCCAGCCGCGGCAGTAGCTGCGCACCTCGGACTCGAGGGTCTCGAAGACGCTGAGGTCGGGCTGGGTGATGGTCACGACGAATCGCTCCTCGGTGGCGTGGGAGGTCAGAGGGAGTCGGAAGAAGTCGGAAAGTCAGGGGCCGGGCCGCGCGGTCAGCGCGTGAGCGGCCCGATGCGGTACAGCACTTCGGGGTCGTGCGGTCCGTCGGGGAACTGGCCGGCGTCGAACAGCACCTCGCGCTCCAGCAGGGCGCCGTGACGCTCCGCGAACGCGGTGAACAGGCGCTCGGACGCGGTGTTGCCCGGTGTGATGGTGGTCTCCACGGTGTCCACGCCGTGCTCCTCGGCGGTCCGGGCGGCCAGGCCGTCGAGCAGGGCGGCGGCGAGGCCGCGGCCGCGGTACGACGCGTCGACCGCGACCTGCCAGACGAGCAGGGTGCGCGGGCTGTCCGGCCGCAGGTATCCGCTGACGAAGCCGATCGGCTCTCCGCGCTCGTCGCGAGCCACGGCCGAGGTGGCGGCGAAGTCACGGCACCACAGCAGATAGCTGTACGACGAGTTCAGGTCGAGGACCTTCGAGTCCCTGGCTATCCGCCACAGCACGGCTCCGTCCGCCACGGTGGGGCGGTCGATTTGCAGGTCTGCTTGTGCGGCAGTCATGCGAATTGAACTTACCCAGCTAAATTCAAAATTGCATCGTCTGTCGGGGTTACGCGCGGACTTGATCTGTGTTATCGCGGGCACGGGTGGGTCCGCGCGAGAACCCGGCGGTATGCCCCGTTTCTGACGGTGCATACCTCGCAAAACGGGCCCGCTGTTGAATCGGTCACAACTGCGTAACTCCCGTGACTCCCCTCGGAATGCTCTCTGAATCGTGGCGTTTAGGTCCGGGGAAAGCGGGCAGAAGAAGACGGGAAACTGCTTGGCTGGATAATCGAAAAATAAGAGAAAGAATGTCGCAGGATAATGCGTGCGAAAGATTCCGGTAATCCTGGAATTGACGGCCGCCGTCGGCCCGTCCGGCGATCGGGCGCGAGGCCGTCCAGGCCGAACGGGGCCCGGGGGCAGGGCCCTCGGGCAGGGTCGAAGGGGCGGAGTCCCCAGGGGTGGGGCGGGAAGGGGCGGAGGGGGCGAAAACCCGAGGACCTCAGCCCGGGATCAACGCCAGGCCCTCTCGGCCGCACGCAGAGCCCCCTGCAGGTCCACCGTCAGGCCCGCGTCCGCCAGGGCGGCACCCAGAGCCGTCAGACACGCCCGTACCGCCCCCGGCGTCGCTTCGGGTCCGTAGTGGTTGACGCGGATCATCTCCTTGGCGAGCGCGCCCCCGCCCGCGGCCAGCGGAAGGGCGGGGTCCGCGGCCAGGGCGCGGGCGACCAGGTCCGCGGCCACCGTGCCGGACGGGGCCCGCAGGGTCGTGGCGACGGGCGCCGCCTTTGCCGCGTCACGGACGTACGGCTCCAGCCCTCCGCCCAGCGCGACCGCACCCGCGCGGGTGGCCGCCGCGGCCGACGCGTGCCGGGCCATCACCGCATCCAGCCCCGCCGCCTCGATCCGTTCCACGCACGCCTCGAGCGCCAGCATCTCCAGCTGCGCCGGAGCGTGCAGCAGCGTCTTGCGGCCGCCGTCGATCCAGCGCTCCTTCCAGTCCAGCAACGACAGGTACGAGCGGCGCGGCGCCCGCGGGTTCGCCGCCATCCGCGCCCACGCCCGCTCGCTCACCGACACCGCCGAGACCCCGGCCGGACCGCCCATCGCCTTCTGCGCCCCGATCACGCACAGGTCCACGCCCCACGTGTCCGGCAGCACCGGCTCCGCCCCGATCGACGCCACCGCGTCCAGGTAGAACAGCGCCCCGTGCGCCCGTACCACCTCGCCGATCTCCGCGACCGGGTTGGTGTTCCCGGTCGCCGCCTCCGCGTGCACCAGGGACACGAAGTCGATCTCCGGGTGCTCGGCGAACGCGGCCCGGATCTGCCCGGCCGTCACCGCCGTGTGGAACGGCACCGCCAGATCGATCACGGTGGCACCGCAGTCCCGCAGCCAGTCGCCGAAGGTCTGCCCGTAGGGACCGGTGACGACGTTCAGCGCGGTCGTGCCGGGACCGGCCGTCGCGCGGATCGCGCCCTCCAGCGGCAGCAGCGCCTCACCCTGCATGATCACGACGTCCTGCCCGGTGCCCAGCAGCCGTGCCACCCGGTCCTCGACCGACGCGAAGTGCGCGGCGCTCAGCGGGGGCAGATCGAGGAGGAGGTGGGTCACGACGGTGCTCTCTTCACTTCACGGCTGCACGGGTACGTACGACGGAGTCGAGGGTAAACCTTCGCCCGAGGTGCGGCCCGACCGCAGGGTTCTCAGGCCGGACGGCCCCGCGGTCATCGGTTTGGTTTGAGTCCCTCAAACCTCTCCTTATAATCGGAACTCACAGTTCCCTGACAGGAGGCTCCCGTGAAGACGCTCCTCGGCCGCCGGACCCGTGTTCTGGCCGCCACCACCGCGACGGCCGGGCTGGTCCTCCTGTCCGCCTGCACCTCCAGCGACGACGGAGGCAGCGGTGCGAAGACCGCCGCCGGCGGGGTCGAGCTCGTCAAGGCGGGGCAGCTCACCACCTGCACCCACCTCCCGTACCCGCCCTTCCAGTCGGAGATCGACGGCAAGGTGCAGGGCTTCGACGTCGCGCTGATCGACCTGGTCGCCGAGGACCTGGGCGTGAAGCAGGAGATCCTCGACACGCCCTTCGAGAACTTCAAGACCGGCGCCTTCCTCAACTCCGGTGAGTGCGACCTGGCCGCGGCGGGTATGACCATCACCGAGGAGCGGAAGAAGAACGTCGACTTCTCCGACCCGTACTTCAACGCCACCCAGGCCGTCCTCGTCGACAAGAAGAGCGGCGTCACCTCCCTCGCCGACGTGAAGGCGAAGAACGTCAAGCTGGGCGCGCAGGCGCAGACCACCGGCGAGGACCACGTCAAGGGGCAGGGCTTCGACCCGGTCTCCTTCGAGTCCTCCGACGCCGTCCTCAACGGCCTGCGCACCGGCCAGGTCAAGGCCGTCGTCATCGACTACCCCGTGGTCCAGGGCTGGCTGAAGGACAAGGCCAACGCCGACGCCTTCGAGGTCGCCGAGCAGATCGACACCGGCGAGCAGTACGGCGTCACGGTGAAGAAGGGCAACACCAAGCTGCGCGAGGCCGTCAACAAGGCGTTTGCGGACGCCAAGGCCGACGGCACGTACAAGAAGCTGTACGAGAAGTGGATCGGTCCGTACGACGAGTCCGCCGCCTCGCCGGCCGCGTCCTGAACCCATGGCCGACACGGAGAAACAACAACTCCAGCCGAAGAAGAAGGGCCTGACCAGGCGCCAGAAGCGCAGCCTGTCGCGCGGCATCCAGTATGCCGTCTTCGTCGCGGCCGTGATCGCCTTCGCGGTCTCGGCCGACTGGGACAGGCTGCAGAACCAGTTCGCGCAGGCCGACATCGCCGAGCGGATGTTCCCGGACGTCATCACGCTGGCGCTGAAGAACACCGTGCTCTACACGGTCACCGGCTTCGCCGTCGGGCTCGCCCTCGGCATGCTGATCGCGCTGATGCGGCTGTCGTCCGTCGGCCCGTACCGCTGGCTGGCCGGCATCTACATCGAGATCTTCCGCGGCCTGCCCGCCCTGCTGATCTTCATCTTCATCGGCGTCGCCGTGCCGCTCGCCTTCCCCGGCACGGAGATCATCGGCGGCACCTACGGCAAGGTCGCCCTCGCCCTCGGCCTGGTGGCCGCCGCGTACATGGCGGAGACCATCCGGGCCGGCATCCAGGCCGTACCCAAGGGACAGATGGAGGCGGCCCGTTCGCTGGGCTTCTCGCCCGCCCGGGCCATGGTCTCCATCATCATCCCGCAGGCCTTCCGGATCATCCTGCCGCCGCTCACCAACGAACTCGTCCTGCTCTTCAAGGACTCCTCGCTGGTGCTGTTCCTCGGCGTCACCCTGGAAGAGCGCGAACTGTCCAAGTACGGCCGCGACCTGGCCAGCCAGACCGCCAACTCCACCCCCATCCTGGTGGCCGGCCTGTGCTACCTGCTGATCACCATTCCGCTCGGCTTCGTCGTGCGCCGTATGGAGGCCAAGGCCCAGGAGGCCGTGAAATGACCCCGAGCCGACCGGAGATCCGCGTCAGCGGCCTGCACAAGTCCTTCGGCGACAACGAAGTCCTGCGCGGCATCGACCTGGAGATCGGCCAGGGCGAGGTCGTCTGCGTGATCGGCCCGTCCGGGTCGGGCAAGTCGACCCTGCTGCGGTGCGTGAACCTCCTGGAGGAGCCCACCAAGGGCCGGGTCTTCGTCGGCGGTACGGAACTGACCGACCCGGACGTCGACATCGACGCCGTACGCCGCCGTATCGGCATGGTCTTCCAGCAGTTCAACCTCTTCCCGCACCTCACGGTGACCGAGAACCTGACGCTGCCGCAGCGCAGGGTGCTGGGGCGGGACAAGGCGCAGGCGGCGAAGGTGGCCGCCGAGAACCTCCGGCGGGTGGGGCTGGCCGAGAAGGCCGACGCCTACCCGTCCTCCCTCTCCGGCGGCCAGCAGCAGCGCGTCGCCATCGCCCGCGCGCTGGCCATGGGCCCCGAGGTGATGCTGTTCGACGAGCCGACCTCGGCGCTCGACCCCGAGCTGGTCGGCGACGTCCTGGCCGTCATGCGGATGCTCGCGGACGAGGGCATGACGATGATGGTCGTCACCCACGAGATGACCTTCGCCCGCGAGGTCGCCGACCGGGTCGTCTTCATGGACGGCGGAGTGATCGTCGAGGACGGCGACCCCGAGCAGGTCATCGGCCACCCGCGGCACGAACGCACCCGCCACTTCCTCTCCCGCCTCCTCGACCCCGCCATGGCGGACGTGGAGGAGGAGACCTCGGACCAGGTGGGCGGGCCCGGGTAGTGGCTCACTAGGCCCTGTCGTCAAATTCCCGCCTGCCCGGCGGCGTCTGGCACGCACGCTCGCCGCGTTGCCGGAGCGCCCTCGTGACTCCCCCTCGTGGGCGCTCCGGCGCCTTGCGATCGCACGCACCAGACGCCGCCGGGCCCGCCCTGCGGGCGGACGACGGGAATTTGACGACAGGACCTAGGGTGCCGGTATGAGCGAACGCGCGGTGCTGCACGTGAAGGGGCGGATCCTCGTCGGCCCGGACGAGGTCCGCGACGAACTGTGGGTCGTCGGCGGCCGGATCTCCTACGACCGTCCCGCCGGCGCCCGCGACATCCGCGCCGTCGCCGGCTGGGCGCTGCCCGGCCTGGTCGACGCCCACTGCCACGTGGGCCTCGACCGGCACGGCGCGGTCCCCGAGGACGTCGCCGAGAAGCAGGCGCTCACCGACCGCGACGCCGGCGCCCTGCTGCTGCGCGACGCGGGCTCGCCCTCCGACACCCGCTGGATCGACGGCCGCGACGACCTCCCGAAGATCATCCGGGCCGGCCGGCACATCGCCCGCACCCGCCGCTACATCCGGGGCTACGCCTGGGAGGTCGAGCCCGACGACCTCGTCGCGTACGTCGCCCAGGAGGCCCGGCGCGGCGACGGCTGGGTGAAGCTGGTGGGCGACTGGATCGACCGCGACCTGGGCGACCTGTCCGCCTGCTGGCCGCGCGGCGCCGTCGAGGCGGCGATCGCCGAGGCGCACCGGCTGGGTGCCCGCGTCACCGCGCACTGCTTCGCCGAGGACTCCCTGCGGGACCTGGTCGAGGCCGGCATCGACTGCGTCGAGCACGCCACGGGCCTCACCGACGACACCATCCCCCTCTTCGCCGAACGGGGCGTCGCGATCGTCCCCACCCTCGTCAACATCGCCACCTTCCCCGCACTCGCCGACGGCGGCGAGTCCCGGTTCCCCCGCTGGTCGGCCCATATGCGGCGGCTCCACGAACGCCGCTACGACACCGTGCGCTCCGCCTACGACGCCGGCGTCCCCGTGTTCGTCGGCACGGACGCCGGCGGCACCCTCCCGCACGGCCTGGCGGCCGACGAGGTCGCGGAGCTGGCCAAGGCGGGCATTCCGCCGGTCGAGGCGCTGGCGGCCGGGACCTGGGCGGCCCGGAAGTGGCTCGGCCGCCCAGGCCTGGAGGAGGGCGCCCCGGCGGACCTGGTGGTCTATGACTCCGACCCGCGCGCGGACGTACGGGTGCTGACGGATCCGCGCCGGGTGGTGCTGAACGGGCGCGTGGTCGGATAGGGGGCGCCGTGCCCCGGAACCGTTTCCATGACGGGTGCACGATCGATCGCCCCCGCCGCCCCTTCCCGTCCCGAACCCGGGGCTCCGCCCCAGACCCTGCTCCTCAAGCGCCGGAGGGGCTGATTCTCAGCCGGGGGTCCGGGGGCAGCGCCCCCGGGGGACGGGCACGGGAAGGGGCGGCGGGGGCGAATCAGACTGCTCCCAGGGCCTGCCCCAGCGCGTCCAGGAATCCGTCCACCGTCCCCCGGTCCCGCACCGCCAGCCGCAGCCACTCCTCGTCCAGCCCCGGGAACGTGTCCCCACGGCGCACCGCGTAGCCGAGGGCGCGCAGCCGTCGGCGTACCGTCGCCGCGTGCGGCAGCCGGACCAGGACGAAGGGACCCTCGGCGGGTTCCGCGACCCGCAGACCGTGGGCGGCGAACTCCCGCAGCCCCGCCACCAGATGCGCGCGGTCCGCCGCGACCAGGCGGGCCGCGCCGGCCGCCTCCGCGAGCGCCCGGGGCCCCACGCACGCCTCCGCCGCCGCCAGCGCCGGTGTGGACACCGGCCACAGCGGCTGCGCGCGCTCCAGGTCCGCGACGGTCTCCGGGGCCGCCAGGACGTAACCGATCCGCAGCCCCGCGAGGCCCCACGTCTTGGTGAGGCTGCGCAGGACGACGAGACCGGGGACGTCCCCGCGCCCGGCCAGCGCCTCGCGCTCGCCCGGCACCGCGTCCATGAACGCCTCGTCCACCACCAGCGTCCGACCGGGGCGGGCCAGCCGGGTGACGGCGGCGGCCGGGTGGAGCACCGACGTCGGGTTCGTCGGGTTGCCGATCACCACCAGGTCCGCGTCCTCGGGCACCGCCGCCGGGTCCAGCCGGAAACCGTCCGCCTCCCGCAGCAGCACCCGGTCCACCGTGTGCCCGGCGTCCCGCAGCGCCGCCTCCGGCTCCGTGAACTGCGGATGCACCACCACCGGCCGGCGCACCTCCAGCGCCCGCGCCAGCAGCACGAACGCCTCCGCCGCGCCCGCCGTCAGCAGCACCCGCTCCACCGGCAGCCCGTGCCGTGCCGCCACCGCCGCACGCGCGGCCCGCCCGTCCGGGTAGGCGGCGAGCCCGGCCAGCGACCCGGCGATGTGCTCCCGCAGCCACCCCGGAGGCGTGCCCGCGCGGACGTTCACCGCGAGGTCGACCAGCGCGGAGCCGTCGTCACGGACCTCGGCGTCCCCGTGGTGCCGCAGATCGTGCCCGCCGGCCGCCGGCTCAGTGCGCATGGGAGTGCGCGTGTCCGTGCCCGTGGTGGTGGCCGTCGTCGTCCGGGTGGAAGTGCGGCTGCTGAGCCAGCCCCACCTTGTCCTCGAAGCCGGGCAGCGCGATCCGGTACACGCACGAGTCGCAGTTCATCCGCAGATCGCCCTTCACGGCCTCCTCGTACCGCTCCCACACCAGATCCAGCAGCTCCGGCTCCGGACCGATGACGTCCGCCGACCGCACCTCCGTCTCCGGGTGCGCCGCCGCCCACTCCTCGGTCTGCCGCCGCACCCGGTCCGGCAGGATCCCGGTGAACAGGAAGTACGGCAGGACGACGACCCTGCGGGCCCCCAGCCGCGCGCACCTCTCCAGGCCGCCCGGCACGTCCGGCGCCGCCAGCGACACGAACGCCGTCTCCACGCCCGCGTACCCGCGCCCCTCCCACAGCAGCCGCGCCGCCTTGAACACCTCGGCGTTGGCGTCCGGGTCCGTCGACCCGCGTCCCACCAGGAGCACGGTCACCTCGGACGGGTCCCAGGACGGGTCCATCGCCTCGGCAAGCCGCCGCTCCAGCACGCTCAGCAGCGCGGGGTGCGGGCCCAGCGGACGGCCGTAGGTGTACGAGATCCCGGGGTGCCGTTCCTTCTCGCGGGCCAGCGCGGCCGGGATGTCCCCCTTGGCGTGCCCGGCGGACACCAGCATCAGCGGCACGGCCGCGAACCGCCGCGCCCCGCGCTCCACCAGCTCGGCGACGGCCTCGCCCAGCGGCGGCGGGGACAGCTCGATGAACCCGCCGGCGACGGGCAGTCCGGGGTGGCGGCGCCCCAGTTCCCGTACGAAGTCACGGAACGCCTCCGCTCCGGCGTCGTCCCGGGTGCCGTGGCCGGCGATGAGCAGGGCGGGCGGCGGGGTGGTCACAGGTTCTCCTCAGGGGGAATCGGGTGGTACAGCAGGGCGTTGAGCGCGGCGGCGGCCACCGCCGACCCGCCCTTCTCGGACACGTTGCTCACGGCGGGCAGCCCGCTCTCCCGCAACGCGGCCTTGGACTCGGCCGCCCCGACGAAACCGACGGGCAGCCCGATGACGAGCGCGGGGGAGGCGTCCAGGGTCAGCAGCTCCTCCAGGGCGGTCGGCGCGCAGCCGATCACCCACAGGGCGCCGGGCCCGACCTCCTCGTACGCCAGCCGCACGGCGTGCGCCGAACGCGTCAGGCCGGGCCCGGACTTCGCGTCCTTCAGCCGGCACACGGTCTTGCGGCGGGTGATCCCGGCCGCGACCATCTCCACGTCCGCCACGACCGGCGCCCCGGCGTGCAGCGCGGCATGGGCCTTCGCCAGCTCCCCCTCGTCCATGACGAGGTCGGACGCGTACTCCAGGTCGGCCGCGGAGTGGACGACCCGCTCCACCACCGCCCGGGTCAGCGGCGGGAAGTGCGAGGTGTCGAGGCGGGCGCGCAGCCGCCGGAAGGACTCCTGCTCGATGGGGTGCACCACGCGGTTCACCGCGCCTCCTCCTGCCAGCGGTAGCCACGCGGGGTGACCATGCGCCCCGCGATCTCACGGGTCGCCGTGTTGCCCACGGTCACGACCGTCATCATGTCGACCGTCGCCGGGTCCAGCGCGGCCAGCGTGGTCAGCCGGCTCGACTCGTCCGCGCGGGACGCGTTGCGCACCACCCCGACCGGCGTCGCCGGCTCCCGGTGCCCGGCGAGGATCGCGAGGGCCTTCGGCAACTGCCAGTCACGGCCCCGGCTGCGCGGGTTGTAGAACGTCACCACGAGGTCCGCCTCGGCCGCCGCCCGCACCCGCCGCTCGATGACCTCCCACGGTGTGTGCAGGTCGGACAGGCTGATCGACACGTGGTCGTGGCCCAGCGGCGCCCCCAGGACCGCCCCGGCCGCCAGCGCCGCCGTCACACCCGGCACCCCGACCACGTCGATGTCGTCGGACGCCTCCGCGAGCGCCGGGGACGCCATGGCGTACACCCCGGCGTCCCCGCTGCCGATCAGCGCGACCGCCTGCCCGCGCCGGGCCTCGGCGACGGCCGTGCGGGCCCGCTCCTCCTCCGCCCCGAGCCCGGACTCCAGCACGCGCGTGCCCGGCCGCAGCAGATCGCGGATCTGGTCGACGTACTGGTCGAGCCCCACCAGCACGGAGGCGCGCCGCAGTTCGTCCTTCGCCCGCGGGGTGAGCAGGTCCCGGGCACCCGGCCCCAGCCCCACCACCGCGAGCCGCCCGCGCCCCGGCCGCCGTACGACGGCACAGGTCGCCATCGCGGGCCGCGCCGCCGACTTCCGCTTCGGCACGAGCAGTTCACCTCCGCCCACCAGCGCGGCGGCCTCCGCGACCGACGGGGTGCCGACGGCGGCCAGCGGTGCGTCCGACGGGTTGGGCACCTCGACGCGCGCCAACTCCTCGGCGGTGTACGTCACCAGGGGCACCCCGAGCCGCCGGGCCGCCGCCACGATGCCGGGCTCGTCGGCCTTGGCGTCCACGGTGGCCAGCCCGGCGAGCGACGCCGCCGACAGCCCGGCCTCGCGCAGGGCCCCCTCGACCAGGCCGAGCACCTCGTCCACGGGGGCACCCTTCGAGGCGCCGACGCCGACGACGAGCGTGGGCGGCCGGAGCACCGCCTCCCGCCCGCCCGGCTCGACCAGCCGGTCCGTGACCCGGATCGTGTACGCCCCCTCGTCCGCGACCGGGAGCGGCGGCAGCGGCCAGGCCACCTCGGTGCGCAACGCCACCGCCTCACCGTCCAGCAGGGCCCGCGACACGGCGGCGACGTCGCCCTCCACCGGCAGACCGAGGGTGTCCAGACCCGGCAGCCCGGCCGCGTCGGTCGCCGTCGTCACCACCGGCTCGGCGCCCAGCACCTCGCCGACCGCGCGGGCCAGCTCGTTCGCCCCGCCGCCGTGCCCGCCGACCAGCGACACCGCGAACCGTCCGCCCTCGTCGACACAGACCACACCCGGGTCGCTCGCCTTGTCGTGCAGCAGCGGTGCCACCAACCGCACCACGGCCCCCGTGGCGAGGAAGCACACGAGCTGCTCGCACTCGGCGAACGCGGCCCGTACGGCGTCCGGCACGGGACCCTCGTACACGCGCGTGCGGTCCGGCCACGCGGCGGCCAGCCGGTCCCGCGCGGCCGCTCCGGCGGCCGTGGCGGAGATGAGGCCGATCACTCGTCGACTCCTTCTTTGTGTGCCGGGAGCCGGACGCCCCACAGCAGGAAAACGGGATTGGTCGCCGCCAGCCGGGTCACGTCCCCGGGCAGCGGCGCCAGCCGCGACGACTGCAACAGCACGCCGTCGCAGGAGAAACCGGCGTTCGTCAGCGCCTCACGGGCCGCCGGAACCCGGTCCAGCGCGGCCATGGCGACGACGACCGTCCGCCGCGCCCGTCGCGCGCACGCCGTGACGACCGCCGGCAGTTCGCGTCCCCCGCCGCCCACGAACACGGCGTCGGGGTCGTCGTCGAGGCCGGCCAGCACCTCCGGCGCCGCCCCGTGCACCACGCGCACGTCGACCCCGTGCGCGGCGGCGTTGGCGCGGACGCGCTCCACCCCGTCCGGCGCCTTCTCGACGGCGGTGACGGCGGCCCCCAGCCGCGCGCACTCCACGGCCACGGACCCCGACCCCGCGCCGACGTCCCACACCAGCTCACCGGGGCGCGGCCCGAGCCGGGCCAGGGCCAGGGCCCGCACCTCGAACTTGGTGATCATGGAGTCGCGGTGGTCGAACCCGGCTTCGTCCAGCGCCCAGCCGGCAGGCTGTTCGATGCCGCCCGCGACGGTCCGTACGGGCCCCAGCGCCCGCGCCTCGTCCAGGCACAGCACCACACTCACCGCCGCACCCCAGTCCCGCACGGCGGCCTCGGCGGGCGTCACCCGCTCCACCCGCTCCTCGGCGGAACCGAGCGCGGAGGCGACGACCAGCACCCGCGCGGTGTCCCGCAGCGCGGCCCCCAGCTCGGCCGGACCCGCCCCCGGCCCGGTCAGCACGGCGACCTTCGGACGCGCCCGGCACAGATGCACCGCCGTACGCGGATCCCGCCCGTGCGCGCTGACCACCACGGCGTCGTCCCACGGCAGTCCGACCCGCGCGAACGCGGCGGCCACGGAGGAGACACCGGGCCGCACGTCGAGCCGCTCCGGCCCGAACCGCTCGGCCAGCGCCCGCACGATCCCGAAGAACCCGGGGTCCCCGGACGCCAGCACCACGACCGGCCGCTCCTCGGCGACGTACTTCTCCACCGTGTCGAGCGCGGGCGCCAGCGGCCCGAGCACGATCCGCCCGGCCCCCTCCGGCAGCCGCAGAGCGTCCAGATGCCGCCGCCCGCCGACCACCAGTTCCGCCCCCGCCGTCACCGACGCGTCGACCGTCGCCCCGGCCCCCATCCCGACGACGGTGATCACGTGCTCGCACCCCGCGAACGCAACGCCCGGCGCGCCTCGGGATCGGCCTTGCGGAAGCCGTGGAAGTGACCGGGGTGGTACAGGTGCGAGCGGGTGCCGTGCGCCTCGAGGGCCGGACCGACCAGGAACAGCGTGTGCTTCCAGAGCTTGTGCTCCTTGACCGTCTCCTCCAGCGTGCCGATCGTGCACCTCACGACCAGCTCCTCCGGCCAGGTCGCCTGGTACGCGACGACGACCGGCGTGGACGTCGGATAGCCGCCCTCCAGCAGCTCCCGCACCAGCTGCCCGCTGCGCGCGGCCGACAGGAAGATCGCCATGGTGGTGCCGTGCCGCGCGAACTCGCGGACCTCCTCACCCGGCGGCATCGGCGTCTTGCCGCCGCCGAGCCGGGTCAGCACGACCGACTGCGCCACCTCGGGAATGGTCAGCTCCCGCTGCGCGAGCGCCGCGACGGCGGAGAACGACGACACACCCGGCACGATCTCGGTCGCGACACCGAGCTCCGCACACCGGTCGACCTGCTCCTGGGTGCCGCCCCACAGCGCGGGATCGCCGGAGTGGATCCTCGCGACCTTCAGCCCTTCCGCGCGGGCCCGCTCGTAGACGGCCACGACGTCCTCCAGGGACATCGTCGCCGAGTCGAGGATCTCGGCGCCCTCACGCGCGTGCCGGAGGACCTCCTCCTGCACCAGGCTGGCGGCCCAGATCACGACATCGGCCTCGGCGATGGCGCGCGCGGCACGGAACGTCAGCAGATCGGCGGCGCCGGGGCCGGCCCCGACGAAGGTCACCTTGCCGGTGGGGGCGTCGGCCATGGAAATCGGTCCTCTCCGGAGAATGGTCAAAGTCGGTGGGCGGTGAGCGGCTGTCACGCGTGCGCGGACGGGCGCCGATCGGATACGAAGAGCACATGGCGGTCCTCGTCGCGCTCGGCGCGTTCCTGATGACGCTGGCCGGCGGCTGGTCGGCACACCGCGTGACCGACCGCCGCCACCTGGTGCTGGGCCTGGCAGGCGGCCTGATGCTCGGCGTCGTCGGCCTCGAACTCCTCCCGGAGTCCCTGGAGGCGGCCGGCACCGAGGTGTACGGCGTCCCCGCGGCGCTGCTGCTCTTCGTCGCCGGTTTCCTGCTGGCCCATCTGGTGGAACGCCTGCTGGCCCATCGGCAGGCCGCGCACGGCGCCGAGGAGAGCGACGGCCGCACGCCCGAGGTGGGCCTCACGGCCGCCGCCGCGATGGTCGGCCACAGCGCCATGGACGGCGTGGCGATCGGCGCCGCCTTCCAGGTCGGCGGCGGCATGGGTGCCGCCGTCGCGGTGGCCGTGATCGCCCACGACTTCGCGGACGGCTTCAACACGTACACGCTCACGCGCGTCTACGGGAACGCCCGCCGCCGCGCGCTGATGATGCTGTTCGCGGACGCGGTGGCACCGGTGGCCGGCGCCGCCTCGACGCTGTTCTTCACCCTCCCGGAACCGCTGCTCGGCGGCTACCTCGGCCTGTTCGGCGGCGCGCTGCTCTACCTCGCCGCGGCCGAGATCCTGCCGGAGGCCCACCACGAGCACCCGGCCCGCTCCACGCTGCTGTGCACGATCGCGGGCGCGCTGTTCATCTGGCTGGTGGTGGGCGTCGCGCACTGAGCACGACCCGGCCCGGCTCACAGTTTGCCGCCCCGCCCGCCGTCACGCCGCGGCGGCGCGATGAGCGTCGACAGGTACGGCAGCGGCGCCCCGTCCAGCTCGGCGGCCGGCCGGACCGACTCCTCCGGCAGCCCGAGCGCCGACCCCCACACCGCGTCCCCGATCCGCCCGGTCTCCCGCAGCGCCTCGGCGACCTCACCGGCCTGCCGCCCGAACTTGTAGGCGACGACGGTCCCGGGCCCGGCCAGCGCCTCCTTCAGCACGGCGGCCCCCGCGGTCACCGGAACCAGCGTGAGCGGCTCGGTCCCCTCGGTCAGCACCGCACCCGACCGTGCCGCCAGATCCTGCATGGCGGTGATCCCCGGAACGGTCTCGACGACGGTGCCCGGCACCAGCTCCACGACGGTCTGGGCGAGATAGGTGAACGTCGAGTACACGTTGGGGTCCCCGATGGTCGCGAAGGCGACGGACCCGTGCTCCCGCAGCAGCCCCGCGACCCGCTCACCGGCGGCGTCCCAGGCCGCCTCGCGCCGCGCCCGGTCGGTCCGCTCGTTCAGCGCGAACACCACCCGGACGACCTTCGCGGCGGGCACGTAGTGCAGCACGGTCGCCTCGGCCCGCCCGCGCTCACCGGAGTCGAGGACCGGCACCACGACGGCATCGGCGGCCCGCAGCGCGTTGACCCCTTTCACGGTCACCAGCTCCGGGTCCCCGGGCCCCACCCCGACCCCGATCAGCCTGCTGCTCATGACGTCCGGCACCTCTCCACGAACCGACGGGCGACACCGGGCTCGGACGCCCAGTGCGTGTGCAGATAGCTCGCGTGCACACCGCGCTCCACAAATCCCTCGACGCGCCGCTCGGGCGCCCGCACGCCCCAGGCGGGCCGCATCCCGGCGCCGGGCTCGACGACGGTGCGGTGGAACTCGTGCCCCCGCATCCGCGTCCCGGCGGCGGCCAGCGCACCGTCGCTCACGGCCACGGCGTCCCGGTAACCAAGGGTCAGCCGCTCCGACATCCGCGCGGAGGCGTCCAGCACCCCGCACATGGGCGACCCGTCCAGCTCCCGGCACAGATACAGCAGCCCGGCACACTCGGCCGCGACGGGAGCACCGCTCAGCGCCAGCTCGGCAACGGCCTTCCGCAACGACTCGTTGGCGGACAGCTCGGAGGCGTACACCTCGGGAAACCCGCCACCGATGACCAGCCCGGCGGTCCCCTCGGGCAACTCCTCGTCCCGCAAGGGATCAAAGGTGACGACCTCGGCCCCGGCGGCGGTCAGCAACTCGGCGTGCTCGGCATAGGAGAACGTAAAGGCGCTCCCACCGGCAACGGCAACCCTGACAGCCCGTCCGGCACTCTCCAGCCTGTCCGGCGTGTGAGGACGAGGCCCGTTCAGGGCCGAAGGGGGGTCCGGGGGCGCAGCCCCCAGGGCCGGGAAGGGAAGGGGCGGCGGGGGCGAGGAAGCCAGAGCCTCACCTGCCTCCCACGCCGCACCCGCCAACGACCCCGCACCCCGCGCGAGCGCGACCAACGCCGACAGATCACACCCGTCGGCCACCTGCGCGGCCATCGCCGCAACGGCCTCGACAGCCAAGGACCCCCGCTCGGCGACCGGCACCAGCCCCAGATGCCGAGACGGCGTCTCCACCTGCGCGGCCCGCCGCAAAATCCCCATCACAGGAACCCCGACGGAGTCCAGCGCCTCCCGCAACAACCCCTCGTGCCGGTCCGAGGCGACCTTGTTCAGGATCACGCCCCCGACCCGCACCTCCGGATCCCAGCTCACGAACCCGTGCACCAGCGCCGCCACCGACCGCGACTGCGACGACGCGTCCACGACGAGCACGACCGGCGCCCGCAGCAACTTCGCCACCTGCGCGGTGGACGCCAGTTCGCCCTCACCCGCGGCCCCGTCGTACAGCCCCATGACACCCTCGACGACGGCGACGTCACACCCCCGCGCACCGTGCGCGAACAGCGGAGCGACCAGCTCCGGACCGCACAGGTACGCGTCGAGGTTCCGCCCCACCCGCCCGGTGGCCAGCGAGTGATACCCGGGATCGATGTAGTCGGGCCCCACCTTGTGCCCGGACACGGCGAACCCCCGCGCGGACAGCGCGGCCATCAACCCCGTGGCAACGGTGGTCTTGCCGCTCCCCGACGAGGGCGCGGCAATCACCAACCGTGGAACAGAGGTCACCACTCGATGCCCCTCTGCCCCTTCTGCCCGACGTCCATCGGGTGCTTCACCTTGGACATGTCGGTCACGAGGTCGGCGAACCCGACCAGCTTCTCCGGCGCGTTCCGTCCCGTGATCACCACGTGCTGCGTCCCCGGCCGCTCCCGCAGCACGGACACCACCTCATCGGTGTCGACCCACCCCCAGTGCATCGGGTAGGCGAACTCGTCGAGCACGTACAGCTTGTACGTCTCGGCGGCGAGGTCCCGCTTGACCTGCTCCCAGCCCTCGCGGGCCTTCTCCTCGTTGTCCATCTGCGCGTCGCGCTGGACCCAGGACCAGCCCTCACCCATCTTGTGCCAGTCGACGGTCCCGCCCTCACCGGAGGCACCCAGCACCCGCAGCGCGTTCTCCTCGCCGACCTTCCACTTCGCCGACTTGACGAACTGGAACACCCCGATCGGCCACCCCTGGTTCCAGGCCCGCAGGGCGAGCCCGAACGCGGCGGTCGACTTCCCCTTCCCGATGCCCGTGTGCACGACGACCAGCGGACGGTTACGCCTCTGACGCGTCGTCAGCCCGTCATCGGGTACGACACTCGGCTGCCCCTTCGGCATTACGCGGCCCTCCTCGAAGTCCCCTGCACGTCCCTGACCAGCCCGGCGATCGAGTCGGCCCGCAACTCGTCCAGCGTCACGGCACTGCCGCCCAGCTCACCGGCCAGCCGCCCGGCGAGCCCCAGCCGCACCGGCCCCGACTCGCAGTCCACGACCACGGAGGCGACTCCCTCGGCCGCGAACAGCCGCGCCGCACGCGAGGCCAGCGCGACCGGCTCCGGCCCACCGGTCGCCCGCCCGTCGGTCACCACCACGACCAGCGCCCGCCGGGCCGGGTCCCGCAGCCGCTCCACCCGCAGCACGTCGTGCGCCTTGAGCAGCCCCGCCGCGAGTGGTGTCCGCCCACCGGTCGGCAGCGACTCCAGCCGGGCCGCCGCGGCGTCCACCGACGACGTGGGCGGCAGCGCCACATCGGCCGCCGACCCCCGGAAGGTCACCAGACCCACCTTGTCCCGCCGCTGGTAGGCGTCGAGCAGCAGCGACACCACGGCCCCCTTCACGGCACCCATCCGCTGCCGCGCCGCCATCGACCCGGAGGCGTCCACGACGAACAGCACGAGGTTGCCCTCCCGCCCCTCGCGCACCGCCTGCCGCAGATCGTCCCGCCGCACCACCAGCCCCGGCCCGGACCGCCCCCGCGCCCGCTGATGCGGCGCAGCCGCCTGCACGGTCGCCGCCAGGTGCAGCTTGGTCAGCGCACCGTTGGGCCGCCGCGCGCCCGTCGTCCGCCCGTGCTCGGTCCGGGCCCGCGACCGCCGCCCGGCGGTGCCCTGGCCGATGCCGGGGACGCTCAGCACCTTCGTCCGGAACGGCTCGGCGGCACCCACCGGGGACCGCTCACCGGAGCCGGCACCCGCGGGCTGCCCGGCCTCCCCGGCTTCCCCGGCCTCGGCCGGGGCCTCCGCGTCACCACCGCCCTCCGGACTCTCCGGACCCTCCGCGGGAGGCTGCCCGCCACCCCCGTCGGGCCCGTCCGGGTCGGTGTCGGGATCGTCGTCGCCCCCGAACTCCTCCAGCGTCTCGTCGAGCTTGTCCTCGTCCAGACCGGGCGCGTCGAACGGATTCCGCCTCCGCCGGTGGGGGAGGGCCAGCAGCGCGGCCTGCCGCACGTCCTCGGCCAGCACGTCCGTCCGCCCCGCCCAGGCGGCCAGCGCGGTCGCCGTACGCGCCATCACGATGTCGGCCCGCATGCCGTCCACCTCGAACGCCGCACAGGTCGCCGCGATCTGCCGCAGCGCCCCGTCCCCGAGCCGCACCGACGGCAGCAGCTCCCGCGCCGCCACGATCCGCGCCCGTACGGCGGCCTCCTCCTCGGCCCACCGCGCGGCGAACCCGGTGGGGTCGTCGTCGTACGCCAGCCGCCGCCGCACGACCTCCACGCGCTGGTCGGGTTCGCGCGAGGCGGTCACCTCGACGGTCAGCCCGAAGCGGTCCAGCAACTGGGGCCGCAGTTCGCCTTCTTCGGGATTCATGGTCCCGACGAGCAGGAAACGCGCCGCGTGCCGTACGGAGACGCCCTCGCGCTCGACGTACGAGGCGCCCATCGCGGCAGCGTCGAGCAGCAGGTCGACCAAGTGGTCGTGCAACAGGTTGACTTCGTCGACGTAGAGGATCCCGCGGTGCGCCTGCGCCAGCAGCCCCGGCTCGAAGGCCTTTACGCCCTCCGCCAGCGCCCGCTCGATGTCGAGCGCACCGACCAGTCGGTCCTCGGAGGCGCCGACGGGCAGTTCGACCATGCGGGCGGGCCGCGCGGCACCGCCGCCGCTCTCGTGCGGCCCGTCAGGACAGGCCGGGTCCGGAGCCGAGGGGTCGCAGGAGAAGCGGCAGCCGGGCACCACGGCGACCTCCGGCAGCAGCGCCGAGAGCGCGCGCACCGCCGTCGACTTGGCGGTGCCCTTCTCGCCGCGCACCAGCACACCGCCGACGGCGGGTGAGACCGCGTTCAGCAGCAGCGCGAGCCGCAGGTCGTCCTGGCCGACGACGGCCGTGAACGGAAAGGGGGTGGTCACTGGTCGTCGCCCTCCAGATCGCCTTCGAGTTCCAGGTAGGTGGCGCGCAGCCGCTCCAGCGTGTCCGCGTCCGGCTCCGCCCACAGTCCGCGGTCGGCGGCCTCCAGCAGCCGCTCGGTGATGCCGCGCAGCGCCCACGGGTTGGACTTCTTCATGAAGTCCCGGTTCTCCGCGTCGAAGACGTACTCCGCGCTGAGCTTCTCGTACATCCAGTCGTCCACGACCCCGGCCGTGGCGTCGTACCCGAAGAGGTAGTCCACGGTCGCCGCCATCTCGAAGGCGCCCTTGTAGCCGTGCCGGCGCATCGCCGCCATCCAGCGCGGGTTGACGACGCGGGCGCGGAACACGCGGTGCGTCTCCTCGCCCAGCGTCCGCGTCTTCACCTGGTCCGGTGTGGCCGAGTCGCCCACGTACGCCTCCGGACTCGCCCCCGTCAGGTGCCGCACCATGGCGACCATGCCGCCGTGGTACTGGAAGTAGTCGTCGGCGTCGACGAGGTCGTGCTCGCGCGTGTCGACGTTCTTCGCCGCCACCGCGATCCGCCGGAACGCCGTCTCCATGTCCCCGCGCGCCGCCCGCCCGTCGAGCCCGCGCCCGTAGGCGTAACCGCCCCAGACCGCGTACACCTCGGCGAGGTCCGCGTCGGAGCGCCAGTTCCGCGCGTCGATCAGCGGCAGCAGCCCCGCCCCGTACGCCCCCGGCTTCGAGCCGAAGACGCGCGCCGTGGCCCGCCGCCGGTCGCCGTGCTCGGCGGTGTCCTCGTCGGCGTGCGCCCGTACATAGTTGGCCTCGGCCGGTTCGTCCAGCTCCGCCACCGCCCGCACCGCGTCGTCGATCAGCCCCACCACGT
This sequence comes from Streptomyces sp. NPDC059454, assembly GCF_042749965.1. NCBI lineage: Bacteria > Bacillati > Actinomycetota > Actinomycetes > Kitasatosporales > Streptomycetaceae > Streptomyces > Streptomyces sp. NPDC059454. The sequence continues at coordinate 5,758 of NZ_JBHYVC010000084.1, read as the reverse complement.
GCGGGAACGCGTCCCGGAAGAACCCGGAGATGCGGACCGTGACGTCGATGCGCGGCCGACCCAGCTCCTCGAGCCCGACCACCTCGAAGCCGGTCACCCGGCGCGACGCGTCGTCCCACACCGGGCGGCACCCCAGCAGGGCCAGGATCTCGGCGATGTCGTCGCCCTGGGTGCGCATCGCCGACGTACCCCACACCGTCAGACCCACGGACTTCGGATACTCACCCGTGTCCTGCAGGTACCGCTGCACCAGCGAGTCGGCGAGGGACTGCCCGACCTCCCAGCTCAGCCGCGAGGGAATCGCCTTGGGGTCGACGGAATAGAAGTTCCGCCCCGTAGGGAGCACGTTGACCAGCCCGCGCGTGGGCGAACCCGACGGCCCCGCCGGGACGTAACCGCCGTCCAGCGCCCGCAGGATGTGCCCGATCTCGTCCGTCGTCCGGGCCAGCCGGGGCACGACCTCCTCACACGCGAACCGCAACACGGCCACCGCGTCGGGGAGTTCCGTGCCCAGCACCTCCCGGACCAACGAGGGAACCGAGCCGGCCGCCCAGCCGCGCTCCTCCATCCCCTCCGCGAACCGCCGGCACAGCTGCTCCAGCAGGTCGATCACGTCGGCGCCGGTGCGCGCCGGGCCGTCCACCAGGTCCGTCAGCTCCGCCGGAACCTTCACCGGCGCGCCCGGCTCGGCCAGCAGCTCCTTCTCCACCAGCCCGAAGTGCCCGGCCAGGCAGGCCCGCAGACCCGGCAGCGCGTTCGCCCGCCCGCCCCAGACCTGCGAGGCGCGCAGCACCGCCAGGACGAGGTTCACGCGCGGCTCACCGACCGGGCCGCCGCCGAGGATGTGCAGGCCGTCGCGGATCTGCACGTCCTTGATCTCGCACAGGTAGCCGTCGATGTGCATGACGAACTCGTCGAAGGCGTCGTCGTCCGGCTGGTCGTCCACATGCAGGTCGTGGTGCAGCTCGGCGGCCTTCACCAGCGTCCAGATCTGCGCGCGCACCGCCGGTGCCTTCGCCGGGTCCAGGTCGGAGACCAGCGCGTACTCGTCGAGCAGCTGTTCCAGCTTGGCGAGGTCGCCGTAGGTGTCGGCCCGGGCCATCGGCGGCACCAGGTGGTCGACCACCGTCGCGTGCCCGCGCCGCTTGGCCTGGGTGCCCTCGCCGGGGTCGTTCACGATGAACGGGTAGATCAGCGGCAGCTCGCCGAGCACCGCGTCCGGCGCGCACCCGGCGCTCAGCCCCAGCCCCTTGCCCGGCAGCCACTCCATCGTGCCGTGCTTGCCCATGTGCACGATCGCGTCGGCGCCGAAGCTGTTCTCCAGCCAGCGGTACGCGGCCATGTAGTGGTGGGAGGGCGGCATGTCGGGGTCGTGGTAGATCGCGATCGGGTTCTCCCCGAAGCCGCGCGGCGGCTGGATCATCACCACGACGTTCCCGAACCGCAGGGACGCCAGCACGATGTCGTCCCCGTCGACGTACAGCGACCCCGGCGGCTCGCCCCACGCCTCGCGCATCCCGTCCCGCAGCGCCGGGTCCAGCCCCTCGAACCAGGCCCGGTAGTCCGCCAGCGGCACCCGCGCGGGCGCGGCGGCCAGCTGCGCCTCGGTCAGCCACTCCACGTCGTGCCCGCCGGCCTCGATCAGCCGGTGGATCAACTCGTCGCCGTCGGACGGGTATCCGTCGACCGCGTACCCCGCCTCCCGCAGCGCGTCCAGCACCCGGACCGCCGACGCGGGGGTGTCGAGCCCCACCGCGTTGCCGACGCGCGAGTGCTTCGTCGGGTACGCGGTGAAGACCAGCGCGAGTTTCTTCTCTGCGTTCGGCTTGTGCCCCAGCCGGGCGTGCCGTACGGCGATCCCGGCCACCCGCGCGGCCCGCTCCGGGTCGGCGACGTACACCGGGACGTCGTCGGGGCCCTGCTCCTTGAAGGAGAACGGGACCGTGATCAGCCGGCCGTCGAACTCCGGGATGGCGACCTGCATCGCCGCGTCCATGGGGGACAGGGCGGCGTCGGACTCCTCCCACGCGGCGCGCGACGACGTCAGGCAGAGCCCCTGCAGCACCGGCACGTTCAGATCGGCCAGTGCCCCGATGTCCCAGGCCTCCTCGTCACCGCCCGCCGACGCCTGCGAGGCGTGCGTGCCGCCGGCCGCCAGCACGGTGGCGACGAGGGTGTCGGCCCGGGCCAGCAGCTCGTACAGCGCCGGGTCGGTGTCGCGCAGCGAACCGCAGTAGACGGGAAGGGCGTTGGCGCCCCGCGCCTCGATCGCGTCGCACAGCGTGTCCACGAAGGCCGTGTTGCCGCTCAGTTCGTGGGCGCGGTAGAAGAGCACGCCGACCGTCGGACGGCCCTGTTCCAGGGCGCGTTCGCCGTGGACGCCGTACTCCGGCATCTTCCGCGGTTCCTCGAAGCCCTCGCCGGTCAGCAGCACGGTGTCCGACAGGAAGCGGGCCAGTTCGGTGAGGTTGTCCGGGCCGCCCTCGACGAGGTACCGCAGTGCCTCCGCGACCACACCGGCCGGCACCGTCGACTCGGCCATGAGTTCCGCGTCCGGCACGGCCTCCCCGCCGAGCAGCACCGCCGGGATCCCGGACGCCTTCAGCGCCGCGAGCCCGTCCTCCCAGGCGCGCTTGCCGCCCAGCAGCCGTACGACGGCGAGGTCCGCCCCGTCCAGCAGCGCGGGCAGCTCGTCCGCCACGTCCACGCGGGTCGGGTTGCCGATCCGGTAGGGGGTGCCGGAGGCACGGGCCGCCAGCAGGTCCGTGTCGGCGGTCGACAACAACAACACAGTGCTCATGCGGGTGCTCCCGGTGGAATGAAGGGCAGTCCTTGCGGCGCGCCGGACTCGATGAGCCGCCACAGCGCGTCCGTGTCCGCGTGCTGTTCGATCAGGTCGCCGAGCCGGTCGAGCTGCTCCTCGCGCAGCGCGGCGAACGAGGTGTCGGGGGCCGGTACGAAGCGGCGGCCCGCGGCGGCGGCCACCTCGCGCAGGAAGGCCCGCCGGAAACCGTCCGACTCCAGTGAGCCGTGCCAGTGCGTGCCCCAGGTCTGTCCGACCCGGCAGCCGTCCAGGAAGGGTTCCCCGCCCTGGACTTCGGCGACCCCGTGATGGATCTCGTACCCCTCGACGGGCTCCCCGAGGGCTTCGCCCGACGGACGCGTGAGGGTCTTCTCCCGCGCGAACCGCACCCGCACGGGCAGGATCCCGAGCCCGTCGACGTGCCCCGCGCGGCTCTCGACCTCGTCCTCGATGTGCTCGCCGAGGACCTGGAAGCCGCCGCAGATCCCGAGCACGGGCCGCCCCTCGGCCGCCCGCCGCTCCAGCGCCCGGGCGAGCCCGCGCTCCCGCAGCCACTGAAGCGCCCGTACGGTCCCGCGGGTGCCCGGCACGACCACGAGGTCGGCGTCGGCCAGCTCCTCGGGCCGGTCCACGAACCGCACCACGACGCCCGGTTCGGCGGCGAGCGCGTCCACGTCGGTGAAGTTGGACATCAGCGGCACCGCGCACACGGCGACCCGCAGCACGTCCTCGCCGACCGGCGCGGCGACCACGGACTCCCGTACGGTGCCGCGCAGGGACACCCTGAGTCCGTCCTCCTCGTCGATGCCGAGCCCGTGCCGGAAGGGCAGCACGCCGTACGTCCGCCGCCCGGTCAGGCCGTGCAGCATCTCCAGGCCCGGTTCCAGCAGCGACACGTCGCCCCGGAACTTGTTCACCAGGAACCCGGCGACGAGCTCCTGGTCCTTGGGGGAGAGCAGCGCGACGGTGCCGAAGAAGGACGCGAAGACGCCGCCCCGGTCGATGTCGCCGACCACCAGGACCGGCAGCCCGGCGCCCCGGGCGATCCCCATGTTCACGATGTCGGTGCGCCGCAGATTGATCTCGGCCGGGCTGCCGGCCCCCTCACAGATCACCGCGTCATACGTGCCCCGCAACTGCTCCAGACAGTCCAGCACGGTGCCCAGCAGCCGCTGCTGCCGCCCGCCGTGGTACCCGCGGGCGCTCATCTCCCCGACCGGCCTGCCCAGCAGCACCACCTGGCTGGACCGCTCGCCGCCCGGTTTGAGCAGCACCGGGTTCATCAGCGCGGTCGGCTCGACCCGGCAGGCCTGGGCCTGCATGGCCTGCGCCCGTCCGATCTCGGCGCCCTCCCGGGTCACGAACGAGTTCAGCGACATGTTCTGCGCCTTGAACGGCGCGACCTTCACGCCCCGCCGCACCAGCCACCGGCAGATCCCGGCGGTCACCACGCTCTTGCCGGCGTCCGAGGTGGTCCCGGCGACCAGCAGACCCCCACCGCTCATGACGTACGTCCCTTCATGACGCTCCGCGCGAGGACACCGGCCCCGAGCGCGAGCCAGCCGACCCGCCGCGAGAGCCGTACCGCCCGGTCGATGTCGGACACGGCGACGGCACGTCCGCCGCCGTTGAGCACGGGCCGGTGCTCGACCCGTCCGCCGTAGGAGAGGGTCCCGCCGAGCCGTACGCCGAGCGCGCCCGCGAAGGACGCCTCGACGGGCCCGGCGTTGGGGCTCGGATGCGCGTCCGCGTCCGCGCGCCACGCCCGCACGGCCCCGCGCGGGTCCGGTCCCGCGAGTGCGGCGAGTACGGCGGTCAGCCGCGCCCCGGGCCACCCGGCGACGTCGTCGAGGCGGGCGGAGGCCCAGCCGTAGCGGCGGTAACGGGGGGACTTGTGGCCGACCATCGCGTCCAGCGTGTTGACGGCCCGGAACCCGAGGAGGCCCGGCACCCCGGCGACGGCACCCCACACCAGCGCGCCCACCACGGCGTCGGAGGTGTTCTCGGCGACGGACTCGACCACCGCGCGGGCGATCCCGTCGGCGTCCAGCGCCTGTGGGTCCCGGCCGCACAGGTGCGGCAGCCGCGCCCGCGCCGCCTCGACGTCCCCGGCCTCCAGCGCCCGCCCGATGGTGCGGGCCTCACGGACCAGCGAGGTCCCGCCGACGACGGCCCAGGTGGCGACACCGGTCAGGGCGGCGGAGGCGGCGGGGGAGGAGCGTACGAGGCGTGCGGCGAGGCCGCCCAGCGCGACCGTCCCGCCGACGCACACGGCGGTGTGCACCGCGCCCCGGCCCCGGTCGTCCCGCCACAGCACCCGTTCCGCGGCAGCCGCGGCCCGCCCGAAAGCGGCGACCGGATGCCCCCGGCGGGGATCGCCGAGCAGCAGGTCGCCGAGGAGGCCGGCGGCGGCGCCGTACGCGAACACGCGATCGGCACCCATGGGGTCAGCCGGCCGAGAATCCGGAGGGAGCGGCCCCGGGGCGGGGCGGGGTGTCGCTGGTCGACCTCGGCAGGCAGCCGCGCATGGCGATATGTCCTCACTCAGGGTGTCCACGCCCTGGTTCGACGAGACCGGCGGTGAGAGTTCCTGGCTCCCGGGGTGTTCACCCCGGTGACAGTGGCGGGACCGCGCCGGAATCGCACCGGCTTCCTCTCTTGCCGCCGTAGTGGCTGAGGCAGTCCACCACGGCCCCGGAAGGGCCGTCAACTTGCCGTTGACCTGCGAGGCTGAAGTGTGCTGAGGCCCACAGAGGGGCTCCGGTGGGTGAACCGCGGGCGGGGAGGCGCGGGCAGGGGCGCGCACATGCGAGCGGGGGGGGGGGGGGGGCGCGGGAGGAGGGGGGCCCCCGCCCCACCCCCCCCCCCCCGCGGCCCCCCCGGGCGCGGGGCGGGGGCGCCGCCCCCGGCGCGCGCGGCCGCGCCGCGCCGCGCGCGCGCGGGGGGGCGGGGCCG
>NZ_JBHYVC010000083.1:0-30562 GCF_042749965.1 Streptomyces sp. NPDC059454 | reverse complement strand
TTTCCCTTTCCGGCGGCTCCGACTCTATCAGATCCTTTCGGGCCTGATTCCCGGTCAGAGCGGGTTGCCTTCCCGGCCGTTGGGCCGTTCCGACGAGTGAGACTTTAGCGGATTCCCGGCCCCCGACCTAATCGGGGTCCTGCTCCCTTTCGGGCGCGGATTCCTCATTTCGCGAATACACATGCCAAGGACGTGACAGCAGACAGACTGCTGTCTCGAACAGTGATGGCACTTGCGGAATGGCTGTCCGGGGACCGACCGGAGTCGGCGCTCACGTCGGACAACTCGGAGAACAGTACGGATGCGGCCGGGTCGTGTCAACTCGCTGCCTCGTCCCACCCCGGGGCGTACTCTGATCCGTATGACCACGCGTACGTACAGCCAGTGCTGGCGGGCCGCCTGACGGCGGCCGCCCCCTGACGTATGCACTCAACGGCCGCCGTCTCGGCGGCCGTTTCTGTTTCTCCCTTCAGGACTCCGAGGGGCGGCCGGCCGGGGACGGCGGTCTCGGACCGGAGACGGAGAAGAGATGACACGGGTCTTCAGTGGGATCAAGCCGACCGGGCATCTGACGCTGGGGAACTACCTGGGGGCCATGCGGCAGTGGGCCTCGGTCGACCAGCACCAGGCGGACGCGCTGTTCTGCGTCGTCGATCTGCACGCGCTGACCGTGCACCACGATCCCGCGCGGGTGCGCAGGCTGAGCCGGCAGGCGGCGACGCTGCTGCTGGCGTCCGGGCTGGATCCGGCGCTGTGCACGGTGTTCGTGCAGAGCCATGTGGACGAGCACGCCCGGCTGTCGTACCTGCTGGAGTGCGTGGCCACGGACGGTGAGATGCGGCGGATGATCCAGTACAAGGAGAAGGCGGCGCGGGAGCAGCGGCGGGGTGGGAGCGTGCGGTTGTCGCTGCTGACGTATCCGGTATTGATGGCGGCCGACATCCTGGCGTACGGGACGGACGAGGTGCCGGTCGGGCACGACCAGACGCAGCACGTGGAGCTGGCGCGGGATCTCGCGGTGCGGTTCAACCAGCGGTACGGGCACACGTTCGTGGTGCCGCGGGCGACGAATCCGTCGGTGGCGGCGCGGGTGATGAATTTGCAGGACCCGATGTCGAAGATGGGTAAGAGCGACGACACAGGGCCGGGAATCGTCTATTTGCTGGACGAGCCGGACGTGGCGCGGAAGAAGGTCATGCGGGCGGTGACCGACAGCGGGCGGGACGTCGTCTACGACAGGGAGTCCCGGCCGGGGGTGGCGAATCTGCTGGAGATCCTTGCCGCGTGCTCGGGCGGGAACCCGGAGGCGTTGGCCGGTGTATATGAGTCGTACGGGGATCTGAAGAGGGACACCGCGGAGGCGGTGGTCGAGGTCCTGAGGCCGGTGCGGGAGAGGCACAAGGAGTTGTGCGCGGATCCCGGCTATGTGGAGGGGGTGCTGCGGGATGGTGCGGAGCGGGCGCGGGGCATGGCCCGACCGACCGTGGATGCCGCTTATCGGGCGATCGGCTTGTTGCCGGCGGGCTCGGATACCGGGGCGCCCGTGCTGAACGCGGCCCGGTAGGCGCGGGGGCGGTTTCGCACAGGTCGTGACGACCGAGGAGGTCGTGGACGCCATGGGGTGACCGCCCCCTGCGGGGGCGGCGCCGTCGTCAGTCCTTGGTGCCGCTCGCGAGTTCGCGGCTGCGGTCGCGGGCGGCTTCGAGGGCGGCGATGAGGGCGGCTCGTACGCCGTGGTTCTCGAGTTCGCGGATGGCGTTGATGGTGGTGCCGGCGGGGGAGGTGACGTTCTCGCGGAGCTTGACGGGGTGTTCGCCGCTGTCACGGAGCATCGTCGCGGCGCCGATCGCGGACTGGACGATCAGGTCGTGGGCCTTGTCGCGGGGCAGGCCGAGCAGGATGCCGGCGTCGGTCATGGCTTCGACCAGGTAGAAGAAGTACGCCGGGCCGGAGCCGGAGAGGGCGGTGCAGGCGTCCTGCTGGGACTCGGGGACACGGAGCGTCTTGCCGACGGCGCCGAAGATCTCCTCGGTGTGCGTGAGGTGGTCGGCGGTGGCGTGGGTACCGGCGGAGATGACCGACATGGCCTCGTCGACGAGGGCGGGGGTGTTGGTCATGACGCGGACGACCGGGGTGCCGGAGGCGAGGCGGTCCTCGAAGAAGGCGGTGGGGATGCCTGCGGCGCCGCTGATGACCAAGCGGTCGGCGGGGACGTGGGGGGCGAGTTCGTCGAGGAGGGTGCCCATGTCCTGCGGTTTGACCGTGAGGATCAGGGTGTCGGCGGTCTTGGCGGCTTCCTGGTTGGAGACCGGGGTGACTCCGTAGCGGGTGCGGAGTTCGTCGGCTCGTTCCTGGCGGCGGGCGGTGACGAGGAGGTCGGTGGGGGCCCAGCCGGCGCGGATCATTCCGCTGAGCAGGGCTTCGCCGATTTTTCCGGTGCCGAGGACTGCGACTTTCTGGGTCATGGCTGGGGGTGCCCTCCGGGGGTGCGTCGTCCTGGGGGCATCCTCGCATCCCCGGGGCGGGTGGGGGTGGGGCGTCCGGTGGGCGGGATGTCGTTCGGGGGACTGGGGTGGGTGGGGGCCGGGGGTGGGTGTCGCTCGCCCTGCTTGTGGGGTGCCGTCCGCGCCCACCCGTGCCGCCCCAGCGGCACGACTGCCCGCGGGTGGAGGGCGGGGTGGTTATTGCGTTCGGCGTTTCAAGGTGGCCGCGCCCAGGGTCAGGACCAGCAGCGCGCAGCCCGCGACGATCGCGGTGTCGCGGACGAAGGCGGCGGTCATGTCGGTGTGCTTCAGGACCTCGTTCATGCCGTCGACCGCGTAGGACATGGGGAGGGCGTCGGAGACGGCCTCCAGGACCGGGTGCATGTTCTCGCGTGGGGCGAAGAGGCCGCAGAGGAGGAGCTGGGGGAAGATCACCGCCGGCATGAACTGGACCGCCTGGAATTCGGAGGCCGCGAAGGCCGAGACGAAGAGGCCGAGGGCCGTGCCGAGGAGCGCGTCGAGCAGGGCGATCAGCAGGAGCAGCCAGGGGCTGCCGGTGACGTCGAGGCCGAGGAACCAGACGGCGAGGCCCGTGGCGAGGGCGGACTGGACGATCGCCAGGGTGCCGAAGGCGAGGGCGTAGCCGGCGATGAGGTCGCCCTTGCCCAGCGGCATGGCGAGGAGGCGTTCGAGGGTGCCGGAGGTGCGTTCGCGCAGGGTGGCGATCGAGGTGACCAGGAACATCGTGATCAGCGGGAAGATCCCGAGGAGTGAGGCACCGATGTTGTCGAAGGTGCGCGCGCTGCCGTCGAAGACGTAACGGAGCAGGAACAGCATCACGCAGGGGATGAGGACCATCAGCGCGATGGTGCGCGGGTCGTGGCGGAGCTGGCGCAGGACCCGGGCGGCGGTGGCGGTGGTGCGGGAGGCGTCGAGGGCGCGCGTCGGGGCGGGGGTGGTCGTGCTCATCGGGTCGTCTCCTTCGTACGGCCTGCCGCGATCGCCTCGTCGACCAGGTGGAGGAAGGCCGCCTCGACGGTGTCGGAGCCGGTGCGGGTGCGCAGGGCGTCGGGGGTGTCGTCGGCGAGGATCCCGCCCGCGCGCATGAGCAGGAGACGGTGGCAGCGCTCGGCCTCGTCCATGACGTGGGAGGAGATCAGGAGGGTGGTGCCGCGTTCGGTGGCGAGGGTGTGGAAGAGCTGCCACAGGTCGCGGCGCAGGACCGGGTCGAGGCCGACGGTGGGTTCGTCGAGGACCAGGAGCTCGGGGGTGCCCAGAAGGGCCACGGCGAGGGAGACGCGGCTGCGCTGGCCGCCGGAGAGATGGCCGGCGAGGGCGTCGGCGTGGGTGGCGAGGTCGACGTCGGCGATGGCCCGGGTGACGTTCTCGTGGCGGCGGTCGGCGGCTGCTCGGCCGGGGTCGAGGATCGCGGCGAAGTAGTCGAGGTTCTGGCGGACGGTCAGGTCGTCGTAGACGGAGGGCGCCTGGGTGACGTAGCCGATGCGGGTGCGCAGGGCGGGGTGGCCGGCGGGGCTGCCGAGGACGTCCAGGGTGCCGGTGACCTTGGCCTGGGTGCCGACGACGGCCCGCATCAGGGTCGACTTGCCGCAGCCGGAGGGGCCGAGGAGGCCGGTGATCCGGCCGCGCGGGACGGTGAAGTCGAGGCCGCGCAGGACGGTGCGGGAGCCTCGGACGACGGTGAGGTCCTGGGCGTGGACGGCCGGTTCCTCCGGTGGCCGGGGAGAGTAATTCATCATGTGATGAATACTCCTCCCGGGTCCGGGGAGGCGTCAAGCCGTCGGGGTCGGGGGTGTGGTGGCGAGGAGGAGGACGACGTCGTAGGTCTCTTCGACGATCCCGTCCGGGAAGACCTCCAGGACGTGCCGTCGCTCCTCGGCGAGGTAGGCGGCGCCGCGTTCCGCGCCCTGGGTCAGGAAGACCGAGTGGCTGCCGATGTTGGCCAGGTGGATATCGAGGGGGACGCGACGGCTCCAGCGGACGACGCGGCGGACGAAGTCGAGGCGGCCCGTGGGGTCGGCGACACGCGCGTGGATGTTGTGCTTCTCGGCAGAGAGGTCGAGGCCGAAGTGGCGGTCGGCGCGTGCGGACGCCTCCGCGATCCACGGCACGTCGTCCGCGCTGGTGTTCCACCACAGGGCGAGCGCGCCGCCCGGCCGCAGCACGCACACCGCCTCCGGGACGGCATGGGCCGGGTCGGTCCAGTGCCAGGCCTGGGCGTAGGTGAGGAGGTCGGCGCGGTGGTCGGCGAGGGGGAGGGCGTTTCCGTCGCCCCGGACGACCGGCACGTCGGGGAGGGTGCGCCGGAACTCGGCTGCCATGCCCTCACCGGGCTCGACGGCGATCACGTCGGCGCCGCGCTCGTGCAGGCGGGCGGTCGCCATGCCCGTACCGGCTCCGACGTCCACGACCCGGGCGCCGGCGAGGGGGCGGCCGGTCAGCTCCTCGATCGCGTCGAAGAGGGCGGGTGGGTAGGAGGGGCGGTTGGCGGCGTACTGGGCGGCGGCCGCGTTGAAGGAGTGGGCTCGGGTGAGGTGGTCGACTCCGGGTGTCGTCATACGGCCATGGTGACCGGGCGGCTTCGGCACGCAGGCGGTTTTCGGGGAGTACGAGCGGCTGCCGGGACATGCCGCGCAGACGGCGATGGGAGCGATTCTCCAGGCAGAGCGGCGCACGGGCGGCGCGCCGCTTGGAGAATCGCTCCCATCAGTGTCCTGTGACGGGATTGACCAACAGCATCCCTGTGGATCCCGAGGGCCGCAGCGTCCGCCCGGAAGTCACCAGGGTTTGCCATACGCCCGATCCGTCGGGCAGCCCCTAACGGCGGCGCTTCTTCGACGGGTTGCCCGTGCGGCGGGTGGTGCGCTTCTCGTAGTCCTCGCGGGCCTTGTCGTACTCGGCGCGGTGGAGCTTCTCGCCCGGGGCCTCGGTGAAGGTGCGGAGGAAGTAGGCGAGGAGCGAGCCGACGAAGCCGATGGCCAGCAGGCCGCGCAGGGACGCCTGGCGGTCGGGATCGGGGCGGGTGGTGAAGGCGGACCAGGTGTGGCGGAAGGCGAGCGAGCTGCAGATCGCGAACATCACGACCATGAGCAGCGAGACGAAGCTGCCGACGTCGGCGATCCGGAGCCCGTCGTAGGCGATGCGCAGGACGAGGCAGGCGGCTGCCGCGGTGGCGAGGGAGCCGACGGCGACGCCGACGCGGCGGGCGGTGTAGCCACCGGAGTGGTCGACCCAGGTGGTGCCGAAGAAGCGGATGGGCTCGGGCTGCGGGCCGGCGGGGGTGCCGCTCGGGTCGTTCTCTACTGCGCTCACCAGTCGATTGTGACTCCTCCCCCATGTACGCATGCGGGTCCCCCTCCCCTGCCGGGCCCCCGCCGCGGGCCGGTCGTGCACGACCGTGCCCTGCGGCTCCGGACGAAGCCCCGGGGCACGGTCGTACGACGACGGCTCAGCGGATCCCTTCGACGGCGTACCCGACGAACGTCCCCCAGGCGTTCCGGCCAACGGCCGGCCCGGGGCGGGCGACGTCCTTGGAGTCCCGTACACGGACCGTGTGGGAGGAGGCGGCCACCTCGACGCAGTCGCCACCCTCACCGCTGCTGTGGGTGCTCGTGACCCACGTCAGCTCCGTCGCGCCCTTCAACGCCGGGAACTGGGACCGCGCGACCTCGTCCTTGATCTCCAGCAGGACGCCGCTCGCGTCGAGGAGTTCGTCCGCCATGTCGATGAACCGGGGCGGCGGTACGCGTCCGCCCTGCTCGTACGAGGCGATCGTGGACGGCGAGCAGCCCGTCCGCGACCCGATCTCGGCGCGCTCCAGCCCCGCCCGCAGCCGGAAGCGTTTCAGCCGCCGCCCGAACACCCACAGGATGCCCGACCCCGGATCCGGTGGGCCGGGGACTTCCGTCTCCTCAGCAGCGGGGAGCCACGTACCCGTCGCTGCCGGTGCCCACGTAGGTGTCGGAGACGTACTGGCCGTTGCCGATGTTGTCCCGGATGTTCGAGGTGCCGTACGGACCCGACACCGAGGTGCCGGGCGTCTGGGAGTTGATCGCGACCTTGGCGCCCTCGGGCAGGACACGCACGATCGCACAGCCGGTGCCGGGACCGCTGCGCACGTTCGGACGGACGCCCGGGGCGACCGAGCAGGAGCTGACGGCGGCCTCGGCCCTCGTGCCGATGTCGTGAAGGCTCCCTCTGCGGTGGTCGAGACGGATCAGAAGGAGCACCGCGGACGGAAGTAACCGTCGCGGCCGGTGTGCACGTACGTGTCGGAGACGAACTCGCCGTTGTCGATGTTGTCCCAGATGCTCGACGTGCCGTACGGGCCCGTCACCGTGCTGCCCGGCGTCTGGCAGAAGATCGGCACCTTCGCCCCCTCGGCCAGGACACGGACGACGGTGTAGCCGGTGCCGGGACCACTGCGCACGTTCAGACGGACGCCCGGGGCGACCGAGTAGTAGCGCAGATCGGCGGTCGTGACCTCTCCGGTGGCACCGGCCTCCGACACGGAACCGGCCTCGTTCTCTTCGATACGGTCAACAGCCATGCTTGACTCCCCCGTTGAATCCCATGGTTGTCATGGGCCCCGTTGATTCCCCCGAACCCACCACGCACATCTGTGTGGTTGAGGAACACGCAGGCTAGCAAGCCGCCTCTGTCCCGTACGAGTAATCCACTAGGCTCCGTGCGTCGCGCGCGCGGACGAACAGCACGGGGGTGTTCCCATGGCGCCACAGCAGAACACCGGAGCGAGCACGGAAGTGGAACTTCCCGAGTACTCCGGCCACTACCGCCTGGAAGCGCGTCTCGGCTCCGGTGGCATGGGGGTCGTACACCTGGCCCGAAGCACCTCGGGCATGAAGCTCGCGGTGAAGGTCGTGCATGCCGAGTTCGCCAGAGATCCCGAGTTCAGGGGACGGTTCCGGCAGGAGGTGGGTGCGGCTCGCAGGGTGAGCGGTGCCTTCACCGCGCCCGTGGTCGATGCGGATCCCGAGGCTGAGCGGCCATGGATGGCCACCCTGTTCATCCCCGGCCCGACCCTCGCCGATCAGGTGAAGCGGAACGGCCCGATGGCGCCCGCTGAAGTGCGTCGGCTGATGGCGGGACTGGCCGAGGCGCTGCGCGACATACACCGGGTCGGGGTCGTCCACCGGGACCTGAAGCCGAGCAACGTACTGCTCGCCGACGACGGGCCCAAGGTCATCGACTTCGGCATTTCCCGGCCGACGGACAGTGAACTACGGACCGAGACCGGCAAGTTGATCGGCACACCGCCCTTCATGGCACCCGAGCAGTTCCGCCGGCCGCGAGAAGTGGGGCCCGCTGCCGACGTTTTCGCACTGGGGTCCGTGCTGGTGCACGCGGCGACCGGGCGCGGACCCTTCGACTCGGACAGCCCGTATGTGGTCGCCTACCAGGTCGTGCACGACGAGCCCGACGTGGCCGGCGTACCGGACGAACTCGCGCCGCTCATCCTGCGTTGCCTGGCCAAGGAACCCGAGGACCGGCCCACACCGGACGAGTTGATGCGGGAGCTGCGCTCGGTGGCGGCGTCGTACGACACGCAGGCGTTCATACCGGCACAGCGCGCAGGGGATCCACCCAAGCCGAAAGCACAGGTCACGGAGACGGAGAAGAAGGAGAAGGGCAGGAGACGCGGGGGCCGACGGGCCGTTCTCGGCGCCGGTGCCGTCGGGCTGGCGGTCATCGCCGCGCTGGCCGCCGTTCAGCTGAACGGCGGCGACAGCGCCGTGCCGAAGACCGATCGCGCGCCACGGACCACGTCGGCCGGGTTCGGTCCGTGGGTGACGCCGAGGTCCGGGAACGGCGGGGACGGCATCCCCCGGTGTTCCTACGGTGCCGGGAAACTGCTCTGCGCGCAGACCGGGCATGTCTTCGCCCTCGATCCGTCCGACGGCCGGCTGCTGTGGCGGCACGCCGTCGCCCGCTCGGAAGGAAGCCGGACGCCGACCGTGGCGGGCGGTCTCGTCCAGTCATTGCCCACACAGGGCGGACATCTGGAGGCGCTCGACCCTGTCTCCGGCAAGACGCTCTGGCAGCGGAAGGTTCCCGCGTACGGCGGACTCGAGTCCGCCGGGGACACGCTGCTGCTGACGGGGGCCGACGGCACGGTGACCGGGGTGGACGGCGCTTCGGGTGAGACCAGGTGGAGCCACCGTCTCCCCGGCCACAAGGCGCCGCGTTTCGTCTTCTTCGCCGGTGACTCCCTGGCATACGCGACGAGCCCGTCCGACGACGGGTCCGGCACGCGCGTCACAGCGGTGGATCCGGGCACCGGAGACGTGCGCTGGGACACTCGGCTCGAAGGGGAGCTGGAGCCCGTCGGTACGAACGGGGAAACGGTCTTCCTCACCTCCGCCGACAGGATCTACGGCGACACGGAAGCCGTTGTCGCCTATCACCCGAGCACGGAGACCACGCGTCGAACCGCGCTGCCCGCCCCCCTCGAACAGGGGCACGGCACCGCCCACGGGAACGTGGTCCATCTGATGGGTTCGGGCGGATCCCTCGTCGCCGTCGACGTGAAGGCGCGGAAACAGCTGTGGCACGTGGAAACAGGCCTGGCCCGCGGCTCCGACCCCGTCTCCGACGGCCGTCATGTGTACGTCACCGCCCCCGACGGGCGGCTGCTGGCCATGGACGCGTCGACGGGGCGGCCGGCCGGGCAGACAGCACCCCGGCTCGGGACGGCCGGACGGGTCGCCGCCGCGCTGCCGCGGCCGGTGATCGCGCACGGGCACGTCTACGCGTCCGCGCCCGACGGGACCGTGTTCACCGTGGGCGGGCGGGATCCGGGCGCCTGGTAGCCGAAAGGGCCGCTCCCGCATGACGGAGGCGGCCCTTCGCGGACGCGGGTCAGCCCAGCTTGCTGACGTCCCGCACCGCGCCCTTGTCCGCGCTGGTCGCCATCGCCGCGTACGCCTTCAGGGCGGCGGAGACCTTGCGGTCGCGGTTCTTCGGGGCGTACCGGCCGTCCAGGGCCTGCTCGCGGCGGGTCAGCTCGGCCTCGTCGACCAGGAGCTCGATCGAGCGGCTCGGGATGTCGATGCGGATGCGGTCGCCGTCCTCGACCAGGGCGATGGTGCCGCCCGAGGCCGCCTCCGGGGAGGCGTGGCCGATGGACAGGCCGGACGTGCCGCCGGAGAAGCGGCCGTCGGTGATCAGGGCGCAGGCCTTTCCGAGGCCGCGGCTCTTCAGGTACGACGTCGGGTAGAGCATCTCCTGCATGCCGGGGCCGCCCTTGGGGCCCTCGTAGCGGATGACGACGACGTCGCCCTCCTTGACCTGCTTGGTGAGGATCTTCTCGACGGCCTCGTCCTGCGACTCGCAGACGACCGCCGGGCCCTCGAACGTCCAGATGGACTCGTCGACGCCCGCCGTCTTCACGACGCAGCCGTCGACGGCGAGGTTGCCGCGCAGCACCGCCAGACCGCCGTCCTTGGAGTAGGCGTGCTCGGCGGAGCGGATGCAGCCGCCCTCGGCGTCCTCGTCCAGGGAGTCCCAGCGCTCGGACTGGGAGAAGGCCTCCGCCGACCTCACGCATCCCGGGGCCGCGTGCCAGAGCTCCACCGCCTCCTGGGAGGGGGAGCCGCCGCGGATGTCCCAGGTCTTCAGCCAGTCGGCCAGGGACGGGCTGTGGACCGAGTGGACGTCCTCGTTGAGCAGGCCCGCGCGGTGCAGCTCGCCCAGCAGGGCGGGGATGCCTCCCGCGCGGTGCACGTCCTCCATGTAGTACGTGCGGTCCTTGGCGACGTTGGGCGCGACCTTGGCCAGGCAGGGGACCCGGCGCGAGAGGGCGTCCATCTCGGTGAGGCCGAAGGGGACCTCGCCCTCCTGGGCGGCGGCCAGCAGGTGCAGGATCGTGTTGGTGGAGCCCCCCATCGCGATGTCCAGGGCCATGGCGTTCTCGAAGGCCGCGGGGGTGGCGATGTTGCGGGGCAGGACCGAGTCGTCGTCCTGCTCGTAGTAGCGGCGGGTGATGTCCATGACCGTGTGCGCGGCGTTCTCGTAGAGCGCCTTGCGGGCGGTGTGGGTGGCCAGGACCGAGCCGTTGCCCGGGAGGGAGAGGCCGATGGCCTCGGTCAGGCAGTTCATCGAGTTGGCGGTGAACATGCCGGAGCAGCTGCCGCAGGTCGGGCAGGCGTTCTCCTCGATGCGCAGGACGTCTTCGTCGGAGGTCTTGTCGTTGGCCGCCTCGACCATGGCGTCGATCAGGTCCAGCGTGCGGACCGTGCCGTCGACCAGGGTGGCGCGGCCGGACTCCATGGGGCCGCCGGAGACGAAGACCGTCGGGATGTTCAGCCGCAGGGCGGCGTTGAGCATGCCCGGGGTGATCTTGTCGCAGTTGGAGATGCAGATCAGGGCGTCCGCGCGGTGTGCCTCGACCATGTACTCCACGCTGTCCGCGATCAGGTCGCGGGAGGGCAGGGAGTAGAGCATGCCGCCGTGGCCCATCGCGATGCCGTCGTCGACGGCGATGGTGTTGAACTCGCGCGGGATGCCGCCGGCCGCCGTCACCGCCTCGCTGACGATCCGGCCGACCGGGGCGAGGTGGGTGTGGCCGGGGACGAACTCCGTGAAGCTGTTGGCGACCGCGATGATCGGCTTGCGGCCGATGTCCGCGCCCGGTACACCGGAGGCGCGCATAAGGGCGCGGGCGCCCGCCATATTGCGGCCGTGGGTGACTGTGCGGGACCTCAGCTCGGGCATCGTCGCTCGCTCCTTCGGAGAGTTATGACTGTCGTCGAGCGTACGCCGCTCATTCACCAAGTGGGACGAGGCGTCCGTAATGCGGGATGAATGTCTCAGTGGACGCGGGAGGTCGCCGGGGATCTCAGCGCCCGGTGAGGTGCCCCTGCACCACCGGCGCCACCCGCCCGATGATCTGCTCGGCGTCCGCCGAGGCCAGCGGCTCCACCTTGATCACGTACCGGATCATCGCGATGCCGACCAGCTGGGCGGCGGCCAGCTCGGCGCGCAGTTCCGCGTCCGGAACGTCGAGCTGTCCGGCGATCCGGCGCAGCAGCTGGCTGGCGACCAGACGGCGGAAGACACCGGCCGCGATCTCGTTGTTCACGGCGGAGCGGACGATCGCGAGCAGCGGGGCCCGGGTGACCGGGCTCTCCCAGAGCCCGATGATCATCCGGGTCATCCGCTCGCCGGCCTCCTCGACGGGACCGTCGAGGATCGTGTCCCGCGCGGTGAACGCCGGCGCGAAGGCGACCTCCACTGCGGCCTCGAACACCTGCTCCTTGGTGCCGAAGTAGTGGTGCACCAGCGCGGAGTCGACCCCGGCCGACTTGGCGATGCCCCGGACGGACGTCTTCTCGTACCCGCGCAGCGAGAACTCCTCGCGGGCCGCGTCGAGGATGCGGTCCCGGGTGCCGGCCGATTCCGTACGAGGCGGACGGCCGCGGCGCCGGACGGTGCCGTCGCCCCGCGCGGAAGTGCCGTCGCCCCGCGCGGGGGCGTCCGGGCCGTCGCTCGCGGTGCGGCCGGTCATCGCCGCGGCACCTCGATCGCGGAGGCGGCGGAGGACAGGTGCCGACGGGTGAACTCCAGCGCCTCGGCCAGGTCGGCCTCGCGCTCCGCGCTCGACATGGCCCGGCGGGTGTTGACCTCGATGACGACATGACCGTCGAAGCCACTCGACGCCAGGCGCTCCAGCACCTCGGCGCAGGGCTGGTCACCACGGCCGGGCACCAGGTGCTCGTCCTTGGCGGAGCCCTTGCCGTCGGCGAGGTGGACGTGGCCGAGGCGGTCGCCCATGCGGTCGATCATCTGCAGGGCGTCCGTGCGGGCGGTCGAGGCGTGGCTGAGGTCGATCGTGAAGTGGCGGTAGTCCTCCTTGGTGACGTCCCAGTCGGGGGCGTACGCGAGCATCTCGCGGTCGCGGTAGCGCCAGGGGTACATGTTCTCGACGGCGAACCGCACATCGGTCTCGTTCGCCATCCGCCAGACGCCCTCCACGAAGTCGCGGGCGTACTGCCGCTGCCAGCGGAAGGGGGGATGGACGACGACCGTGCCGGCGCCGAGCTTCTCGGCCGCGGCCTGGGCCCGCTGGAGCTTGGTCCAGGGATCGGTGGACCACACGCGCTGCGTGATGAGCAGGCAGGGCGCGTGGACGGCCAGGACGGGGATGCGGTGGTAGTCGCTGAGTCTTCGCAGGGCCTCGATGTCCTGGCTGACCGGATCGGTCCACACCATGACCTCGACGCCGTCGTACCCGAGGCGCGCGGCCATCTCGAAGGCCGTCGCCGTCGACTCCGGGTAGACGGAGGCCGTCGACAGGGCGACCTTCGCATCCGGGATGCGGACTACGTCCCTTGGTTCTGCCACGAGCCTCAGATTACGGGGTGGGGCCGGGTGGATGCGGGGTGCCCGTTCCCCGTTGTGGTGTTTGCCATAGGCGAGGGCCGCTACCCCTGTCCCATGTGGTCCAGCCTGCGGAGGATCACGCCCTCCCGCAGGGCCCAGGGACAGATCTCCAGGCGTTCCACGCCGAACAGGTCCATGGCGCCCTCCGCGACCAGGGCCCCGGCGACCAGCTGGCCCGCGCGGGCCTCGGAGACGCCGGGCAGTTCGGCTCGCTCGGCGGCGCGCATGGCGGCGAGCCTGGGCACCCAGCCCTCCAGGGACTCCCGCTTCAGCTCGCGCTGGACGTACGGGCCCTCGGCGGAGCCGGGGGCGCCGGCGATGCGGGCGAGCTGCCTGAAGGTCTTGGAGGTGGCCACCACGTGGTCGGGCGCGCCGAAGCGGCTGAACTCCCCGATCGTGCGGGCTATCTCGGTGCGGACGTGGCGGCGCAGCGCGCGGACGTCGTCCGGCTCGGGCGGGTCTCCGGGCAGCCGGGCGGCGGTGAGGCGGCCGGCGCCGAGCGGCAGGGACGCCGTGGCGTCGGGCTCCTCGTCCATGCCGTAGGCGACCTCCAGGGAGCCGCCGCCGATGTCGATGACGAGCAGTTTCCCGGCCGACCAGCCGAACCAGCGGCGGGCCGCGAGGAAGGTGAGCCGGGCCTCCTCGTCGCCGCTGAGCACCTGCAGCTCGACCCCGGTCTCCTCGCGCACGCGCGTGAGGACGTCGTCGGCGTTGTACGCGTCGCGCACCGCGGAGGTCGCGAACGGCAGCAGTTCCTCGACGCCCTTGTCCTCGGCCGCCTGAAGCGCGTCGCGGACGACCGCGACGAGCCTGTCGACCCCGTCGGGGCCGATGGCCCCGTCGTCGTCGAGGAGCTGGGCGAGGCGCAGTTCCGCCTTGTGCGAGTGCGCGGGCAGCGGGCGCGCGCCGGGGTGCGCGTCCACCACCAGCAGATGCACCGTGTTCGAACCCACGTCGAGGACACCGAGTCTCATGTACGGAACGCTACTGCCCGCCGCGCGGTGTGATGCCCCGTCCGCGGTGGTCGAGCCGGTCCCGGCGGGGGTGTGGGCCACTTACCCTGGACAGGTGCCAAAGACGAAAAAGGCGAAGGACGAAAAGACGGACAAGAAGGCCAAGAGGGACAAGAAGGCCGGACTGGCCGAGGGTTCTTCGCGGGTGACAGCAACACGGACGCCGGGAACGGCACCGGTGAACGACGAGAAGGGGCTCGACTTCGCCCGCGCGTGGGTGGAGTTTCCTGATCCGGCGGACGACGAGCAGGTCTTCCGCTGCGATCTGACCTGGCTGACCTCTCGCTGGAACTGCATCTTCGGCAGCGGCTGCCAGGGCATCCAGGCGGGCCGCGCGGACGACGGCTGCTGCACCCTGGGGGCCCACTTCTCGGACGAGGACGACGAGAAGCGGGTCGCCGGGCATGTGGCGAGGCTCACACCGGACATCTGGCAGCACCACGCGGAGGGCACGAAGAACGGCTGGGTCTCACAGGACGAGGACGGCGACCGTCAGACCCGCCCGTTCCAGGGCTCGTGCATCTTCCAGAACCGGCCGGGCTTCGCGGGCGGCATGGGCTGCTCGCTGCACATCCTCGCCCTGAAGGAGGGCCGGGAGCCGCTGGAGACCAAGCCGGACGTGTGCTGGCAGCTGCCCGTCCGGCGGACCTACGACTGGATCGACCGGCCCGACGACACGCGCGTGCTGCAGGTGTCGATCGGCGAGTACGACCGCCGGGGCTGGGGCCCGGGCGGCCACGACCTGCACTGGTGGTGCACCTCGGCCACCTCGGCGCATGGCGCCGGGGACCCGGTGTACGTCTCCTACCGCGCGGAGCTGACCGAGCTGATGGGCAAGGCGGGCTACGACCGCCTGGTCGAGCTGTGCGAGGAACGGCTGGCCTCGCAGCTTCCCCTGCTGGCCCCGCATCCGGCGGACCCCGCCCGACGCCCCTAGAAGATCGATGAAGATCTTCTAGGGGGACGGGGCCGGGCTCGGGGCGTCGCCCCCCGTGGGCGAAGGCGAGTCCTGCGGGCCGGTCGTCACCGGGGCGGAGGGGGTGGGGCCGGTGGGTGTCGGGCCGCCCGTCGTGGGGTCCGGGCCGGGTGAGGACGGCGGGTCGCCCGGCGTGGGCTGTGCGGGCGCCGGTGTGGTGGGCGTCGGCTCCGGGCCGGGCGACGACGGCGGGTCGCCCGGCGTGCCGGGGTGCCCGGTGCCCGGGCCGCCGGGGTGCCCGGAGGGCGAGCCGCTGCCCGGGGTGGGGGGTACGGGGCCGTAGCCGTCGATGGTCACGACGGAACCGGCGGGCGAGATCGCCACGGTCGCGCTCCAGTGGCCGGACGGCTCGCGCAGCTGGTCGACGTACACCCTGACCGTCACCGACTCGCCGGGCGCGAGCGTGCCCGACGACCGGCTCGGATAGAGCCAGGACGCTCCCGTCGACACCGACCAGCGGACCGGTTCGGCACCCGTCGCGGTCAGGGTGATCAGCGTGGTGTCGCCGCTGTGGTCGGCCGTGACGCCCACAGCGGCGGCGCCCTCGTGCCCGGCTCCGGCGACGCCCACGACCTCCACGGACACGTCCGGCTCGCCGTTCTCACCGAATCCGGTTCCGGGCCGGGTGCTCGCGTTGCCGGTGTTCTCGTAGCCGCCCGCTCCCCCGCCGTCGAGGTCGAGGGGCCCGCCCTCCTCCCGCGCGGAGGCCGAGCGGCCGTCCTGGGCCTCGCCCACCGGGGTGCCGCGGTACGCGGCCCACAGGGCGAACACCGGCGCGGCGACGACGGTGGCGACGACCGTCGTCGTGACGGCACGCGCGCGCAGCCGGTCCCGCCGGGCGACGCGGTCCTTGGGGTCCATCGGGAAGCCGCGCCGGTCGAAGCGGGGCGCGGCGCCGCGCGCGCGTGGGTGGTGCGCCATGGCGGCGTGCAGGGCCGCTCCGGGCGCCGGAAGGACGGGCAGCGCGTCCGGTGTGACGCTGGTGCCGGGCCAGCGGCCGGGAACGGCCCGCTCGGCGGTACGGCGGCAGCGCGGGCAGTCGTCGACGTGCCGGACGAGTTCGCGGCGCAGGGTCGCGCTGAGCACGAGCCGCCGGTCGCCGGTGAGGTGCGCCACGCCCGGGCAGGCGCCGGCCTCGACGACGGCGAGCGCCGCGCGGGTGCGTTCCACCTCGCAGGCCGCGGCGGCGAGCAGCTCACGCGCGGCGTCCGGCTGCATGCCGAGCACGGCGGCGACCTCGTGGGCGGCGAGGCGGTGGCGCACGGCGAGTTCGAGCACCTCGCGCTGCTCGGGCGTGGTGCCGGCGGCCTCCGGCCAGGCCAGCTCGGCCAGTTCGCGGCGGCGCTGCTCCCGGACGTCCTCGGAGACGGCCGGGACGGGGGCGGTCCCGGCCGCCCGCCGCCGGCCGGCGCGGCCCACGGCGTGGGTGGCCCGGCGTTTCTGCCTGGCCTCGGCCAGCTCGCGCAGACACGCCCAGCGGGCCAGGGCGTACAGCCAGGCCCTGCGGCTCCCGAGCTCGTCGGGGACGTGCCGGCCGCGGCGCTCCGCGAGCACGAGGGCGTCGGCCAGGGCGGCGGTCGCCGCGTCGTGGTCGCACAGCACGGACAGGCAGTAGGTGAACAGGCCGTCCAGATGGGACTCGTAGCGGGTGGTCGGCCACTGGGCCAGCGTGCGCGCGGCCCCGCGGTCGCGCACTTCCCGGTGCGTCCGGTGGGTTCCGGTCGTGCGGGTCGAGGTCTCCGGGCCGCTGCTCGTCATCCGGCGACCGTAGGCGGCGCGGGGCGGCGTCTTCCGGAGCCCTGCGCACTTTTAATCCGTACGGGTGAAACGATCCCTCTATCGGGGACAGGAACCTTTCGCTTATCGGGCAGGAACCTTTCGCCGCCCGTGAGCCGCCCCGTCCTCCGGGGCTGCCGACCCGGGCCCCGCTTCGGCCCGAACGGCCTCGTCCTCGATCCCCGGAGGGGCCGGAATGCCCGGCCCCGTGCGACGGACAAGGGCGTCGCGGTCCCATTGTCAGTGCGTGCCGTTACCTTTTCCGCATGGCTGCCCGTACCAAGACCACCAAGGACCGACCGTCCTACCGCTGCACCGAGTGCGGCTGGCAGACGGCCAAGTGGCTCGGCCGCTGCCCCGAGTGCCAGGCCTGGGGGACGATCGAGGAGTACGGCACGCCCGCGGTCCGTACGACGGCGCCCGGCCGGGTCACCACCTCCGCCCTGCCCATCGGCCAGGTCGACGGCCGTCAGGCCACCGCCCGTTCCACCGGCGTGCCCGAGCTGGACCGCGTGCTGGGCGGCGGCCTCGTGCCCGGCGCGGTGGTGCTGGTCGCGGGTGAGCCGGGCGTGGGCAAGTCCACGCTGCTGCTGGACGTGGCGGCCAAGGCGGCGAGCGAAGAACACCGCACGCTGTACGTCACCGGGGAGGAGTCGGCGAGCCAGGTCCGGCTGCGCGCCGACCGCATCCACGCCATCGACGACCACCTGTATCTCGCCGCCGAGACGGATCTGTCCGCCGTGCTCGGTCACTTGGACGCGGTGAAGCCGTCCCTGCTGATCATGGACTCGGTGCAGACGGTGGCGTCCCCCGAGATCGACGGCGCCCCGGGCGGCATGGCCCAGGTCCGCGAGGTGGCCGGCGCGCTGATCCGGGCCTCCAAGGAGCGCGGGATGTCCACGCTCCTCGTGGGCCACGTCACCAAGGACGGCGCGATCGCCGGGCCACGTCTGCTGGAGCACCTGGTGGACGTCGTCCTGCACTTCGAGGGCGACCGGCACGCGCGCCTGCGCCTGGTGCGCGGCGTCAAGAACCGCTACGGCACGACGGACGAGGTCGGCTGCTTCGAGCTGCACGACGAGGGCATCACGGGCCTCGCGGACCCCAGCGGACTTTTCCTGACCCGTCGTGCCGAACCGGTCCCGGGCACCTGCCTGACCGTCACCCTGGAGGGCCGCCGCCCCCTGGTCGCCGAAGTACAGGCGCTCACGGTCGACTCGCAGATCCCCTCGCCCCGGCGCACCACATCCGGCCTGGAGACCTCGCGCGTGTCGATGATGCTGGCGGTGCTGGAACAGCGCGGCCGGATCAGCGCCTTGGGCAAAAGGGACATCTACTCCGCGACGGTGGGCGGGGTGAAGCTCTCGGAACCGGCCGCGGATCTGGCCGTCGCGCTCGCGCTGGCGTCGGCGGCGAGTGACACCCCGCTGCCGAAGAACCTGGTCGCGATCGGCGAGGTCGGCCTCGCCGGCGAGGTGAGACGGGTCACGGGCGTCCAGCGCAGGCTCGCCGAAGCACACCGTCTGGGCTTCACGCACGCCCTGGTACCGGGCGATCCGGGCAAGGTCCCGCCGGGCATGAAAGTGCTGGAAGTGGCGGACATAGGGGACGCCCTGCGGGTCCTTCCGCGCTCCCGTCGGCGAGAGGCCACCCGGGAGACGGAGGACCGCCGGTAGACTTTGCCCAGGTCTCGCCCGTCCGTACGAACCGAGTGTGCGAAACGACGGCGCCCCAGAACCTGCGACCGGAGGAGTGCAGTGGCAGCCAACGACCGGGCAGCAGCTCCCGGAAAGTCCGGTGGGAGTGCCGGTTCCGATGGTCTGATGCGCGCCTCGCTGAGCGCCGTGGCACCCGGCACCGGGTTGCGTGACGGCCTGGAGCGCGTGCTCCGCGGCAACACCGGCGGTCTCATCGTGCTTGGTTCCGACAAGACCGTCGAGGCACTGTGCAGCGGCGGCTTCGTGCTGGACGTCGAGTTCACCGCGACCCGGCTGCGCGAGCTGTGCAAGCTGGACGGCGGCATCGTACTGTCGTCCGACCTGTCCAAGATCCTGCGGGCGGGCGTCCAACTGGTGCCGGACCCGACCATCCCCACCGAGGAGACCGGCACCCGGCACCGCACCGCCGACCGCGTCTCCAAGCAGGTCGGCTTCCCGGTCGTCTCCGTCTCCCAGTCGATGCGCCTGATCGCGCTGTACGTCGACGGCCACCGCCGGGTCCTGGAGGACTCGGCGGCGATCCTGTCCCGCGCCAACCAGGCGCTGGCCACCCTGGAGCGCTACAAGCTCCGTCTCGACGAGGTCGCGGGCACCCTGTCGGCGCTGGAGATCGAGGACCTGGTGACCGTCCGGGACGTCTCGGCGGTCGCGCAGCGGCTGGAGATGGTGCGCCGCATCGCCACCGAAATCGCCGAATACGTGGTCGAACTGGGCACCGACGGCCGTCTCCTCGCCCTTCAGCTGGACGAGTTGATCGCGGGCGTGGAGCCGGAGCGCGAGCTGGTCGTACGGGACTACGTGCCCGAGCCCACCGCCAAGCGCTCCCGCACGGTCGACGAGGCACTGCACGAGCTGAACGTGCTCACGCACGCGGAGCTGCTGGAAATGCCGACGGTGGCCCGCGCGCTGGGTTACACCGGCTCACCCGAGACGCTGGACTCGGCGGTGTCCCCGCGCGGCTTCCGGCTGCTGGCGAAGGTGCCGAGGCTGCCGGGCGCGATCATCGACCGGCTGGTGGAGCACTTCGGCGGGCTGCAGAAGCTGCTCGCCGCCAGCGTGGACGATCTGCAGACGGTGGACGGGGTCGGCGAGGCGCGGGCGCGGAGCGTGCGCGAAGGGCTCTCACGGCTGGCGGAGAGCTCGATCCTCGAGCGGTACGTCTAACGCGTAGCTGCGGGCCGGGGGTGGGTTCGCTTACCCGCGCTTGCGGGGTGCCGGTGCGCCCACCCGTGCCGCCCCAGCGGCACGACTGCCCGCAGTTACGACTAGTCCGCCTTCAGTACGAACGACGTCCGCACCTTCTCGAAGCCCGGCGCCTTCGCCTCCACCAGGTAGGTGCCCGCGCCGGCCGCGCCGGCCTTCGGGGTCGCGCACTCCGGCTCGCTCGCCTTGCGGTCCCACTTCACGGTGTAGGTGATGCTGTTCTCCGCCGGCACCCGGAACACCAGGCTCCGCGTCCCCTTCGGACAGTCGTCCGACGCCCAGTACGCGTCGTCGCCACTCGCCGGAGTAATCGTCAACACCGCGTTGTCCGGACCGAGATCGACCTTGCAGTCGCCACCGGAGATGTTCCGCGCGGTGAGCAGGAACGTGGGTGTCTGCCCCGGCTCGTAGGCGTTGCGGGAACTGCGCAGACTGAACTTCACCGCGTTCGCCGTGCAGTTGGGCAACGAGGACCCCGATCCGGCCGGCAGCGCGTCACCCGCGCCGACCCCCGCCGACGTACCGCCCTCGGAGCCACCACCCGCACTGCCCCCGGCACCGCCGCCCGGCCCCTCGGCGCCACCGGAGTCCGCGGGATCGCCGTTGGCCCCGTCGTCACCGGACCCGGACGACGAGCCACCGGAGTCACCTGAGCCGTCGGAACCGCCGTCCCCCGACTCGTCGCGTCCGCCCGGCGCCTGACTGATCGCCGGCCCCGAACTCGACGGTCCCGGAGTGATGGAGGGCGCGGGATTCTTGCCGTTGGCCCCGTTGTCACGGTCGCTGCCGCCCCCGCCGCCCGAGACCACCACCCAGGCGATCAGCAACGCCAACAGGGCCAGTACGGACAGCAGTACGGCCCTCCGACGCCAGTAGATGGTGGAGGGAAGCGGCCCGACCGGATTGCGCAGAGATCCCACGGCGCAAACTGTACGAGAGATCGGCGCGTTCGCTTGCCCCACCCGCCGCTCCGGGCCCAACTTTTCCGGATCATCATTCCGGTAAGGGCCCCGTCACCCCTGTATTTCGTCAGGGACGGCACGCGACGATCGCGGGGTGTGACCGTATCGACGTCTCGCCTACCGTCCGTGACCGCGGACTTCGTGGACAGCGGGTGCCACCGCGATATCACCGGCTGCGCCCACGGCGCCCCGCGCGGGTGCGGCACACGGCCGGGACCGGGACGGAGGCCGACTGCTGCTGTCCGTCGCGCTGTTCGTGGCCGGCTGGGAGCGGGCGCGGCGTGCGAACAGCCGGGCGTTCGCGATCGCGGCCCTTGCACCTCTGGCCAACGGCGGTGGTGTACGTGGGCGTTGAATCCTCACATCACGCGGGCGGAGTTCCCCTTCCGTGGGGGCACGGCTCCGGACACGGTGCGGGTGCGGGTACGTTCCGGAAGAGGAAGGCCGATCGCGGCGTCCGCCGCCTTGCACGCCATGGTGGTCCCCGCGAGGAACTCAGGGCGGAAGTTCTCGACAGTGATCGCGTCGTGGTCGCGCACGGCCGGCCTGGGCCAGGTGCGGGTGGCGTCCCGCCGCCGTGCCGCCTTCTCGTGCGGCTTCGCCGTCTGCCGCCGCGCCTCGCGGTACCCCGCGGACGCGGCCTGTCCTACGGCGGGGCGACGGCGGACCGTCCTCCGCTTGAGCGTCGGCGGAGCCTCGCGCTTCCTCTTGTGGCGCGGCATCCCGGCGCGCTGCCGCATGGGCAGCCGCTTCTCGGTGTCCTTCGGCGCCTTGGACCGGGACTCGGCGAAGTCCCGGATGATCTGCCGCTGTGGGCCGCTCACGCCTTCGCGGAGCCACGGCGTGCGGGCGCGGGACCCGGCCACGCTTCCGTTCCCCACCCACCGGCACAGGTCCCCCTCGGCAAGCAGCGTCCAGGGGGCTTCTCCGGGTCGTCCCCGGCCCGGAGGCCGGGGCTTCCCCGGGTCGGGCCCGGAGGCCGGGGCCGCCCCGGAGGAGCCCGGCGACCGGTGCTCCCGCGGGTGCTCCGCATCCGCACGACCGTGGCGCTCCCCCCGTAAGCGGGCACCGGCATGGGAGGATCGAGGAGCCATGACTGCTCCCACTCAGCCCCCGTACGGCACCGTCGCCGATTCCGCGTCCGAGCGTGCTCCCGGTGAGCCGCTGCACTCCCCCGTCATCGACTGGTTCGACGAGCACGCCCGGGATCTGCCGTGGCGACGTCCGGAGGCCGGTGCGTGGGGGGTGATGGTCAGCGAGTTCATGCTGCAGCAGACCCCGGTGAACCGGGTGCTGCCCGTCTACGAGCAGTGGCTGGCCCGCTGGCCGCGCCCCGCCGACCTCGCCGCGGAGGCGCCCGGCGAGGCGGTCCGCGCCTGGGGCCGGCTCGGCTACCCGCGCCGCGCGCTCCGGCTGCACGGCGCCGCCGTCGCCATAACGGAACGGCACGGCGGCGACGTACCGGCCGATCACGCCCAGCTGCTGGCACTGCCCGGTATCGGGGAGTACACGGCCGCGGCGGTGGCGTCGTTCGCGTACGGTCAGCGGCACGCGGTGCTGGACACCAACGTGCGCCGGGTGTTCGCCCGCGCGGTCACCGGCGCGCAGTACCCGCCGAACGCCACCACCGCCGCCGAGCGCCGGCTGGCCCGGGCCCTGCTGCCGGAGGACGCCGCGACCGCCGCGCGGTGGGCCGCCGCCTCCATGGAGCTGGGCGCGCTGGTGTGCACGGCGAAGAACGAGTCGTGCCCGCGCTGCCCGATCGCCGCACAGTGTGCCTGGCGGCTGGCGGGCAAGCCGGCCCACGACGGTCCGCCGCGCCGGGGCCAGACGTACGCGGGCACGGACCGTCAGGTCCGCGGGCGGCTGCTGGCCGTGCTGCGGGAGGCGCACGGTCCGGTGCCGCAGGCCGTGCTGGACCGGGTGTGGCACGAGCCGGTGCAGCGTGCCCGCGCGCTGGACGGTCTGGTCGCCGACGGTCTGGTGGAGCCGCTGCCGGGCGGTCTGTACCGGCTGCCGATGACCTGACGTCCCTTACAGCCGGTCCGCACACATCTCTGACGTCGGATACAGCCGGTTCACACACGCCACACCGGTACGGCCGACCATATTGCTCCATAGCACTCTCAATCGGTCGACCGCTTTACCCCGTTCCTCCTTCCGTTACACAACCGACGGACAGCCGAGGGCTTCCCGCAGGCTGCTTCGGACAGCGCCGTGACAACGCCTCCGTACCTTCGATCACGTGCTCGACAAGGGCACGTGACGACGGAACACAGGCAGGACAACCGGCCCGCACGGGCGGGCCGGCACGGGGAGCGGGAGGCGGTTCACCATGGCGCAGGACACGGCGCGGGGCGAGGTGCTCGCATTCGAGGAGTACGTCCGCACCCGGCAGGACGCACTGCTGCGCAGCGCCCGCCGCCTGGTCCCGGACCCCGTGGACGCGCAGGACCTGCTGCAGACCGCGCTGGCCCGGACGTACGGCCGCTGGGAGACCATCGAGGACAAGCGGCTGGCCGACGCCTATCTGCGCCGGGTCATGATCAACACGCGGACGGAGTGGTGGCGGGCCCGCAAGCTGGAGGAGGTGCCCACCGAGCAGCTCCCGGACGCCTGTGTGGACGACTCCACCGAGCAGCACGCCGACCGCGCCCTGCTGATGGACATCCTGAAGGTCCTCGCCCCGAAGCAGCGCAGTGTCGTGGTGCTGCGACACTGGGAGCAGATGTCCACGGAGGAGACGGCCGCCGCCCTCGGTATGTCGGCCGGAACGGTCAAGAGCACCCTGCACCGGGCGCTCGCCCGGCTCCGCGAGGAGCTTCAGGCGCGCGACCTGGACGCACGCGCGCTGGAGCGTGAGGAGCGGGAGCGTTGCGCGGCCTGACCGGCGCGTGGCCCACACGGGCCCGGACCACCGCACGGGCGGCGAGCACGGCGACGGCCGTACTCGCCGCCGCCGTCCTGTTCGTCGCCGGTTGCGGCACGGGGGGCACCGGCGCGCGGGACGAGGGCCCGGCGCACGCGGACTCCGTGGCGAGCGCCCCCGCCGCGGCGTCGGCACAGCCCTCACGGACCCCCGACCGGGTGGACGCGGTCCGGCTGGTCAAGGCCGACCCGGCGGTCTCGGCGGAGGTCAAGCGGGAACTCCAGCCGTGCGTCGCCGACGAGTACCCCGTCGACGTGAGCTACGGCAACCTCACCCGAGGAGCCGTCGACGACGTCGTCGTCAACGTGCTGACCTGCGGGGACGCGGTGGGCGTCGGCTCGTACGTGTACCGCGAGCAGGGCGGCGCGTATGTGAACGTGTTCTCGGCCGAGGAGCCCCCGGTGTACGCGGAGATCGACCGCGGGGACCTGGTGGTGACCAAGCAGGTGTACGACCGGGGCGATCCGGTGTCGAGCCCGTCCGGGGAGAACGTGATCACGTACCGCTGGGGCTCGGGCCGGTTCGCCGAGGAGTACCGCACGCACAACGACTACGGACAGGTGGCCGGCTCGGAGCCGACACCGATGCCCGCCGACTGAGACATGGCTCACGGCGTGAACCGGCGGGGCCGCCCGGACCGATGAACGGGTGAACCCTCGACGCGGCCCCCGCGTCCGTGGGGTGGACGAGAAAAGCACGCGCGCACCGACCCGAGATCACACGAGGACTGAGAGCACCGGGATGGCAGACCAGACCCACGTCCTGTTCGTCGAGGACGACGACGTCATCCGCGAGGCCACCCAGCTCACCCTGGAGCGGGACGGCTTCGCGGTCACCGCGAAGCCCGACGGGCTGTCGGGCCTGGAGGCGTTCCGCACGGACCGTCCCGACATCGCGCTGCTCGACGTCATGGTGCCCGGGCTCGACGGGGTCAGCCTGTGCCGTCGCATCCGGGACGAGTCGATGGTGCCGGTGATCATGCTGTCGGCGCGGGCCGACTCCATCGACGTGGTGCTGGGCCTGGAGGCGGGCGCCGACGACTACGTGACCAAGCCGTTCGACAGTGCCGTGCTCGTGGCCCGGATCCGCGCGGTGCTGCGCCGCTTCGGGCGCGCGAACGGCGGCCGGGAGGACACGGCAGGACCGGGCGACGGAGGTGTGCTGGCGTTCGGCGAACTGGAGATCGACACCGAGGGCATGGAGGTGCGCCGGGCGGGGAAGCCGGTGGCGCTGACGCCGACCGAGATGCGGCTGCTGCTGGAGTTCTCGGCGGCGCCGGGCACCGTGCTCTCCCGTGACAAACTGCTCGAACGGGTGTGGGAGTACGGCTGGGGTGGTGACACGCGGGTCGTCGACGTCCATGTGCAGCGGCTGCGCACGAAGATCGGCCAGGACCGTATCGAGACGGTCCGTGGCTTCGGCTACAAGCTGAAGGCCTGAGAGAAGACGATGCGGGGGTACTTCCGGCGCCTGGTGGCGGCGTGTGTCGACCGGGTGGGCATACGCACGGGTCTGCGGTGGAAGCTCAGCGCCGCCATCGCGCTGGTCGGGGCGCTGGTGGCGATCGCGCTGAGCCTGGTCGTGCACAACGCGGCCCGGGTGTCGATGCTGGACAACGCGCGCGACCTGGCGGACGAGCGCATCATGATCGCCCAGCGCAACTACGAGCTGTCGGGGCGGCTGAACTTCCCCAACACCAAGATCGACGACTCGGAGCTGCCGGAGGAGCTGCGGGAGAAGGCCGAGGCCGGCCGGCGGGCGACCTACGTGGCCGAGCGGCCGGGCGGGGCGCCGGACATCTGGGCGGCGGTGCCGCTGAAGAACGGGCATGTGATGTCCCTGCACTCCGGTTTCACGGACCGCAGCTCGGACATCCTCAAGGACCTCGACCAGGCCCTGGTGATCGGCTCCATCGCGGTCGTGCTGGGCGGCAGTGCGCTCGGGGTGCTCATCGGCGGGCATCTGTCGCGGCGGCTGCGGAAGGCGGCCACGGCCGCCAACCGGGTCGCCAAGGGCGAGACGGACGTCCGGGTGCGCGAGGCCATCGGCGGTGTGGTGCGCGACGAGACCGACGACCTGGCCAGCGCGGTGGACGCCATGGCGGACGCGCTGCGGCAGCGGCTGGAGGCCGAGCGCCGGGTCACCGCCGACATCGCGCACGAGCTGCGCACCCCCGTGACCGGTCTGCTCACCGCCGCCGAGCTGCTGCCGCCGGGCCGGCCGACCGAGCTGGTGCTGGACCGGGCCAAGGCGATGCGCACCCTCGTCGAGGACGTCCTGGAGGTGGCCCGGCTGGACAGCGCCTCCGAGCGGGCCGAACTGCAGGACATCCTGCTGGGCGAGTTCGTCGCCCGGCGGGTCAGGGCGAAGGATCCGGACGTCACGGTGCGGGTGGTGCACGAGTCGGAGGTGACCACCGATCCACGGCGCCTGGAGCGCGTGCTGTTCAACCTGCTCGCCAACGCCGCCCGGCACGGCAGGCCGCCCGTCGAGGTCACCGTCGAGGGCCGGGTCATCCGGGTCCGCGACCACGGTCCTGGCTTCCCCGAGACCCTGCTCGCCGAGGGGCCGAGCCGCTTCCGCACCGGCAGCGCGGACCGGGCCGGCCGCGGTCACGGGCTGGGCCTGACCATCGCGGCGGGGCAGGCCCGGGTACTGGGCGCGCGGCTGACCTTCCGCAACATACGTCCGGCGGGAGCCCCGGACGACGTACCGGCCGAGGGCGCGGTCGCCGTGCTGTGGCTGCCCGAACACGCGCCGACGAACACCGGGAGCCATCCGGTGCTGCCGCAGTGACTGAGCGGCGCTTCCGGCAGTGCGGAGGCCCCCGGAGGCGCACACGCCTCCGGGGGCCTCCGCACTGTTCGGGGAGTCAGACGGGCTCGGTCACCGCCGTCGCTGCCGGTGCGCCGTCGTCGGTGTCGTTCTTCTGGGGGCCCGCGCCCTTCAGCGGGACCTCCTTCACGAACACCGCCGCCACCAGAGCGATCACCACGATCACGGCGCCCAGGAGGAACGCCGAATGCGTGCCCGTGGACACTGCCTGCTGGTAGGCCTCGCGGATCGCCGCCGGCAGCTTCTCCAGGCTGTCCGCGTCCAGCTGCGCGGACTGCTCCGTCACCTTGGAGCCCAGCGCGCCGGCCTTCTCGGTCATGACGTCCTGGACGCGGCTGTTGAACAGCGCGCCCATGATCGCCACGCCGAAGGACGCGCCGAGGGTGCGGAACAGGGTGGCGGACGAGGACGCCACGCCCATGTCCTTCATCTCCACGCTGTTCTGCGCGACCAGCATGGTGGTCTGCATCAGACAGCCCATGCCGAGACCGACCACGGCCATGAAGACACCGGAGGTGAAGCGGGAGGTCCCGGTGTCCATCGTGGACAGCAGATACAGGCCGACGATCATCAGCGCGCTGCCGGCCAACGGGAAGATCTTGTACCGGCCGGTGTTGGTGGTCACCCGGCCCGCGACCATCGAGGTCACCAGCATCGCGCCGAGCATCGGCAGGAGCAGCAGACCGGAGTTGGTGGCGGAGGCTCCCTGCACGGCCTGCTGGTAGAGCGGCAGGAAGAGGGTCGCGCCGAACATCACGAAGCCGACGATGAAGCCGATGACGGACATCAGCGCGAAGTTGCGGCTGCGGAAGATGTGCAGCGGCATCACCGGCTCGGCGGCCCTGGTCTGCCAGAACACGAAGCCCACGAGGGACGCGACACCGAGGCCGGTCAGCTCCATGATCCGCGCGGAGGTCCAGGCGTACTCCGTGCCGCCCCAGGTGGTGACCAGCACGACGGCGGTGATGCCGACGGTCAGCAGCGCGACCCCGAGGTAGTCGATGCCGGCCTCGGCCCGCTTCTTCGGCAGGTGCAGTACGGCGCCGACGGCGGCCAGCGCGATCGCGCCGAGCGGCAGGTTGATGTAGAAGGCCCAGCGCCAGCCCCAGTTGTCGGTGATGGTGCCGCCGACCAGGGGTCCGCCGATCATCGCCAGCGCCATGACGGCGGCCATCATGCCCTGGTACTTGCCGCGCTCGCGGGGCGGGATCAGGTCACCGATGATCGCCATGACACCGACCATCAGACCGCCGGCGCCCAGACCCTGCACCGCGCGGAAGCCGATCAGCTGGCCCATGTCCTGGGCCATGCCGCTGAGCGCGGAGCCGATCAGGAAGATCACGATGGACGTCATGAACGTGGCCTTGCGCCCGTACATGTCGCCGAGCTTGCCCCAGACCGGGGTGGAGGCCGCGGTCGCGAGGGTGTAGGCGGTGACCACCCAGGACAGGTGCTCCAGTCCGCCCAGCTCGCCCACGATCGTCGGCATCGCCGTACCGATGATCATGTTGTCGAGCATCGCGAGCATCATCGCGATCATGAGTGCGAGCAGGACCACCCGCACGCTCCTCGGCTGTTTGCCGGTGTCCGTCTCCACGGCCCCCGCCGCTGGTGTGTCCGCCACGATTCCTTCTCCCCCGGCCACGGTCGCGTGACCACTGTTACTTACTTGCCGACCGGCTAGTTCACTACACCGGAAAGCTAGTCGCGCAACTAGCCGGGCGTCAAGTAAGTTTTCGTCAAGAGGGGTCGAGCAGGAGAATGGGCGGCACCATGGACGGCACCAGACAGCGGCGCCGCGGGAACACCCGCCAGCGCATCCAGGACGTGGCACTCGAACTCTTCGCCGAGCAGGGCTACGAGAAGACCTCACTGCGTGAGATCGCCGAGCGCCTGGACGTCACCAAGGCGGCGCTGTACTACCACTTCAAGACGAAGGAAGAGATCCTCGTCGGTATCTTCGAGGACCTCTCACGGCCGATGGAGGACCTGATCGAGTGGGGGCGGGGGCAGCCGCACTCGCTGGAGACCAAGCAGGAGATCATCCGCCGGTACAGCGAGGCGCTGATGGGCGCGGCCCCGCTCTTCCGCTTCATGCAGGAGAACCAGGCGGCGATCCGCGAACTGCGCATCGGTGAGATGTTCAAGACCCGCATGCTCGGGCTGCGGGACATCCTCATGGACCCGGACGCCGATCTGGTCGACCAGGTGCGCTGCGTCAGCGCCCTGTTCACCATGCACGCGGGGATGCACGTCCTGCAGGACGTCGAAAGCGACCCCGAGGAGAAGCGCAAGGCCGTCCTCGAGGTCGCCACCGATCTGATCACCCAGGCCCACCGGGGTTCCGGGGGCACCTAGGCGCCGTGTGCGCGGCGGGTCAGACCGTCACGCCGTGGGCGCGCAGGAACTTCGCCGGGTCCACGGCGGAGCCGTAGTTCGGGGTGGTGCGGATCTCGAAGTGCAGGTGAGGACCGCTGGAGTTGCCGGTGTTGCCGGACAGGGCGATCTTCTGGCCGGTCTTGACGATCTGGCCGATCTTCACGTCGACCTGCGACAGGTGGGCGTACTGGGAGTACGTCCCGTTGCCGTGCTTGATCACGACGGCGTTGCCGTACGCGGGACCGTCGCCGGCGCCGTTGGGGCCGGCCTTGACGACGGTGCCGCCGTGCGTGGCGACGACCGGGGTGCCGGTCGGGACGGCGTAGTCCTGGCCGCTGTGCTTGGACGCCCACATGCCGCCGTTCTGGGCGAAGCTCGCGGACAGCTTGTAGCTCTTCACCGGGTCGATCCAGGACGCCTGCTTCTTGGCGGCGGCCTGAGCGGCCTTCTTCGCCTGGGCGGCCTTCGCGGCCTTCGCCTGGGCGGCCTTCTCGACCTGAGCGGCCTGGGCCTTCGCCGCCTCGGCCTGGGCGGCGGCCTGCGCCTGAACGGCACTGGCGACACCGGACGCGGCCGTGGTGTCGGCGGCGGCCGCGACCCCGGCTCCCATCACGACCGAGGTCCCCAGCCCGGCGGCCAGCACGGCCGCGCGGGTGCGGATCAGGGACGAGGTGCGGGAGGAACGGGACGTGACGCGCTGAGACATACAAACCTCATCAGGAGGGGGACAGAGGAAAACCACCCGGCGGACGGATCCGCGCCTCGGTGGTGATTCATTGGTAGCCCCTCCGGACATAACGGCGCAAAGGTGTGACCTACGAAGGAAAGCCGTAGATCCCCACTGAGATGCACGTCTCTTGACGTAGCACCTCTACAGGGCGAAAGCCCCATTTGGAGCCGATCGATCAGATCCCTGGGGTAAATGTCCGTTTCGCGGGAGAGCCTTATCCACTATTCCGGCTAGTACCGGACAAAACGCCTGTGCAGCATGTCACCGGCGACCGGGGACGGCCATTCCATAAATGTGGCGCAGACCTCTAGGCGCCTACCGTCCGGTAACCCTACGGTTCACCTCGCGTCACCCTCGCAGACGAACATGCACACGACATGCTGGCAGCGTCACGGACGTGAGAGGACCCCCCACGAGATGAGAAGCCGACGCTCCTGGCCGATCCGCGCATCGGTCACCGCCGTCTCCGCGGCCGCCCTGGTGGCCCTGGCCGCACCGGCCGAGGCCACGACCCCCGCTTCACCGGCCGTTTCCGCGGTGGCGGCCGCCACCGCGGCGGCGGACGTCGACTACGACACCTGGCAGCGGGACTGCCAGGCGGTCATGGACCAGGCCCTGCCCTATCTGAAGCAGCGGATCGGGGACACCGAGCCGGGCGAGAAGCAGGCGATCGTCCTCGACGTCGACAACACCGCGCTGGAGACCGACTTCGGGTTCAGCTTCCCGCAGCCCGCCAACGAGCCGGTCCTGGAGGTCGCGGAGTACGCCCAGGAGCACGGCGTCGCCGTGTTCTTCGTGACCGCCCGCCCGGGCATCATCCACGCGCCCACCGCGTACAACCTCGACCGCGCCGGTTACGAGTCCGCCGGCCTGTACGTCCGCGGGTTCTTCGACCTCTTCAAGAACGTCGCCGACTACAAGACCGCTCAGCGCGTCACCATCGAGGCCAAGGGCTACACGATCATCGCCAACATCGGCAACAGCGCGACCGACCTGTCGGGCGGCCACGCCGAGAAGACGTTCAAGCTGCCGGACTACGACGGTCAGCTGTCCTGAACCGGCCGCAGCCACGGAAAAAAGGGGTCTGCCCCGGGACATGTGTCCCGGGGCAGACCCCTTTTTTCCGTTCAAGCCGAGCG
>NZ_JBHYVC010000082.1:0-31724 GCF_042749965.1 Streptomyces sp. NPDC059454 | reverse complement strand
AAACGCCCGGTTACATTCCGAACCCGGAAGCTAAGCCTTACAGCGCCGATGGTACTGCAGGGGGGACCCTGTGGGAGAGTAGGACGCCGCCGAACTCCTTTTAGAGCTCTGGCTCTTGGGCGTACAGCCCAAGAGCCAGAGCTTTTTTGCGTTGAGGTAAGGTCGGGGAGCATCATCGACACGTTTCCCACAGGAGGATCCCGGGTGGAGGTCCAGGAGACGCGGGTCCAGACAGACCGCGTCCTCACCATCCCGAACATGCTCAGCATGGCGCGGCTCGTTGGCGTACCGTTGTTCCTGTGGCTGATCCTCAGGCCGGAGTTCGGCGGTCCGAAGAGTGACGGCTGGGCCCTCCTGGTGCTGGCTTTCAGCGGCGTCAGCGACTACCTGGACGGCAAGCTGGCGCGACGGTGGAACCAGATCAGCAGCCTCGGCCGGCTGCTCGACCCCGCCGCCGACCGGCTCTACATTCTCTCGACGTTGGTCGGCCTCACCTGGCGCGAGATTCTGCCGCTCTGGCTGACCGCCGTTCTGCTGGCGCGTGAGCTGGTTCTCCTGGTCATGGTGGGCATCCTGCGGCGGCACGGCTATCCGCCGCCGCAGGTGAACTTCCTGGGGAAGGCTGCCACCTTCAACCTGATGTACGCCTTCCCGCTGCTCCTGCTCAGTGACGGAACTGGCTGGATCTCGTCACTCGCTGCTATTTTCGGCTGGGCATTCGCCGGATGGGGTACAACTCTGTATTGGTGGGCAGGAGTGCTTTACGTGGTCCAAGTCCGCCGTCTGGTTCGTGCGGACGCTGTGACCGATTGAACTCGCTGAGCAGCACGCGCATCGTGGCGCGGCGCCCCGCACTGTAGAAGTGCCGGTCAGTCCTGGCGGGTGAAGTCGGTCAGACCGTCGTCTCTTCGAGGAGGACGCTTCCGACATGAAGGCCGTCGTGATGGCCGGGGGTGAAGGCACCCGCCTTCGCCCCATGACCTCAAGCATGCCCAAGCCGCTCCTGCCGGTGGCCAATAGGCCGATCATGGAGCATGTTCTGCGGCTGCTCAAAAAGCAT
The DNA here is from genome assembly GCF_042749965.1 of Streptomyces sp. NPDC059454. NCBI lineage: Bacteria > Bacillati > Actinomycetota > Actinomycetes > Kitasatosporales > Streptomycetaceae > Streptomyces > Streptomyces sp. NPDC059454. The sequence goes on along the minus strand of NZ_JBHYVC010000082.1, from coordinate 30,664 downwards.
GGGCTCAACGAAACCGTTGTGACCGTCCAGTTCCTTGCGTCGCTCGTCAAGAACTACTTCGGTGATGGCGAAGAGCTCGGAATGGAGCTCACCTATGCCAATGAGGAGAAGCCACTCGGTACCGCCGGGAGCGTGAAGAACGCCGAGGAGGCACTGAAGGACGATGCTTTCCTCGTCATCTCCGGTGATGCCCTCACCGACTTCGACCTCACCGAGCTGATCAATTTCCACAAGGAAAAGGGTGCCCTGGTCACGGTCTGCCTGACCCGCGTTCCCAATCCGCTGGAATTCGGCATCACCATCGTGGACGAGGAAGGCAAGGTCGAGCGCTTCCTCGAGAAGCCGACCTGGGGGCAGGTCTTCTCCGACACGGTGAACACCGGCATCTACGTCATGGAGCCCGAGGTCTTCGACTACGTCGAGCCCGATGTGCCCGTCGACTGGTCCGGTGACGTCTTCCCGCAGCTGATGAAGGAAGGCAAGCCCGTCTACGGCTATGTCGCCGAGGGCTACTGGGAGGACGTGGGCACGCACGAGAGCTATGTGAAGGCGCAGGCCGATGTCCTGGAGGGCAAGGTCGACGTCGATATCGACGGCTTTGAAATCTCCCCGGGAGTATGGGTTGCCGAGGGAGCCGAAGTGCACCCCGACGCAGTGTTGCGCGGGCCCCTCTACATCGGCGACTACGCCAAGGTCGAGGCCGGCGCGGAGATTCGCGAGCACACGGTCGTGGGGTCCAACGTCGTCGTGAAGAGCGGCGCCTTCCTGCACAAGGCCGTCGTCCACGACAACGTGTACGTCGGACCGCACAGCAATCTGCGGGGCTGTGTCGTCGGCAAGAACACCGACATCATGCGGGCCGCGCGGATCGAGGACGGCGCCGTCATCGGTGACGAGTGCCTGATCGGTGAGGAATCGATCGTCCAGGGCAATGTGCGGGTCTACCCGTTCAAAACCATCGAAGCCGGCGCGTTCGTCAACACCTCGGTGATCTGGGAGTCCAGGGGACAGGCTCATCTCTTCGGGGCCCGGGGCGTGTCCGGCATCCTGAACGTCGAGATCACACCGGAACTCGCGGTGCGGCTGGCCGGCGCGTACGCGACGACGCTGAAGAAGGGCTCGACCGTCACCACGGCCCGCGACCATTCCCGTGGCGCCCGTGCGCTGAAGAGGGCGGTCATCTCCGCGCTGCAGGCCAGCGCCATCGACGTACGGGACCTGGAGAACGTGCCGCTGCCCGTGGCACGGCAGCAGACCGCGCGGGGCAGCGCGGGCGGCATCATGATCCGGACCACGCCCGGTGTGCCTGACTCCGTCGACATCATGTTCTTCGACGGACAGGGCGCCGACCTCTCCCAGGGCAGCCAGCGGAAGCTGGACCGGGTGTTCGCGCGGCAGGAGTACCGGCGGGCGTTCCCCGGGGAGATCGGGGATCTGCACTTCCCGGCCAGTGTTTTCGACTCCTATACGGGCTCTCTGCTGCGGAACGTCGACATCACCGGTATCGCGGAGTCCGGACTCAAGGTGGTTGTCGACGCCTCCAACGGCAGCGCCGGCCTGGTGCTGCCGAGTCTGCTCGGCAAGCTGGGGGTCGACTCGCTGACCATCAATCCAGGTCTTGACGAGTCCAGGCCGACCGAGACGGCCGACATGCGGCGCTCGGGGCTGGTCCGACTCGGGGAGATCGTGGCGTCCTCCGGTGCCGCCTTCGGCGTACGGTTCGACCCCGTCGGTGAGCGGCTGTCCCTGGTCGACGAGAAGGGGCGGATCATCGAGGACGACAGATCGCTGCTCGTGATGCTCGACCTCATCGCGTCCGAGCGGCGCAGCGGCCGGGTGGCGCTCCCGGTGACCACCACCAGGATCGCCGAGCAGGTCGCGGCCTATCACGGCACGCAGGTCGAGTGGACGACCACCTCGCCCGACGACCTCACGCGCGTGGGCGGCGAGGAAGGGACGATCTTCGGCGGAGACGGGAAGGGCGGATTCATCGTCCCGGAGTTCAGCAGTGTCTACGACGGCACCGCGGCCTTCGTGCGGCTCATCGGGCTGGTGGCGCGCACCCAGCTCACGCTCAGCCAGATCGACGCGCGCATCCCGCGGGCGCATGTGCTCAAGCGGGATCTGGCGACCCCGTGGGCCGTCAAGGGCCTGGTGATGCGGAGGGTCGTGGAGGCGGCCGGAGACCGGTTCGTGGACACCACCGACGGCGTGCGTGTGGTGGAGACCGACGGCCGCTGGGTGATGGTGCTGCCCGACCCGGCCGAGGCGGTCACCCATCTGTGGGCCGAGGGCCCCGACGACGCCTCCGCGCAGGCCCTGCTCGACGAGTGGTCGGCGGTCGTGGACAGCGCGGGCCGGTGAGCGGCCGGCGCGGGTGGTAGAACGAGCGGTACGCGTGCGTGCCGGACAAGTGCCCCCAACGGGGCCTGTCCGGCACGCCGGTAGGTCCGTTCGGAGGTAGTGGTCGCGGCGTGCGACGATGTGCGGCATGCCGCAGCAACCCCCCGTTCGGAGCACACCCGCGCGGCCCGCTCGTCCGGACGCCTCCATGTCGTTGATCACCAACGTCATGGACCACAGCCTCGACGATGGATATGCCGAGGCCGCCGCGCGGCGGAAGGCCGACGGCGACGGTGGCATGCCGAAGACGCTCAGGGCGAAGCTGGGGCTGGCCGGCGGCCTGGTGCTCGCCGCTCTGATCGTGACCGTCGGTGCCGCGCAGGCCCGGGTCGCGGCTCCGGCCGTGGCCAAGGAGCGCGAGGAGCTGATCGACCGGATCGATCAGGAGACCGAGGCCGCGGACAGGCTCGAGGACAGCGTCGACGCGTTGCGTGCCGACGTGAGCGCGCGGCAGCGCGAGGCGCTCCGGGACAGTGGCGGAGGCGACCGGTCCGCGCTGGTGGGCATCCTGTCGGGCGCCACCGCGGTGCACGGGCCCGGCGTGCGGCTCGTGGTGGACGACGCCAAGGACGCGAGCACGGGTGGTGACGGGGACGCCCGGTCGACCTCCGGTTTCTCCGACACCGGCCGGGTCCGTGACCGTGACATGCAGCGTGTGGTCAACGGTCTGTGGGAGTCCGGTGCCGAGGCCGTCTCCATCAACGGGCAGCGGCTGACCGCCCTGTCGGCGATCAGGGCCGCGGGGGACGCGATACTGGTCGACAACAGGCCGCTGGTGCCGCCGTACACGGTGCTCGCGGTGGGAGACGGCGGAGAGCTGAGCGACCGGTTCCAGAACAGCGCGGACGGGCTGTACCTGCATGCCCTGCAGGAGAACTACGGGATCCGGACGGCCATCTCCGCGGAGGACGACGTCCGGCTGCCCGCCGCACCGAGTGTGATCGTACGTACCGCCCAACCGATAACCGAGAAGGACACATCGTGATCGCCGTACTGGGCCTCGTCGTGGGAGTCGTGGCCGGACTGTTGGTCCGGCCCGAGGTTCCGGCGGTTGTCGAGCCTTACCTGCCGATCGCCGTCGTCGCGGCGCTCGACGCCGTGTTCGGGGGGCTGAGGGCCATGCTCGACGGCATCTTCGACGACAAGGTCTTCGTGGTGTCGTTCCTGTCGAACGTCGTCGTCGCCGCCCTGATCGTGTTCCTCGGCGACAAGCTCGGCGTGGGGGCCCAGCTGTCGACGGGCGTCGTGGTGGTCCTCGGCATCCGCATCTTCTCCAACGCCGCGGCGATCCGCCGGCATGTGTTCCGGGCGTGAGGCCGATGAGCGAGCACGAGCACAACGAGACGACGCGTCCGGCGGTGTCCCCGCCGAGGCCCGCTCCGGACGCCACGCCCACGGCCGGCCTGCGCAGGGAACTGCCCGCGGAGGTACCCGCCGAGGTGCCCATGAGAGCGCCCGTACCCCCGGAGGAGGACGTTCCGAAGCCCCCGCCCGGTCTGACCGGCCGGCAGCGGCTGGTGAAGGGGTTGTGGCCGCCGCGGGTGACCCGGGCCCAACTCATCGTCGCCCTGCTGCTGTTCGGACTGGGTTTCGGTCTGGCCGTTCAGGTGGCGTCGAACAGCGACGGCGACAGCGCGCTGCGCGGGGCACGTCAGGAAGATCTTGTGCGCATCCTCGATGAACTCGACGACCGCACAGAGCGTCTTGAGGACGAGAAGCAGGGACTCGAGAAGCAGCGCGACGAGCTGGAGAACAGCTCCGACCAGGCCGAAGAGGCCCGTAAGCAGACGATCGAGAAGGAACGGCAACTCGGCGTACTGGCGGGCACCGTGGCCGCGCAGGGGCCCGGGATCATGATGACCATCGAGGACACGAAGGGGACGGTCGAGGCGGACATGCTGCTCGACGCCATCCAGGAGCTGCGCGCGGCCGGTGCCGAGGCGATCCAGGTGAACGGTGTGCGGGTAGTGGCGGGCACCTACCTGACGGACTCCGGAAACGGTGTCGGTGTGGACGGGAACAAGATCACCGCGCCCTATCGTTTCAAGGTCATCGGCAAGCCGCAGGACCTCGAGCCGGCGCTCAACATCCCCGGAGGTGTGGTGCAGACTCTCGAGAAGGAACAGGCCACCGCTACCGTGGAGCGGTCGACCAAGATCGTCGTGGATGCCTTGCGGGTGGTGAAGCGGCCTGACTACGCTCGGTCGTCCTCCCGGTGAACCGGGGGTGCATGGGAGGCGTTCGGCGAGGGCATGAGGTTGCGGGGGGTCGGCGCACCGAATGGGTGGTGCGTGGTGGAAACTGTCTGGCGGAGGCGGACGTTGTGAAGATGTCCGGGTCGGCCAATGTGTTCAGTCAGGGTTCGTCCTGCCCCACGGGCGGGTCTGTTTCGGTCAAGGGGAATCGCCCGTGAAGTTGTTTGCGAAGTTGTTCGGCAAGAGCGCGCGGCGAGAGGGCAGCGACAACGCGACCGCTCGTCATCGCGCACAGCCCGAGGCGGAAGGTCGGCGTCCGCTGTACCGGGACCAGGTGGGTCAGGGCGCGCCGTCCGTTGACCCCGCGCAGTCGGGCGGCATAGGTTTCGGACAACCGTCGACCTCGGGTACGGGTGGAGGGTTCTCCGACCCGTACGCGTCCCACGCCCCTGGGGGGCAGCCGCGGCAGGAGGATCCGTCCATGTCGGCCCTGGTGTGTACGAGGTGCGGTAACCGCAATGCGGAGAACAGCCGCTTCTGTTCCAACTGCGGCGCGCCGCTGAGGCCCGGAGTCACCCCGGAGCGCCCCTCGGAGACGACGTCCACGATCTCGATCTCCGGTCTCGAGGCCTATGACGCGGAGGCCACAGGCCAGACCCCGACGCCGACGCTCTCTCCCGAGGCGCAGGCGGCCGTCGACGCGCTGCCGATGGGTTCCGCGCTCCTGGTCGTGCGTCGCGGGCCGAACTCGGGCAGTCGCTTCCTGCTGGACGGCGACCTGACCACGGCCGGGCGTCACCCGCAGAGCGACATCTTCCTGGACGACGTGACGGTCTCCCGCCGGCACGTGGAGTTCCGGCGCGGCCCGGACGGCTCCTTCACGGTGGCCGACGTGGGCAGCCTGAACGGCACGTACGTCAACCGGGAGCGGATCGACCAGGTCGCCCTGTCCAATGGCGACGAGGTGCAGATCGGCAAGTACCGACTGGTCTTCTACGCGAGCCAGCGGGGTTACTGACCTCCCCGGATCCGTCCGGGGAACCCAGGGAAGGTTCATGGTTCAGACACCGAGCGGCGGTGCCGGCGACGGCGCCGCCGCCGCGGGCACCGGACTGATGAGCATCGGCGCGGTGCTGAACGTGCTGCGCGAGGAGTTCCCCGAGGTCACCATCTCCAAGATCCGTTTCCTGGAGTCGGAGGGGCTGATCGAGCCGCAGCGGACTCCGTCGGGGTACCGCAAGTTCGGGGCCGGGGACGTCGAGCGTCTCGGCCATGTGCTGCGCATGCAGCGCGACCACTACCTGCCGCTCAAGGTGATCCGTGAGCACCTTGACGCCATGGAGCGCGGCGAGGTCGTCCAGCTGCCGGTGCTGGGCCGCCCGGGGGACGGGGACACCGGTCAGGAGTCCGCCGTCGAGGGGCCCACGGCGGCGCGTATCGGGCGCGGCCGGCTGCTGGAGGCCGCCGGTATCGACGAGCGGATGCTCGCCGAGTGGGAGTCGTACGGGCTGCTCGCCCCGGTCGAGGACGGCGTGTACGACGCCGAGTCGGTCACCGTCGCAGGGCTCATCACCGAGCTGGGGCGGTTCGGGATCGAGCCGCGTCATCTGAGGGCGATGAAGGCCGCCGCCGACCGTGAGGCCGGACTGGTGGACCAGGTCGTCGCCCCGCTGAAGCGTCACCGCAACCCGCAGACCAGGGCCCACGCTCAGGCGCGTACGAAGGAGCTGGCGGGGCTCACGGTGAAGCTGCACGCGGCACTGGTGCAGGCGGCACTCGGGATACGGCTGCCCTGAGACGGAGCGGCATGGGGCCCGGATCGGCCACCCGTTCCCTGCCCGACTACCCAAACGTCCCGGGCACGGCCTAGGGTTGCTGTGTGAACGAGCTCGATGTCGTAGGTGTCCGGGTCGAGATGCCCTCCAACCAACCGATCGTGCTGTTGCGTGAAGTGGGCGGCGACCGCTACCTCCCCATCTGGATCGGACCGGGGGAGGCGACGGCCATCGCCTTCGCCCAGCAGGGCATGGCACCCGCACGGCCGCTGACCCACGACCTGTTCAAGGACGTGCTGGAAGCCGTCGGACAGGAGCTCACGGAAGTGCGCATCACCGATCTGCGCGAGGGCGTCTTCTACGCGGAGCTGGTGTTCGCCAGCGGTGTCGAGGTGAGTGCCCGCCCCTCCGACGCCATAGCGCTGGCCCTGCGGACGGGTACGCCGATCTACGGCAGTGACACGGTGCTCGACGACGCCGGGATCGCCATCCCGGACGAGCAGGAGGACGAGGTGGAGAAGTTCCGCGAGTTCCTCGACCAGATCTCGCCGGAGGACTTCGGAACCAGTAACCAGTGAGGGCGGCCGGTGGCCGCCGTCCGGTCGGCCGCCGAGGCTCGCGCCGAAGGCATTCGGCTAGCCTTTCCCCACCGTGAGGTACGGGAAACCACTCTTAGGGTGATTATCACTCGGCGTGCCGAGTGTGGCGATCGTTGACGCACCCTTGGTGACTGCCTACCTTCGAGGAGGCAGGTCAAGGACGGAGGTCGGCGTGAGAAGCAGCGGCGACGGTACGGCTGGGGGTGCCCCCGGACGCGGTTTCGGGGCGAGCGGGCCGTACCCTCCCCAGAGCTCCCGGCTCCGTCCGAGCGGGGAGCCTCCCGCGTACGGCGGCGCGATCGACCACGCTCCGCAGCGACCGACGGCTGTGCCGAGCAGCGGAGGGGCGACATCCATGGCGTCCGAGCAGATCGGCTACCGGGGGCCCACGGCCTGCGCCGCCGCCGGTATCACCTACCGGCAGCTCGACTACTGGGCCCGTACGGGTCTGGTCGAGCCGAGCGTGCGGCCGGCCCATGGATCGGGCACGCAGCGGCTGTACAGCTTCCGCGACGTCGTCGTGCTGAAGATCGTCAAGCGGTTCCTGGACACGGGCGTCTCCCTGCAGAACATCCGCACCGCGGTCCAGCACCTGCGTGAGCGCGGCTTCAGCGACCTGGAGCGCATGACGCTGATGAGCGACGGCGCCACGGTCTACGAGTGCACCTCGCCCGACGAGGTCCACGCTCTGCTCCAGGGTGGCCAGGGCGTCTTCGGCATCGCCGTGGGCGTGGTGTGGCGGGACGTGGAGAGCGCGCTGTCCCAGCTGCACGGGGAGCGCATCGACACCGGGGAGACCCTGGTCGGACACAACCCGATGGACGAGCTGGCACGACGGCGGAACAAGGCCGTCTGAGACCGTCCGGGAACGGCCGTTGTCAGTGGCGTAGGGCAGCATCGGAGAGGTGAGATCCGCGCCCACGATCCTGCATCTCGACATGGATGCCTTCTTCGCCTCGGTGGAGCAGGCGTCCAAGCCGAGCCTGCGCGGGAAGGCGGTCGTCGTGGGCGGGCTCGGGCCGCGGGGTGTGGTGGCCACCGCCTCGTACGAGGCACGGGTCTTCGGCGTCCACTCGGCGATGCCCATGGCGCAGGCCCGGCGGCGCGCGCCGAACGCCGCGTATCTGGTGCCGAGGTTCGCTCTCTACCGGTCGGTCAGCGATCAGGTGATGGAGTTGCTGAGAGCCCTGTCACCGCTGGTGGAGCCGCTGAGCCTGGACGAGGCGTTCGTGGACCTGGAGGCCGGCGGCACGGCCTGGGACGAGCGGTCGGCGCGGCTGGCCGGGGCGAAGCTGCGCGCGGACATACGAGCGGTCACGGGGCTCACCGGGTCGGTGGGGCTCGCGGCCTCCAAGATGCTGGCGAAGATCGCCTCGGAGCAGGCGAAGCCGGACGGACTGGTGCTGATCGAGCCGGGTACGGAGCGGGCCCTGTTGGGACCGCTGTCGGTCCGCACCCTGCCGGGCGTCGGGCCGGCGACCGGTGATCATCTGCGGCGGGCGGGGATCCACACGGTCGAGGAGATCGCCGAGGCCGGGGAGGACGAGCTCGTACGGCTGCTGGGCAAGGCCCACGGGCACGCGCTGTTCGCGATGGCGCTGGCCCGGGACGAGCGGCCCGTGGTGGCCGAACGGGAGGCCAAGTCGGTGTCGGTGGAGGACACGTACGACGTGGACATTCACGACCGGGTGCGGGTCGGTACGGAGGTGCAGCGGCTCGCGGACCGGTGCGTGCGCAGGCTGCGGGCGGCGGGACTGTCGGGGCGGACCATCGTGCTGAAGGTGCGCCGGTACGACTTCTCCACCCTCACCCGGTCCGAGACGCTGCGGGGCCCCACGGACGATCCGGCGGTGGTGCGGGAGGCGGCCGCGCGGCTGCTGGACTCGGTCGACACGACGGGTGGGGTGCGGTTGCTGGGCGTCGGGGTCAGCGGGCTGGCCGACTACACGCAGGAGGACCTGTTCGCGCAGGCGGGCGGGCGCGTGGACGATCTCCCGCAGGAGGCGGCCGAGACCGCGCCCGCGCCGGAGCCGGAGGCGCCCGCCGAGCGGCGCTGGCCGGCGGGGCACGACGTACGGCACGCCGTGCACGGGCACGGATGGGTGCAGGGCAGCGGGCTGGGCCGGGTCACGGTGCGCTTCGAGACACCCGACTCGGAGCCGGGCCGGGTGAAGACCTTCCGCGTCGACGACCCGGCTCTGCAACCGGCGGAACCGTTGCCGCTGGTGTCCCGAAGACCCGGGGAGGCCGAGGGCGCGGGGGCCGGCGGAGGGGCGCGAGCGGAGGGCCGGTGAGCAGGGCGGATCAGGCCGGCTTGTCGTTCCCGGCGAGTTTGCCGAAGTCGCGGTCCGGGAGGGGAGGAGGAGCGGCGAGGTCCAGGCCGTAGTGGTGGTAGAGCTGGAGTTCCTGTTCGGGGGAGAGGTGGCGGCCCACGCCGAAGTCGGGGGCGTCCTTGATGAGGGCGCGTTCGAAGGGGACGTGGAGGGCGCCGTCGACGAGGTCGCTGGGTTCCAGGGGGACGAAGGCGTCCCTGCTGAACAGACCGGTGCGTATCGCCGCCCATTCCGGTACGCCGGTGGCGTCGTCGAGGTAGACCTCGTCGATCGTGCCGATCCGGGTTCCGTTGCGGTCGAACGCCTTGCGGCCGATCAGGTGGCGCGGATCGATGTCGGTCTGCACGGGCCCTCCACTGGTCGCAAACTCATCCGTAAGCACTACAAAACGGCACAATCGGCTGGGCGGCCACTCGAAGGTACTGGTGTGGTGCTCGCTGGTACGCTGGCAAACGGCTGCTGACCCCGTGCGGGAGAGCCCTCCGGACACCATCGGGGGCGCCGAAGGAGCAAATCCTCCCCGGAATCTCTCAGGCACACGTACCGCACGGACGAGGTCACTCTGGAAAGCAGAGCGGATGCCGACGGCTTCCGCTCTCACCGACGGTGAAAACCGGACGCCTTCGGGCCGTCCGGTGAAGCTCTCAGGTTGAGATGACAGAGGGGGAGGCCGTCCGGGTACCCGCGCCGTGGTGCCCCTCGAAGGTCGTCGGACCAGGAGGCCTCCTCAATGACCGCCCCTCGCACTCCGCTCTCCGAGCTCGAACAGGGAATCCCCTTCGAGCAGCGCCACATCGGCCCCGACCACGAGGCCCGGGCCAAGATGCTCGCGCAGGTCGGCTACGGCTCGCTGGACGAGCTGACGGCCGCCGCCGTGCCGGATGTCATCAAGAACGCCGACGCGCTGGACCTGCCGGGTGCCCGGAGCGAGGCCGAGGTGCTGGCCGAACTGCGTACGCTGGCCGACCGCAACGAGGTGCTCGGCTCCATGATCGGGCTCGGGTACTACGGGACCTTCACCCCGCCCGTCATCCTGCGCAACGTGATGGAGAACCCCGCCTGGTACACGGCCTACACGCCGTACCAGCCGGAGATCTCCCAGGGGCGGCTCGAGGCGCTGCTCAACTTCCAGACCGTGGTCGCCGAACTCACCGGCCTGCCGACCTCCGGTGCCTCCCTGCTCGACGAGGGCACCGCCGCCGCCGAGGCGATGGCGCTCTCGCGGCGCATGGGCAAGAACAAGAAGGGCCTGTTCCTGGTCGACGCGGACGCGCTGCCGCAGACCGTCGCCGTGATCGAGACCCGCGCCGAGCCGACCGGCGTCGAGGTCGTCGTCGCCGACCTGAGCGAGGGCATCCCCGCCGAACTCGCCGAGCGCGAGATCAACGGCGTCCTGATCCAGTACCCGGGCGCCTCCGGTGCCGTACGCGACATCAAGCCGCTGATCGACCAGGCGCACGAGCTCGGCGCGCTCGTCACCGTCGCCGCCGATCTGCTCGCCCTCACGCTGCTGAAATCGCCCGGCGAGCTGGGCGCGGACATCGCGGTCGGCACCACGCAGCGCTTCGGTGTGCCGATGGGCTTCGGCGGGCCGCACGCCGGCTACATGGCCGTGCAGGAGAAGATGGCGCGCAGCCTGCCCGGACGACTCGTCGGCGTCTCCGTCGACGCGGACGGGCACAAGGCCTACCGCCTCGCCCTCCAGACCCGTGAGCAGCACATCCGCCGCGAGAAGGCCACCAGCAACATCTGCACCGCCCAGGTGCTGCTCGCCGTCATGGCCGGCATGTACGCCGTCTACCACGGCCCGGAGGGGCTGCGGCTGATCGCCCGGCGCACCCACCGGTACGCCACGGTCCTCGCCGAAGGGCTGCGGGCCGGCGGAGCCGAGATCGTGCACGCCTCCTACTTCGACACGCTGACCGTGCGCGTCGCAGGGCGGGCCGCCGAGGTCGTTGCCGCCGCCCGCGACAACGGCGTCAACCTGCGTCTGGTCGACGCCGACCACGTCTCGATCGCCTGTGACGAGACCACCACCCGGGCGCAGCTGGCCGCCGTGTGGAGCGCCTTCGGGGCCGAGGGCGACATCGAGGTCCTGGACGCGGCCGCGCGGGACACGCTGCCGGACGCCCTGCTGCGCAACGACGAGTACCTGACGCACCCCGTCTTCCAGCAGCACCGTTCCGAGACCGCGATGCTGCGCTACCTGCGCCGGCTCTCCGACCGTGACTACGCGCTGGACCGCGGCATGATCCCGCTGGGCTCCTGCACCATGAAGCTCAACGCGACCACCGAGATGGAGCCGGTCACCTGGCCCGAGTTCGGTCAGCTGCACCCCTTCGTGCCCGCCGAGCAGGCCCGGGGTTACCTCACGCTCATCCACGAGCTGGAGGAACGTCTCGCCGAGGTCACCGGCTACGACAAGGTCTCCCTGCAGCCCAACGCCGGCTCCCAGGGCGAGCTGGCCGGGCTGCTCGCCGTACGCGGCTACCACCGGGCCAACGGCGACGAGCAGCGCACCGTCTGCCTCATCCCGTCCTCCGCGCACGGCACCAACGCCGCCAGCGCGGTGATGGCCGGCATGAAGGTCGTCGTCGTCAGGACGTCCGACGACGGGGAGATCGACGTCGCGGACCTGCGGGCGAAGATCGGGCAGTACCGCGACGAGCTGTCCGTGCTGATGATCACGTACCCCTCGACGCACGGCGTGTTCGAGGAGCACGTCGCCGACATCTGCGCCGAGGTGCACGAGGCCGGCGGCCAGGTGTACGTGGACGGCGCCAACCTCAACGCGCTGGTGGGTCTGGCGAAGCCGGGCCATTTCGGCGGCGACGTCTCGCACCTGAACCTGCACAAGACCTTCTGCATCCCGCACGGCGGCGGCGGTCCCGGCGTCGGGCCGGTCGGTGTACGGGCGCACCTCGCTCCGTACCTGCCGAACCACCCGCTCCAGCCGGAGGCCGGCCCGGAGACGGGCGTCGGGCCGATCTCGGCGGCGCCGTGGGGCTCGGCGGGCATCCTGCCGATCTCGTGGGCGTACGTCCGTCTCATGGGCGGCGAGGGCCTGAAGCGGGCCACGCAGGTGGCCGTGCTCAGCGCCAACTACATCGCCAAGCGCCTCGAGCCGCACTACCCGGTGCTCTACACCGGTCCCGGCGGGCTGGTCGCGCACGAGTGCATCATCGACCTGCGCCCGCTGACCAAGGCGACCGGCGTCAGCGTCGACGACGTGGCGAAGCGACTGATCGACTACGGCTTCCACGCGCCGACGATGTCGTTCCCGGTGGCCGGCACCCTGATGATCGAGCCCACCGAGTCCGAGGACCTGACCGAACTCGACCGTTTCTGCGAGGCGATGATCGCGATTCGCGCGGAGATCGAGAAGGTCGGCTCCGGCGAGTGGCCCGCGGACGACAACCCGCTGCGCAACGCCCCGCACACCGCCGCCGCGCTCGGCGGTGAGTGGGACCACGCGTACGCCCGCGAGGAGGCCGTGTTCCCGGCCGGGGTGAGCGCCGCCGACAAGTACTGGCCGCCGGTGCGCCGCATCGACCAGGCCTTCGGCGACCGGAACCTGGTCTGCTCCTGCCCGCCGCTGGACGCGTACGAGGACTGACACATGCCGAAGGGCCCCGCTCCGACGCCGGAGCGGGGCCCTTCGGCATGTGCGGCTAGGCCGGGTACGCGTGCGTCTGCGTCGCCTTGACGGCCGCCCAGACCGGTGCGCCCGGATGGAGGTCGAGTTCGGCCGCGGCGACCGTGGTGAGGTCGGCCGCCAGGGCGAGTTCACCGGTGAGCTCCGCGCGGATCTGGTTCCCGTGGGTCTCAAGACCGGCGACCGCGCAGCGCCAGAGGTTGCGGGCGCTGGAGCCGGTCGGCCGGTCCCGGTACAGGGTGACGGCGCCGGGCGGGAACGCCACGAAGGCGGGCCCGGAGAGATCCTCAGTGGTACTGACGGCGGGGCCCGCGTCGAGCCGCACCGTGTGGCCGTCGGCCCGCCCGCGGTACAGGTTGAGGCCGACCAGCTGGGCGATGTACTCGGTGCGCGGGTGACGGGCGATGTCGGAGGGCGTGCCCTCCTGCACGATCCGGCCCTGCTCCACGACGACCAGACGGTCGGCGAGCACCATGGCGTCCAGCGGGTCGTGCGTGACCAGGACGGCGACGGCCTCGAACGCGGCGAGATGGCGGCGGAGCCGCGCGCGCACCTCCAGCCGGGTGCGGGCGTCCAGGGCGGCGAGCGGTTCGTCCAGGAGCAGCAGCCGGGGGTGGGTGGCCAGGGCGCGGGCGAGGGCCACCCGCTGGGCCTGGCCGCCGGACAGCCGCCGGGGCTTGGCGCCCGCGTGCTCGGCCAGACCCATGCGGTCGAGCCACTCGGCGGCCTGTGCGCGTGCCTCCGCCTTGCCGGCGCCCCGGCAGCGCGGTCCGAAGGCCACGTTGTCGAGCGCGGTCAGGTGCGGGAAGAGCAGATAGTCCTGGAAGACGACACCCACCGGGCGCGACTCCGGCGGTGTGCGGCGCAGATCCACGCCGTCCAGCCGCAGATGGCCGGCGCCGAACGGGGCGAGGCCCGCGAGTGCGCGCAGGGCGGTGGTCTTGCCGGCCCCGTTCGGGCCCAGCAGGGCGACGACGTCACCGGGCGCGGCGGTCAGCGCGATGTCCAGGCGGAAGGAGCCGCGGTCCACGACCAGGTGTGCGTCCAGGCCCTCGGCGGCGGCGTTGGGCATGGTCCCGGGATTCTTCGGCATGGTGTCAGACGGTCCTCATCCAGCGGTCCCGCAGCCCGGCCAGTACGGCGATGGACACCGCCAGCAGGACCAGGCTGAGGGCGATGGCGGCGGCCGGGTCGTTCTGCAGGGCGAGGTAGACCGCGAGCGGCATGGTCTGGGTGCGGCCGGGGAAGTTGCCGGCGAAGGTGATCGTCGCGCCGAACTCCCCGAGGGCCCGGGCCCAGGCCAGTACGGCACCGGCCGCGATGCCGGGAGCGATCAGCGGCAGCGTGACCCGGCGGAACGCGGTGAAGCGGGAGGCGCCCAGGGTGGCGGCCGCCTCCTCGTAGCGCGGGTCGGCGGCCCGCAGCGTGCCCTCGACGCTGATGACGAGGAACGGCATCGCCACGAACGTCTCGGCGAGGACGACGCCCGCGGTGGTGAAGGGCAGGGTGATGCCGAACCACGCGTCCAGCCACTGGCCGACGACGCCGTTGCGGCCCAGGGCGAGCAGCAGGGCGACACCGCTCACCACCGGGGGCAGCACCAGCGGGAGCGTCACCAGGGCGCGGACCAGGCCACGGCCGGGGAAGTCCGTACGGGCCAGCAGCCAGGCCAGCGGAACGCCGATGACCAGGCTCAGCGCGGTCGCCGTCGTGGCGCAGAGCAGCGACAGGCGCAGCGCGTCCCACACCTCGGGGCTGGTCAGCTGCTCGGGGAGGCTGCGCCAGGGGGCGCGCAGGAGGAGGGCGAGGAGCGGGACCAGGAGGAACGCCAGACCCAGGAGGGCGGGCGCGAGGAGGGCGAGGGGGACACCGCGGCCGGGGGCGCGGGGGCGTGCCTTCCGGGAGGTTTTCCGGCCGGTGGTCATGGCTTCAGGAACCCCGCCCCACCCAGCACCTTCTGGCCCTCGGGGGACTTCACCAGCGCCACGAACGCCTTCGCCGCCGACGGATTGGGCGCGTTCTCGAGCCGGGCGATCGGATAGTCGTTGACGGCCTCGGCGGACTCCGGGAACTCCACACCCGCCACCTTGTCACCGGCAGCCTTCACATCCGTGCGGTACACGACGGCGGCGTCGGCCTCCTTCAGCTCGACCTTCGTCAGGGCGCTCTTGACGTCCTGCTCGTACGAGACCGGCTCCAGCTCGACCCCGCCGGCGGCGAGAGCGGTCCGCGCGGCGGCTCCGCAGGGCACCGTCTCGTCGCACAGCACGACCTTGAGGCCGGATGCGGTCAGGTCGTCGAGGGAGTCGATCGCGTGCGGGTTGCCCGGCGCGGTGGCGATCTCCAGCCGGTTGCGGACGAACGTGCCCGGTCTGCCCGCCGTGTGTCCCTCGTCCGTGACGAGCTTCATCGTCCTGGCGCTGGCCGTCGCGAAGACGTCGGCCGGTGCGCCGTTGTTGATTCCGGCGGCCAGTCCGTCGCTGCCGCCGAAGTTGAAGGTGACCTCGGTCCCCGGGTGTTCCTTCTCGAAGCGCTCGCCCAGCGTCGTGAAACCCTCCTCCAGCGAGGCGGCCGCGAAGACGGTGACCGTGCCGGTGATGCCCTGTCCGCCGGACTCCGCGGACGCCGACGTATCCGAGCCGGACGCGGAGCAGGCGCTCAGCACCAGTACGGCGGCGGCTGTCCCGGCGCCGGCGATCCGACGGGTCCGATGCGAACGGGTCATGTCGGAGGACTCTCTCTGTGGGCCGGTGGAAGAGCCCGCAGAGCCCTCCCGATACGTCGATCATACTGACGCATCTGCCAGGCGTTCACCCTGTTCCTCATCGCAGGAGCGAGGGGAAGTAGTCAGAGGTCGTGCATGTGCGGTCACTCAGGTGCGGTCGATGTGGACGTTCGTCGACTTCACGCGGGCCGTGGCCTCCATGCCGACCTCCAGCCCCAGTTCCTCGACGGCCTCCCGGGTGAGCAGCGACACGAGGCGGTGCGGGCCGGCCTGGATCTCGACCTGGGCGACGACGTCGCCGAGCTTGATCGCGGTGACGATGCCGGGGAAGGCGTTGCGGGCGGAGGTGTACGGGGTGCCCTCCTCGACGGCGCCGGACCCGGCGAGTTCGACGGAGAACGCCGCCAGGTCCCGTCCGTCGACGAGCCGGCGTCCGCCGTCGTCGCGGTGGGTGGTGATACGCCCCGCGTCCGCCCAGCGGCGGGCGGTGTCCGGGCTCACGCCGAGCAGCCTCGCTGCCTGGCCGATCGTGTAGGACTGCATGCCGGTCACGATAGGCGGTGCCGGGGGTACGTCAGCCCCGCTCGGCGGGAGCCGCCGTGCTCGCCCGGACGACGAGGTCCGTGGCCAGTTCCACGCGGGGGGAGTCCGGCTGTTCGTCGCGGGTGAGACGGAGCACCGTGCGGACGGCGAGTTTGCCCATGTCGGCCAGGGGCTGTCGGACGGTGGTCAGCGGCGGCGCCGACCAACGGACTTCCGGAAGGTCGTCGAAGCCGACCACGCTCATGTCCTCCGGGACCCTGAGCCCCCGGCCGCGCAGCGCCTCGATCGCCCCCAGCGCCATCTGGTCGCTGGCCGCGAACACCGCGGTCGGCGGCTCCGGCAGGTCCAGCAGGACGTTGCAGCCCGCGAAGCCGGACTCCGGTCTGAAATCGCCGGGCACCACCAGCGATGCGTCGAGCGTGATGCCCGAGCCTTCGAGCGCCGCCCGGTAACCGTCGAGCCGCGCGCGTGAGCAGAGCAGCCGCGGTGGCCCGGCGATCATGCCGATCCTGCGGTGCCCCAGGGCGAGCAGATGTTCGGTCGCGGCCAGACCGCCCGACCAGTTGGCGGCGCCGATGGTCGGCACGTCCAGGGCGGGGGAGCCCGCCGGGTCCACGACCACCAGCGGCACCCCCAGGATGCGCAGCTCCTCGTGCAGCGTGGATTCCAGCGCCGAGGTCACGAGGATGACGCCGTCGGACGCGCGGGCCCGCAGGTTGCGCATCCACTCCCGGGCGTCACCGGAGCGCCCGTGGATCGCCGACACCACCGTGCCCACCCCGGCGCCGTGGGCGACCTCCTCGACACCGCGGATGATCTCCACGGCCCAGGGGCTGTCGAGGTCGTTGAAGACGAGGTCGAGCAGGGCCGCACGGGAGGGGGAGGCGGCGGGGCGCTTGCGGTAGCCGTGCCGGCGCAGCAGGTCCTCGACCCGGGCGCGGGTCCCCGGGGAGACGTCGGAGCGGCCGTTGACCACGCGGGAGACGGTCGGCACGGAGACGCCGGCCTGCCGGGCGATCTCCGTGATCGTGACTCTGCCCCCGGCGTCGACCCTCTGTGCTGCCACTTGCCCCACCTCCGTGACGAAACCCGCGGAATGTCCAGGAGTCTTCCGGAAAGCGGGCGCCCGTGGGAAGGCGTCGCGGGGCGGACTCCTGCCGGAAGGGCCGGCCGGTCACCCTTTCCACGTACCGGACTACCGTGAGTGATCCATCCCCGACACGCGCGGGGGCCGGCGCGCGGGAGGTTCCGCGTCCGGCCCCTCGTGTCCCCGGGCGGGCCCCGTTCCGCCCGGTCGTGCTCAGGCGGTGGTCAGGCTGGCGCCCCGGGGACGCTGCGGGGCGATGATGCTGCCGTCGGGCAGGAGTTCACCGGTGTCCTCGAAGAACACGACACCGTTGCACAGCAGGCTCCAGCCCTGTTCCGGGTGGTGCGCCACGAGACGGGCGGATTCCCGGTCGGCGGAGTCGGCTGAGGGGCACGGTGGCTGGTGCTGGCACATGGGTGGGATCTCTCGCTCTGTGGTGACCTGTGAGTCGGCTGTCGTTTCAGTTCCGTGGCGTGAAGCTTCGTTCATGGCCGCCCCCCGTTGTGATAAGTCGGTCGGAAACCAGTGTTGCCCCATGGGAGACGATCCGCAGGGATTTCGCGGCACCGCTCCTCACAGGGTGATGACGCGTCACCCGCGCGGACGGTTCATCTCAACTGCACTGTCACTTCGGGTGGTTCACCGTGGCCGGATGGGGCTAGTCCTCCCGGGAACAGCACGTACCCCGCCGCGTCGGGAGTTCCGGACGGCGGGGTACGCGGTGTCTTCTCAGGCGGGTGAGCCGAGCAGGCGGGTCGGTGCCACCCGGTGTGTCAGGACCGGGAGCAGGTCGGTGAACCGGTGCGGGCGGTGGGCCGCGATGCCGGGCGGTGCCGGGGCGAGCGGGACGAGCAGATCGGTGGCGGCCGGGTGGCCGGTGGCGCCGTCCGCGGTGGGATCGCCGTGCAGCCAGAGCGCCAGCATGTAGAGGCTCGGCACCGAGAGCAGCCGGGGCTGGTACGGCTGCGCCATGGCCTCGGCCTGGCGCAGCGCGAGCTCGGTGGAGGCGATGTAGGGGCCTTCGAAGAAGCGGGAGAACGCCCAGCCGTCGGCGGTGAGCACGGCGTCCGCGGCGGCCACCGCGCGGTCACCGGTGCGGATCAGGAAACGCCAGCCGGCCAGCCGGGTCGAAGTCCCGCCGTCGGGGGCGGTCCGGTCCAGGACGTGCACGGGGAGAGGCAGCTCGGCTGAGGCGGGTCCCTGGGCGACGAGCAGGGAGGGAGTTCGGGCTTCGCGGACCGCGGTCGGAGAGGAGAGCGCGGTCAGGACGGAACGCAGTGCGGGCGCGGGAGCCGGGGGGACATGCAGGGGCATGGTGGGTCGCCTCTCATTCGAAGGCACAGTGGCGCGAGGGCGGGGCGTGGCGGACGGCGCTGTCAGCTCGCGAAGGCCAGAGAGGCAGGGGCCGGGGGCCGAGTCCGGGAGACGGGGCGAGGAGTACCGCACGCCACCTCTCGGCTGGATCACTCGAACCGCGGGCGCCCACCTTCTGCCTTGTGCGCAAAGTTTATACGACACGTGTTCAGACTATGTTTCGTCTAGCTGTTTTCGACCGGTGGAACAAGGGTACTTCTGGTCGGTGAAACGCGAAAATCATCCCGATTCCAGGCAGGGCGCACGCCGATGACCTCGGAAAATGACCGCGAAGTGGTCGGCCAATTCTCGTCGGCTTTTTTCACGAGTTCGCAACCGACCCGCAAGTCGCCTTCTGTGCCATGCCCCGTGAATGTGCCACTGGTCACATCGGCCAGACTAGCGGTCGGCGGTGCCGTCCGGGGCGTTATCGATCGCATCGACGGGGCATCCTTGCCTGTGAACCGGGACCCCGGCGGACGATCTTCGATCCGCCCGTGCAAGAAGGGACGCTTCGATGGGGGAGAAGGTCGTGGCAGGTCAATTCGACCTGTCCGATCGCCAGCGCTACCGCGAGAAGCTCCGCAGCTGTCTGACGGGCTTGGAGCGACTCCTGGCGGAGAAGCGGTTCGACCGCCCCAAGAACCTCATGGGGCTGGAGATCGAATTGAATCTCGCGGGCGCCGACGGCATGCCGAAAATGTTGAATGCGCAAGTCCTCGAACGGATCGCCAGCAGGGACTTCCAAACAGAGCTCGCCATGTTCAATCTGGAAGTGAACATCGCCCCCCACCGATTGGGCGGGCGGGTATTCGACCGGCTCGACGAGGAACTGCGCACTTCGCTCGCGTACGCCGACCGGAAAGCCGGAGAGGTGGACGCGGGGATCGTGATGATCGGCATCCTGCCGACGCTGGACCGGGACGACCTGGTCTCCTCGAACCTTTCCGACGTCGACCGCTACGCGTTGCTCAACGAACAGATCGTGGCCGCGCGC
The DNA here is from genome assembly GCF_042749965.1 of Streptomyces sp. NPDC059454. Lineage (NCBI taxonomy): Bacteria > Bacillati > Actinomycetota > Actinomycetes > Kitasatosporales > Streptomycetaceae > Streptomyces > Streptomyces sp. NPDC059454. The sequence continues at coordinate 10,999 of NZ_JBHYVC010000082.1, read as the reverse complement.
GGTGAGGACTTCACCCTCGACATCGACGGCGTCGAGCGCCTCAGCTGCACCTCCAAGTCCATCGCCCCCGAGGCCGCCTGCACCTCGGTGCAACTGCACCTCCAGGTCACCCCGGAGCGCTTCGCCAGTGTGTGGAACGCGGCCCAGGCCGTCGCCGCCGTCCAGGTCGCCGTCGGCGCCAACTCGCCGTTCCTGTTCGGCCGCGAACTGTGGCGCGAGTCCCGGCCCCCGCTGTTCCAGCAGTCCACCGACACCCGCCCGCCCGAGCTCCAGGCCCAGGGCGTGCGGCCGCGCACCTGGTTCGGGGAGCGCTGGGTGACCTCGGCGTTCGACCTGTTCGAGGAGAACCTGCGCTACTACCCGGCTCTGCTGCCCCTCTGCGACGACGAGGACCCGCTCGAGGTGCTGGACCGGGGCGGCGTCCCCAGCCTCGCCGAACTCGTCCTGCACAACGGCACCGTCTACCGCTGGAACCGCCCCGTCTACGGCATCGCCGACGGCGTCCCCCACCTGCGGGTGGAGAACCGTGTGCTGCCCGCCGGTCCCACCGTCACCGACGTCATCGCCAACGCGGCCTTCTACTACGGTGTGGTCCGCGCCCTCGCCGAGGACAGCCGGCCGGTGTGGACCCGGCTGCCGTTCGAGGCGGCGGCCGCCAACTTCGACGCCGCCTGCAAGCACGGCATCGACGCCCGCCTCACCTGGCCCCGGCGGGGTCGCCTGGGCGGGCTGGGCGAGGTGGACGCGGTCACCCTCGTACGGGACGAACTGCTGCCGCTCGCCGAGGCCGGGCTGGACGCGTGGGGGATCGAGCCCGCCGACCGCGATCTGTACCTCGAGGTGATCGAGGAGCGGTGCCGGCGAAGGGTGAACGGCGCGACCTGGCAGGCCGCGACCTTCCACCGGGCCCTGGACCTGGGCCTCGGCCGGGAGGCCGCCCTGGCCGCCACCACCCTCCGCTACCGTGAGCTGACGCAGCAGGGCGATCCGGTGCACAGCTGGCCGGTGGGACTGCCGGAACCGGTGCCGACGGGCTGACCCCCTCCACGGGCCGCTCCCGCACGGCCCCCGGGCCGGGCGCACAGCCGCTGCCCTCATACTGATCGGACCGATCGGTGATGTGGAGGCAGGTGTGCAGGCGGAGGCGGGCCCGGGGGCCGATGCGTATTGCGGCCGGAGGCTCTCGCGGACGACGCTCCGCAACGAGACGCTTCTCGTGCTCGCGCTGTCGCTCGGCGCGAGCGGAGTGTCGGCCCTGATCAGCTTTGTCGGCTCGGTCACCGAACCGGGCGGCCTGAAGGACCAGGCGGCCACCCTCAACGCCTCGGCCGCGCCGGGCCGCCCCTGGCTGGACCTCGCCTGGCAGCTCTTCGGGATCACCACGGCGCTCGTACCCGTCGCGCTGGTGGCGCACTTCCTGCTGCGCGAGGGCGCGGGGCTGCGCACCCTCGGCTTCGACCGCACCCGGCCCTGGCCCGACCTCGGCCGCGGAGCGGCGGTCGCGGCGGTCATCGGCAGCAGCGGCATCGCCTTCTACCTGGCCGCGCGCGGTTTCGGGTTCAACCTCACCGTGGTGCCGGAGGCGCTGCCCGAGGTGTGGTGGAAGTACCCCGTGCTGATCCTCTCGGCGATGCAGAACTCGATCCTCGAAGAGGTCGTCGTCGTCGGCTATCTGCTGCGCCGGCTCGATCAGCTGGGCTGGAGCCCCGGCGCGGCGATGGCGGGCAGTTCGGTGCTGCGCGGCTCGTACCACCTCTACCAGGGCATCGGCGGCTTCATCGGGAACATGGTGATGGGCGTGGTGTTCGTGTACCTCTACCGGCGCTGGGGGCGTGTCGGTCCGCTGGTGGTCGCGCACACGCTGCTCGACATCGGGGCGTTCGTGGGGTACGCGCTGCTGGCCGGCAAGGTGGACTGGCTGCCGACGGCGTGAGGCAGCGGCAAAGGGGGCGTGCGGCGCGGCCGTACGCCCCTTTGGCGTACCGGGGTCAGACCAGCAGGTCGCCCTCGATGACCGTCACGGCCCGTCCGCTCAGCAGGGTGCGCTCACCACGCACCTCGGTGCGGACGCGGCCGGAGCGCGGTGAGGCCTGCAGACCGGTGAGGCCGGGGCGGCCGAGGCGCTCGGACCAGTAGGGGGCCAGAGCGGTGTGCGCGCTGCCGGTGACCGGGTCCTCGTCGATGCCGACGTTCGGGAAGAAGCAGCGGGAGACGAAGTCGTAGCCGAGTGCGGGGTTCTCGGCGCGGGCGGTGGCGATGATGCCGCGCTCGGAGTAGGCGGCCAAGGCCTTGAGGTCGGGTCGCAGGGCGTGGACGGTCCGCTCGTCGGCGACCTCGACGAGCAGGTCTCCGATGTTCGGGCCGGTGTCGAACGCCGTGAGCGGCCGGGCGCCCAGCGCCTCGGCGACGCCCTCGGGAACGTCGACCGCGGTGAGCGGGGCGGTGGGGAAGTCCAGGGTGACGGCGCCGTCCTCGCCGGGTGTGGCGACGAGGACGCCGCTGCGGGTGGCGAACCGCACCGGGCCCCGGTGCGCGCCGGTGGTGTGCAGGACGTGCGCGGTGGCCAGCGTCGCGTGGCCGCACATCGCCACCTCGGTGGCGGGGGTGAACCAGCGCAGCGCCCAGTCGGCCTCGCCGCCCGCGGGGAGCGGGTGGGCGAAGGCCGTCTCGGCGTGGTTGACCTCCAGGGCGACGTTCTGCAGCCAGGGGTCTTCCGGGAAGGCGTCGAGCAGCAGTACTCCGGCGGGGTTGCCGGCGAAGGGCCGGTCGGTGAAGGCGTCGACGATTCGAATCCGCATGACCTGACCGTACGGGCAGTGCGAAGCCGCAGGCCAAGGCCAATTCGCGGGTGGCGGCCCGATTGCCGGGGCCGCCGGTGACCTGTCTCGGCGAAGAGTGCGCGAAGACATCGACAGCCGGCCGGCTGCGACCCCGAAGGTCCGCGATCAGCCAGGGGTGTCGAAGCCGTTGCGGTCGCGTGCGGCCCGGATCCGGCTGAGCCACTCCGTGCCCAGCCGGCGCCCGTCCGGGAGCTGGTCGTCCCGGTCCCAGCGCCACGCTGTGATCACCGCCAGCACGAGGATCCGGCACTCGCGCAGCAGGTCCCGATCGACACCCGGACAGTGCTCGCCGACTTCTTCGGGGGCATGGGCGAGGTCGAATTCGACGGGCCCACGGCAACACGTCTCGAGGTCTATGAACAGCAGCCCGTTCTCCGTGGTGAGCAGGTTGCCCGGGTGCGGCTCTCCGTGCAGCAGCTGCTCGGCGCCGCCGCGCTCGCCGATCACTCGTCTCAGGCGTCGCAACGTGTCGCCGAGCAGCTCCCGGTCCGCGTCGGCGAGCGCCGGGGTGCGGTCGCGGTTCGCCACGAGGTGTCGAGCCTGCTCGACCCGGTCCGTGAAGTGCGGCGCCGGGACATCGAGCTCGCGCATACCGGCGTGCAGCCGCTCGAGCGCATGGGCGTAGTCGGCCGGTGGGACCTCTCGAGGTGCCACGGGCTCGTAGTAGGTCCACAGCGTGATCACGAAGCCGTCACGCTCATGGACGCGTGGCTCCACCCGGGGCTCGAGAGCAGCCACAGGGCTCCCGGTCCCGGCGAGCCGCTGAGCAAGATCGACTTCGAACCGCGCGACCTGATGCGCCACAGGTGCCACCCGGGCCAGGACGTCACAGGGCAGCAGACGCAGAGTGAGTTTGTTCGAGTCATGAAGAACGATCACGTCGTCGACCGTCAGGCCGAGTGATGAGGCGGTCGACATGGCCGCGGTCACCGCACGCGGGACCTCTGACGTCTGCATCGTTGCCCGCTTCCTCTCCCTTGAACGTTGCCACGACTCTCCGAGCGGTGAACCCGCGCACCGTACCGATGAGCCGCGGTGGCGCGACGTGATCGGCGGTCCGCCCCTGAAACCGCTCGGCCCGGCCGCGCCTTCACCTCGGCGCGGTCGACGGGCCGGACGCCCGGTCAGGCGGACTTCCGTACGACCAAACGGGCCGGGGTGACCACGGAGGACGGCGGAGGGCCGGAGTCCCGCGACGCGGGCTCGTCCGTCGTCCGTCTGAACAGCAGCCGGGCCATCAGGCGTCCCATGGCCTCGACGTCCTGGTCGGGTACGTGGCCGAGTTCGTCCACAGCCTGTCGGATGCGTTCCGCGACCGTCGCCCGCACTCTGGGCTCGCCATTGATCACACGGGACACGGTGGACTTCGACACTCCTGCCCGGCGCGCCACGTCCTCGAGTGTGGGGCGATATCCGTTCGACCGTTCCGTCAACACCTTCTCCGATGCGCGCAGTTCCCCGGGCGCTGGACACGTTAGCCGTCGACCGCCTGCGTCAGCAGTTGAATTCGGCCGGGCACCGGCCCCGTTCGGCCGAGCCGGCCTCGGCCGCCGCGAGGCCGAGGGGACCGTGCCGGGGCGAACCACCGATGCGCGAGTCGGTCGGCCGGCCCGGGGGTTGCCGAACGAACGCTTCCGATATATCGTTGAAGCATCGCGACAGATCAACGATGGAATGGAGTGGTGGCGATGCATACCCATGGTCACGAGCACGGACACGGTCATGGCGGCCCGCGTGGCGGCCGGGGCGACTTCGAGCGGCTGCGGGCGGCCTTCGGGCCCTTCGGTCCGGGGGGCCCGGGCGGTCCCGGTGGTCCCTTCGGCCCGGGTTTCGGTCATGGCGGCCCCTGGGGCGGGCGAGGGCGCGGCGGACCGAGGGGAAGGGCGCGGCGCGGTGACGTACGGGCGTCGATCCTGGCCCTGCTGAAGGACCGTCCGATGCACGGCTACGAGATGATCCAGGAGATCGCCGGGCGCAGCGGCGGGGCGTGGAAGCCCAGCCCCGGCTCGGTGTACCCCACCCTTCAGCTGCTGGAGGACGAGGGGCTGATCGCCAGCGAGTCCGAGGGCGGCAAGAAGCTGTTCTCGCTCACCGACGCCGGTCGCTCGGCGGCCGAGGAAGGCCCCGAGGCTCCCTGGGAGGAGGCCTCGCGCGGGGTCGACTGGGAGGCGCTGAGCGAGATCCGGCAGGCCGGCTTCGGCCTGATGGAGGCCTTCGGCCAGGTCTGGAAGACGGGCAGCAAGGAGCAGCGGGAGAAGGCTCTCGCCGTCATCAACGAGGCCCGCAAGAAGCTGTACCTCATCCTCGCCGACGAGGGCTGAAGGTATCGGTGAGGACCGGCGGGGGCGCGGCGCAAACCGGCGCGCGCCCCTCGGGCGGAAACGCCCTGATCTCCTTCGCAAGGAGGAGATTCCGGCCCGGGGCGTCCACTTCCCGTGGGACGCCAAGATGCTTCCCGCCGGGGATGTCCCGGGCTCGCGGGGCTGATGAGGTGGGGGTGTGCAACCCCGTACCCCCCGGCGACAGGCCCGGGAGCTCCAGGAGCAGGGCATCCGTCGCGCGGAGAACGATGCCAGGCTCGGCGTCGAGCTGGCGGCGGTGGTGGCCGGTGCCCGGCGCAGAGCGGTCCGGGACGGGGACCGGCAGATCGACACCGCCCATCTGCTGCATTCGCTCCTGGAGTCCGACGCCGAGGTGAGAGCCGTCTTCGGCGAGGGTCCGCAGATCGCCCGGCTGCTCGGCTATCTGGTGCAGCGCAGCATCGGCTACGGCCTGCGCTGGCAGAGCGCGGTCGAGGGCTCCGGCGGCGTCGCCGTGGTGACCGAGGCCGCGGGCTTCTCACCGCTGGCCGCGGGCTGCATGGAGTACGCCCACGAGCGCGCCGCCCGCCATGGCCGCGGCCCGGTGTGCGGTACGGACCTGCTCGCGGCGATCGTCGTGGACCCGCGGGCGCGTGCCGTCGAGGTCCTCGAACGCGCCGGAACCGACCACCGTGAACTGTTCGCCCGGCTCGAGGTGTCGTCCAGTCGGTGAGACAGGTGTCATCAGGGGTGACGCTCCTGTCGAGGCCTGTCATCATGTGCCGGTGCCTACCTCTGTCAGTACCCCGAGCGACCGCCGCAAAGGCGTCGGACTCGGCCTCGCGCTGCTGTCCGCGCTGGCCTTCGGGGGTTCCGGTGTGGCGGCCAAGCCGCTGATCGAGGCGGGTCTCGACCCGCTTCACGTCGTGTGGCTGCGGGTGGCGGGCGCGGCACTCGTCATGCTGCCGCTGGCGGTGCGCCACCGGGGGCTCCTGCGGAGCAGGCCCGGGCTGCTCGCCGGGTTCGGTCTGTTCGCCGTGGCCGGTGTCCAGGCCTGCTACTTCGCCGCCCTCTCCCGCATCCCCGTCGGGGTCGCGCTGCTGGTCGAGTATCTGGCGCCCGCGCTCGTGCTCGGCTGGGTGCGGTTCGTGCAGCGGCGGCCGGTGACCCGTGCCGCCGCGGTCGGTGTGGTCCTGGCGGTGGGCGGACTCGCCTGTGTCGTGGAGGTGTGGGCGGGCCTCGGCTTCGACGCGCTCGGTCTGCTGCTCGCGCTCGGCGCGGCCTGCTGCCAAGTCGGCTACTTCGTCCTGTCCGACCAGGGCAGCGACGGCGAGGAGGCCCCCGACCCACTCGGCGTGATCGCCTACGGGCTGCTGGTCGGCACAGCCGTCCTCACCGTCGTCGCCCGGCCCTGGTCCATGGACTGGTCCGTCCTCACCGGCAGCGCGGAGATGGACGGCACTCCGGTCGCTGCCTTCGCGCTGCTGGCCTGGATCGTCCTCGTCGCCACGGTCGTCGCGTACGTCACGGGGGTGCTCTCGGTGCGCCGGCTCTCGCCGCAGGTCGCCGGTGTCGTGGCCTGTCTGGAGGCGGTCATCGCCACCGTCCTCGCCTGGGTCCTGCTCGGTGAGCATCTGTCGGCACCGCAGATCGTGGGCGGCCTGGTCGTCCTCGCGGGAGCCTTCATCGCCCAGTCCTCGACGCCGGCGAAGGGCTCCGGGGAACCGGTGGCGAGCGGCGGGCCGGAACGGGAGTTGTCCACGCCGGGAACCACCGCATAGGGTGCCGATCATGTACGTACGCGCATGTGTTCTTCCGCCGCCGGCCGCCTGAGGCGGGCCCTCCGGTACATCCGCCCGGCAGGTCGCCGGGCGTGACGGTGCTGCCCGCAGACGAAGTCCGCGGATCCCGCCGACCCGGTCCCGACCGGGCCTGATCCGGGATCCCTTCCCGAACTTCCGCGCCCACGCCGACGCGCGTGGCGCGCGCATCCGCGGAGAGAACACGTGCCGAACGCCGTCTCCGGCCTGCCCGTCGGGCGAGGCCTCCTCTATCTGATCGTCGCCGGTGCCGCCTGGGGCACCGCGGGCGCCGCCGCGTCGCTGGTCTACCGGACCAGCGACATGGGGCCCGTCGCCCTGTCCTTCTGGCGCTGCGCGGTCGGCCTGGTGCTGCTGCTCGCCGCCCGGCCGCTGTCGCGGCGCGCCCGGACCGCCGTCCCCGAGCCGCTCGGCCGGCGGGCGCTGCGGGCCGGAGCCACCGGCATCGGGCTCGCGGCCTTCCAGACCGCCTACTTCGCGGCCGTCTCCGCCACGGGACTGGCCGTGGCCACCGTCGTCACCCTCGGCGCCGGTCCCGTACTGATCGCGCTCGGCGCGCGACTGACCATGGGGGAGCGCCTCGGGCGCGGCGGACTGGCCGCCGTCGTGGGCGCGCTCGCCGGACTCGTCGTGCTCGTCCTCGGCGGCGAGGGCGCGACCGTGGACCCGTGGGGCGTCCTGCTCGCCCTGCTGTCCGCGGCCGGATACTCGGCGATGACGCTGCTCACCCGCTGGTGGGGGCGCGACGGCGGTACGGACTCCTCCGGTACGACCGTCGGGGCGTTCGCCGTCACCAGCCTGGTGCTGCTGCCGTTCGCCGCGGTCGAGGGACTGGTGCCGCACACCGACGCCCCCGGCGTGCTGCTGTGCCTGCTGGCGTACGTCGCCTCCGTGCCGACGGCGCTCGCGTACGGCCTCTACTTCGCCGGCGCGGCCGTCGTACGGTCGGCCACCGTGTCCGTGATCATGCTGCTGGAGCCGGTGAGCGCGGCGGTGCTCGCGGTCGCCCTGCTCGGTGAGCGGCTCACGACGGCCACCCTGGCCGGCACCCTGCTGATGCTCGGCTCGGTCGCGGGACTCGCGGTCGGCGAGGCACGGGGTGCGCGCGCCCGTAGGGGGAAGCCGGACATGGCGCCGGTGTGACGGCGTGGGGCCCTTCCACGCGGGAGGGCCCCGGGGATCAGGCCGGCTGCCGCCGCAGGACGTGCGCGCGTGCCTCCGCGTCACGCGCGCCGTCCCGGTCCGCCAGCCCGGCCGCGATGCGCTCCCGTACCGCCTCGGACCGCTTGCCCGCGTACTTGAACTTCGCCCGTACGCCCGTCACTTCGAGCCGGAGCCCGCGGATCCCGGACAGCAGCCTGCCGTACGGCGCCGCGCCCGCCGCCGCCCGCGCCGAGCCACCCTCCGGCTGGAAGTGGCCTGCCTGGCGGTCGAGGAGCGCGGCCTTTTGCGCCGGATCGTCCACGACATGGGCGCGGCAGCGCAGTTGGACGGACGCGTAGAGGCTCGTCGGGACACCGTGCTCGGACGGGGTTCCCGGCTCCGCCTGCCAGGGGCCGGGGACGTAGACGTAGTCGTCGACCACGCTCAGCAGGACCTCCGGACGGGCCTCGACGGCGTGCCAGAGCGGGTTGGGCCGGGCCAGGTGGGTGACCGCCTCGCCGCGCTCCGCGTCGTAGGCGAAGTGCACGGGCTGGACGTGGGGCGGCTCACCCGGCGGGCCGTTGACCGCGAGCTGTCCGAAGTCGTGCGCGCTCAGCCATCGCTGCCACTCGTCGTCGTCGCGTGGCGCGTCCCAGGGGTGGATCAGCATCACAGGTCCGCCAGGTAGCCGGGCAGCTCGGTGCCGGGGGCCAGGCCCGGGTCGGCGAGCGGGGTGCCGTAGCCCTTGCGCAGCGGGACGACGCCGGCCCAGTGGGGGAGGGCGAGGTCCTCGGGCTCGTCGTTGACACCGCCGGTGCGGAGCTTGGCGGAGACCTCGTTCAGGTCGAGGCGGATCACCGCCGTGGCGGCCAGCTCCTTCTTGTCGGCCGGCCGGGAGTCGGCGGCGCGGCCCGGTACGACATGGTCGACCAGGGCGTCGAGGGCCTGCCGCTTCTCCTCGGGGTCGGTCACGTCGTACGCCGTGCCGTGCACCACCACGGAGCGGTAGTTGATCGAGTGGTGGAAGGCCGAACGGGCCAGCACCAGCCCGTCGACGTGGGTGACGGTCAGGCAGACCGGGAGGCCGGCCCCGGCCCGGCCCGCCGCGCGCAGCGGGCGTGAGCCGGTCGAACCGTGGACGTAGAGACACTCGCCGACCCGGCCGTACAGCGTGGGCAGTACCACCGGCGCGCCGTCCCGGACGAAGCCGAGATGACAGACGTAGCCCTCGTCGAGTATCGCGTGCACCAGCTCCTTGTCGTACGCGGCACGGTCGGGGGAGCGGGTGGGGACGGTGCGCTCGGTGGGCTGGTAGATGGCTGCGGGCCGCTGTTGCCGGGTCCCCTGCATGGCGCTCTCCATTGTACTAGTGCATAATCGGCTTTGTGCTAGGAGAGTATCGGATCAGTGGGCGGCGTGCGGCGGAGATTTCCGCGAGCATCGAGCGTGCGGTGGGGGAAGGGGCGTTGCGGCCGGGTGAACTGCTGCCGCCCATGCGGGAGTTGGCGGAGCGGCTCGAGGTGAACCCGAACACCGTCGCCGCCGCGTACCGGACCCTGCGCGAGCGCGGGGTCATCGAGACCGCGGGCCGACGGGGGAGCCGGGTGCGGCCCAAGCCGGCCACCACCGCGCGTGAACTCATCCGGGTGGAGGTTCCGCCCGGCGTGCGGAACCTGTCCGAGGGCAACCCGGATCCCGCGCTGCTGCCCGCGCTGGCCGGGGCGTTCGCGGCGGCGGCCGGGGAGGGGGACCGGGATCCGGTGCTGTACGGGCACGCGCCCGTGGAGCCCGAACTGGCGCGGCTGGCGCGGGCCGGGCTGGACGCCGACGGCGTTCCCGACGGGCCCGTCGCCGTCACCTCGGGCGCGCTGGACGCGACGGAGCGGGTGCTCGCGGCGCACCTCAAGGCCGGGGACGCGGTCGCCGTGGAGGACCCGGGGTGGGGGAGCCTGCTGGACCTGGTCCCGGCGCTGGGACTGCGGACCGTGCCCGTGGGGGTCGACGACGAGGGCCCGCTCCCCGACGACGTACGGAGCGCGCTGGCGGGAGGGGCGCGGGCCCTGATCGTCACCGACCGCGCACAGAACCCGACCGGTGCCGCGCTGAGCGCCGCACGCGCGCGTGCGCTGCGCCGGGTGCTCGCCGAGCACCCGGACACACTGCTGATCGAGGACGACCACGGCCATCACATCGTCGACCTGCCCCTGCACCCCCTCGCGGGTACGACCCGCAGCTGGGCCTTCGTGCGTTCGGCGGCCAAGGCCTACGGCCCCGACCTGCGGCTCGCGGTACTCACCGGGGACGCGGTCACCCTCGACCGGGTGCGCGGACGGCAGCGGCTCGGGCCGGGCTGGGTCAGCCGGATCGTCCAGCGTGCGGTGGCGCGGCTGTGGAGCGAGGGCGTGGTGGACCCGGCGGCCGTGGCCGTGCGGTACGGGCGGCGCCGGGACGCGCTGATCGGGGCGCTGGACCGGCGCGGGATCGCGGCGCACGGGCGCAGCGGCATGAACGTGTGGGTGCCGGTCCCCGACGAGACCGGCGCCGTCGCCCGCCTGCTGCACGCCGGCTGGGCGGTGGCCCCCGGCGCCCGCTTCCGGATGAACGCGGCGCAGGGCATCCGGGTCACCGTCTCGACGCTCACCGAGGAAGAGATCGGGCCGCTGTCCGAGGCGATCGCCGAGGCGATCGGTCCGGCCGGGGGGCCGGTGCGGACGTATGTCTGAGGCGGGTGTCCAGGCGCTGCGGGCCGGCCGCGGACGGCTGTGCGGGTTCCTGCGAGCTCCCGGGGGCGAGGGCTGGGCGGGGGTGTCGCGCAGCCCGGCGTTCGCGGGGTGCCTCCCCTGGAGGGGGTACCCCAGCCCGCCCGTGCCGCCCCGGCCCCCGCCCTGCCCGCGGT
>NZ_JBHYVC010000081.1:0-34249 GCF_042749965.1 Streptomyces sp. NPDC059454 | reverse complement strand
CCGGACTTCGCACCCCCCCCCCCACCCCGCCCGCCCCCGCCCGCCTCACCCCGCCCGGCGCGGCCGGCCGCGGCCGTGACCGCCACCAGGGAATCCCCGCGGGCGGAACCGGGTTGCCCACGGTGACGACGGTCTGGCCCCGGCCACGGCCGCCCGCGTGTCCCAGACGGCGACGGCCGTGCGCTGGGCCGCCCACGGGCTGGGGGTGACCCTCGTCCCGGCCTCGGCGGTGCCGCAGGGGTACGGGCACCTCGTGCGCCCGGTGTCCCCGGCCCTGTCCCGGCCCGTCATCGCCGTGGTCCGGCGGGACGCGGGCCCGGCGGAGACCGCCCTGCTCGGACTCCTGCGCCAGGAGACCTGGTCCGAGCCCGCTCAGAGCTGGGTGTAGCACCCGTCCACGGCGAGCTCGGCGCCGGCGGTGTACGTGGCGTCGAAGGCGAGGAACGCGGCCGCCCCGGCGATCTCCTCGGGCGTGCCGAAACGCCGCATGGGATTGTCCGCGACCCGCTCCGCCTTGAACCGCTCGGCGGCCTCCGCCGTCATCGTCCGCTCCAGGATTCCCGTGTCCACGGGACCGGGACTGACCGCGTTGACACGGATCCCACGGGACAGCAGGTCGCGGGAGAGGGTGCGGGCCATCGAGCGCAGGGCCGCCTTGCCGGCCGCGTAGACACTGGTCTCCGGCAGGCCCATGACGTTCGCGGCCGAGGTGGTGAGGACGACGCCGGCGCCCGCCGTTCGGATGCGCCTCGGCCCTCGGCCACCGCCGGTGCGGGATCCGTGCACGACGGGAGGCGGGCAGCCGAGGGGAGTCGCTACGGCGGCGACAGGAACACGACGATGTCCGTCTCCTCGCCGTGCACGGCCTCGGGCTCCTCCCACCCCTGGCGACGGTAGAAGGCGAGTGCGTCATGTGCCTGGTCCCAGGTCAGCAACCAGGACCGGCCGCCGGGCGCGGCGGTGGTGAGGTCGGACAACAGCCGTCCGCCCAGACCGGTCCCGCGGGCGTGGGAACGAACCCCCAGTTCGTCGACCTCGAAGGAACCGATCAGCAGTTCACCGACCCGGTCGGCGCCCAGGCGTCGCAGCACCTTGCCGTAGGCCCGGTCCGTGGGGAACGGGGCTTGGGTGATCCACCCTGTGGCGAACCCCGTCACGGCGCCGGTCTCGTCCGTGGCGATGACGGCCCGGAATCCGGGGCGATGCGCATCCCGTTTCAGGCGTTCCTGGAAGTCGTGCCGCGCGACGGCCGGGGAGCGGTGGGACCAGGGCGGAGCGGTGAAGATCTTGACGTACGCGTCGCCGAGGGCATCCAGAACACCCGGAATCCCCGGGCCGGAGCATCGCATGATCCTCACCGCCGGACCTCCGTGCCGTTGCCGTCGTACATCCGGGCTGTGGGAAGCAGCATCAGGGCAGCCAGTCCGCCCAGCAGGCCGAAGGCGAGGTGGAAGTCGCCCGTGGAGTCACGCAGCGCACCCACCAGCACCGGTGCCAGCGCGGCGCAGGCGTAGCCGACGAAGAAGGCCATCGCGCTGATCCGGCCGGCCTCGGCGGAGTCTTGGCTGGACACCACGGGCAGGGTGAGGACGAGGGTGAACAGACCGCCGTGGCCGATGCCCAACGCGACGATCCACAGCCACGTCGCCGCGCCCGGGGCGAAGGCCAGGCCCAGGAACCCGACGGCCGTCAGCGTGGTCGTCCACACCAGGCCCTGGCGTATGCTCCGGCCTTCGCCCAGCAGTGCCGGCACGACCAGCATGGACACGACCTGGATGGAGATCATCACGGTCAGCAGCAGACCGGCCCCAGCGGCGCTGTGGCCACCGTCGTCCTGCAACAGCGCTGCCACCCAGGCCAGTTCGCAGTAGTACAGCGCGGAGTTCCCCGCGGCCAGCGCGGTGATGCGCCATGCCTTGGCGCTACGCCAGGGCAGCCCGCGGGTCATCGGCCCCGATGGCGCGGCGACGCCGTCCGGTCCGAGGGTGCGTCCGGCCACGGACCACAGCACGCCGCCGGCCAGCGCGAGTACCGCCCATGAGGCCAGGGCGCCCGGCCAGGAGCCGATCGCGTCGGCCAGCGGCGCGCTGACCCCGGCCGCGACCGCGCCGCCGAGTCCGAGGCCGGCCGTGTAGATGCCGGTGACCAGTCCCACCCGGTCTGCGAAACGGGCCTTGACCACGGCGGGCAGCAGGGTCTGCGCTATCGCGATCCCGGCTCCGGCCGCGGCGGAACAGCTCAGTTGCAGCCAGGAGGACGCCCCGGCGGCGCGCGCCGCGGTGGCCAGGGTGATGACGGCCAGCCCCAGCAACACGCCACGGTGCAGCCCGAACCGGCGGGCGACGATCGCGGCGGCGGGCGCGCAGACTCCCATGGCCAGCGTGGGGACGGTGGTCAGCAAGGACAGGCCGGTCGCCGATAAGCGCAGGTCCGAGCGGATGTGGTCGGCCAGTGGTGACACCGCCGCGATCGCCGGCCGGAGGTTGGCCGCCGCGACGAACAGTGCTACGGCGGCCAGTCCGAGCGCCGAGTGTGCCGAGCGTGCCGATGCGGCCGGATGGCCCTGGGTATGCATCATGGACCCTTCGAAGTGATCTCGGATAATTTCTATCCGAGTTGATACCACAACTCGGACAGGAAGTGTCCGGGAAGGGCTAGAGTGGTGCCATGAAGCTGTCCAACGGCGTGGAGTGGGCACTGCACAGTTGCGTCACCCTCAGCCAGAGCCGCGACCCGGTACAGGCCACCAGGCTCGCCGAACTGCACGGCATCCCGCGGGCCTACCTGGCCAAACACCTGCAAGCGCTGTCCCGCGCGGGAATCGTCCACGCGACAGCCGGTCAGGTCGGCGGCTACGCCCTCACCCGGCCCGCGGCCTCGGTCACCATGCTCGAAGTGGTCCAGGCCATCGACGGCACCGAGCCGGCGTACCGGTGCACCGAGATCCGGCAACGCGGACCGCTGGCCGTCCCCGCCGAGCAGTGCGCACGCCCGTGCGCCATCGCCCGTGCCATGGCGGCGGCGCAAGAGGCGTGGTACCGCGCCCTCACCGCCGTGTCGATCGCGGACCTGGCCGCCGCCATCGACACCGACAGCGACGGCACGGCGATGGCGGACGTCCGGCGCTGGCTGGCGGGCTCCCACCGCTGACTCCGCTTCCAGTGGGGCGTTTCCTGAGGCCGGGCGACACGGTGGCGTATCCCAGTGCTACGCCGACCGTTCCGGGCGCGGTCCTGGACGCCCAGTCGGTGAAGCTCACCTCGTGATCGCATGCGGCTCGTACACGGTGGCTTGTACGGGCTGTGGTCAGGTGCCGCGCGTAACCCCGCCCGGCTGCCGAGGCGTTGTACGGCTGCAAGGTGTGCCGGTAACGCGACAAGGGGGTCGTCGTCCATGGCGAACGGCAGCACGCTTGAGTCGTCCGACAGTCTCAAGGCGTTCGGGGCGGCCTTGAAGACGTTCAGAGAACGTGCCCTGATGACACAGGAGCAGCTCGCCGAGCGGCTCAACTACTCCCATGCGTCCGTCGCCTCGGTCGAGCAGGGGCGCCGGATGCCGACCGCCGCCTTCGTCGAGCGGGCGGAGGAGGAGTTGGAGGCGTTCGGGGTGTTGCAGGCCATGGTCCGGCACCTCGGGCGGCAGCGGGGGCTGGCGGTGTGGTTCCGGGAGTGGGCCCAGTTGGAGGAGGTGGCGGTCGGCCTGTGCACGTACGAGTGCCGGGTGGTGCCGGGGCTGCTCCAGACCGAGGCGTACACGCGGGCCGTGATGCTCAACGTGCCGCCTCCGCCCAGTGAGGAGCAACTGGAGCAGCGGATCGCGGCCCGGCTGACGCGGCAGGAACTGCTCAGACGTCGGCCGCCGATCGCGTTCGGTTTCATCGTCGAGGAGTCGGTGCTGCTGCGGCACACCGGTGGTGAGGACGTCACCCGCGAGCTGATCGACCATCTCCTCGCCTCCACCGCGTTGTGGAACGTGGAGTTGCAGATCATGCCGCTGCGGCAGCCGTATCACGCGGGGACGGACGGGCCCATGCAGCTCCTCGAAACCCCCGAGCGGCAGTGGCTCGGGTATGCGGAGGGACAGAAGACAGGACAGCTGGTTTCCGACCGAGATGCGGTGAGCGTGATGCAGATGCGCTATGCCAGGATGCGCTCACACGCCCTGTCCCCAGCGGACTCGGTGGGACTGTTGCAGCGGATGAGGGGAGCGCTATGAGCATCGTCGGCGAGCTGCGCTGGTTCAAGAGCAGCTACAGCGGGTCCGAGGGCGACAGCTGTGTTGAGGTGGCCTTCGCATCCGAGGCCGTGCACGTGCGTGACTCCAAGACGCAGGACGGGCCGCGGTTCGCCGTCTCCTCGGCCGTGTGGCGTGACTTCCTCGGCCGCGTGGAGCGCTGACCCGCGTAACGTCGTGCCGGTCGGCGTATCTTGATCCGCATGGCGACGACTCCGCTGCTGCCCGACTCCCGGACCGAGTCCGACGGTTCGGCCGTCATCCGGGTGCTGAGCTACAACATCCGTTCCATGCGCGACGACACCGGCGCCCTCGCCCGGGTGATCGGCGCCTGTGCGCCCGACCTCGTCCTGCTCCAGGAGGCGCCGCGGTTCTTCCGCTGGCGCAAGAAGCTGGCCCGGCTCGCCTCGGAAACGGGCCTCGTCCTCCTCTCCGGGGGTGCCACCGCCGCCGGGCCCGCGCTCCTGTGCTCGCTGCGGGCGACCGTCGAGCGCACCGAGGACGTGCTGCTGCCGCTCACCCCCGGGCTGCACCGGCGCGGGTTCGCCACCGCCGTCGTACGGTTCGGGGGCGCCCGGATCGGCGTGCTGAGCTGTCACCTGTCCTTGCAGAAGGACGAGCGGTACGAGCAGGGCGGCATGCTCCTGGACCGGCTCGCCGGGATGGGCGTCGAGCACGCGGTCGCGGGCGGGGATCTCAACGAGCGGCCGGAGGGCCGGACCTTCCGGCGGCTGACGGAGAGCCTGACGGACTGCTGGGCGGCGGCACCGTGGGGCGGCGAGCACACCTCGCCCCGAGGCGAACCGCACCAGCGCATCGACGCCCTCTTCGCCACCAAGGGCGTCGAGGTGCTGGGCTGCGGGGTTCCGCTCGAGCAGCCCGGGGTGAGCGCGGCGGACCTGAGGGCGGCCACGGACCACCTCCCGGTCCTGGCCGCCCTCAGGATCCCGGCCGCGTAGCAGCGGTCAGACCACCGCGCCCCGCCCCGGGTCGTCGTCGTCCTCGTCGTCCGTGCGCATGCGCATCACCAGGGTGGCGAAGCCGCCCAGGAAACCGCCGATGCACAGGGTGGTCAGCCACCAGGTCATCTCCCAGCCGAGCAGGATCGCCAGCAGGAGCAGGAGCGGGCCGCCGAGCACTCCCAGCCAGGCGAACTTCGACGTGACGTCGGCATCCGGCAGCGGCGGCGGCTCCGGCGGGACGAAGTGGCCCTCGTCGGTCTCGTCGAGGTCGTCGTCCGAAGGTTCCCGCACGCTGTAGTCGCGCGGGCCGCCGACGCCGGGCGCGAAGGAGACGGAGCCGCCCAGCGGCTTGGCCGGCTTGTCCTCGGCCTTGACGGGAGCCTCGGCCTCCGCCCCGTCGCCGTTCGTCTCGGGCTCCAGCAGGGCCAGGTCCTCGATGGACTTGAACGGCTTGGCGCCCGGCGGGTCCGGCGGCTCCTCGCCGTACCCGGCGACGATCGCCTCCCACGCGGCGCTCTCGTCGAGGGGAACCCCCTTCTCCTCCGGCTCGCGATCCTCGCGCTCCTCGCGGTCCTCGCGGTCCGAGTCGTGCTCAGCCACCTGTGGTCGTCCCTTCCGTGCCGAGACCGGACTCCTTGACGGCGCCGGGTGCGAGCCGGCCGATGAACGCGGTGCTCTCCTGGAAGATCCGCTCCGCGTCATGGTCCAACGTCGCCACGTGGTAGCTCTGTTCCAGCAGGATCTCCGTGACGTCCGTCGACGACACCCGGCCGAGGATCCGCGCCGAGTCCGCGGGCGGCACCACGTGGTCCTGCGGGCTGCGCAGCAGCAGCAACGGCTGGGTGACCCGGGGCAGCTCGCCGTCGACGAGCCGGAAGAAGTTCCGCAGCGAGTACGCCGCGTGCAGCGGCACGCGGTCGTACCCCAGCTCCCGGCTCAGCGGCTTCGCGATGTCGCTCGCGATGCCCTTCGTCGCGGGGACGAGATGGCGCAGCACCGGAAGGGCGTGCGCGGCCACCCCGTGCACCTTGTTCGCGGGGTTCACGACCATCACCCCGCTCACCGCACCGCCGTGCCGCGCGGCCAGTCGCAGCGCCAGCGCGCCGCCCATCGACAGACCGGCGACGAACACCCGCTCGCGGCGGTCCAGCAGCAGCCGCAGCTCGCGGTCCACCTCCGCGTACCAGTCCTGCCAGCCGGTGACCCCGAGGTCCTGCCAGCGGGTGCCGTGCCCGGGCAGCAGCGGCAGTGAGACGGTCAGACCGCGCCCGGCGAGATGCTCGGCCCAGGGACGCAGCGACTGCGGCGAACCGGTGAAGCCGTGGCAGAGGAGGACGGCGGTCTCCCCGCCCTCGTGGCGGAACGGCTCGGCTCCGGTCAGGAGCGGCACCTTCGGCCTCCTGTTCGTAGGAAGGTCTGGTACGTCACGATGATCGCGGCAGGCGCCGCACACGGGTTGCAGGACCTTCACCGTACGCGACCGCACTGACACCGACCAGGGCCGTCGGGTCCCTTGTCGACGCTCCGGGATATGGTCTGACCAACACGCACAGGAGGCACTCGGTTGTTGTACGGCACGATGAAGGTCGCCATCGGAGGGCCGCTGAAGCTCGCCTTCAGGCCCTGGGTGGAGGGCCTGGGGAACATCCCCGCCGAGGGCCCGGCCATCCTGGCCAGCAACCACCTGTCGTTCTCCGACTCCTTTTTCCTCCCGGCCGTACTGGACCGCAAGGTCACCTTCATCGCCAAGGCCGAGTACTTCACCACCCCGGGCGTGAAGGGCCGGCTGACGGCCGCCTTCTTCAAGGGCGTGGGCCAGCTCCCGGTGGACCGCTCCGGCGCGCGCGGCGCGGGCGATGCCGCGATCAGGAGCGGCATCGAGGTCATCGAGCGCGGTGAGCTGTTCGGCATCTACCCGGAGGGCACCCGCTCGCCCGACGGCCGTCTCTACCGCGGCAAGCCGGGCGGCCTCGCGCGCGTGGCGCTGGCCACCGGAGCGCCCGTCATACCGGTCGCCATGATCGACACGGAGAAGATCCAGCCTCCCGGGCAGGTCGTGCCGAAGCTGATGCGGCCCGGTATACGGATCGGCAGGCCGCTGGACTTCAGCCGTTACCGGGGCATGGAGCACGACCGCTTCGTGCTCCGCGCGGTGACCGACGAGGTCATGTACGAGATCATGAAGCTGTCCGGCCAGGAGTACGTCGACATGTACGCCACCGCCATGAAGCGGCAGCTCACGGAGGCGGCCAAGGCCGAGAAGGAAGCGGAGAAGGCGGCGAAGGCCGCGCTCGCCCGCGCGGAGAGGGAACAGGCCGAGAAGCTGAAGGCCGCGATGGAGCAGGCCGACCGGGAGCAGGACGGGCGCCGGTCCGGCCCTTAGGGCCCGGACGCGGTGCTCGGGGGGAGTGGGGGACATGGCCAGGCGCGAGCGAGTCATGCGCATGTCGGTGGAGCAGCCGCTGTGGCGCGCCCTCACCGGTTACCGGCTCCTCACACTCGTGTACGCGATCGGCCTGTTCGCCACCGCCCACGAGGAGTTCCCCCGCCCCTGGCTGGCCGTCGGCTACTTCGCCGTCCTCGCGGTGTGGACCCTGGCCACCCTGCCCAGGACCGCGGGTGAGGCCGCCTGCACCAAGCGCTTCCTCACCGCCGACCTGACCATCGCGATCGTTGGCATCCTGCTCACGCCCCTCGCCGACGCACCCGAGCGCGTCCACGAGGGCGGCCCGACGCTGCCGTCCATCTGGACCGCCGGATCGGTGCTCGCGTTCGCCGTCAAGGGCGGCTGGCGCTGGGCGGCCCTCGCCTCCACCCTCGTCGCCGCCGCCAACCTGGTCGAACGCGGCAGCCCCGCCCGCGACACCGTGCACAACGTGATCCTCGTGTGGGTCGCCTCCATCGCCATCGGCTACGTCGTCGAGGTCGCCCGCGCCTCCGAGCGCACCCTCGCCCGCGCCCTGGAGATCGAGGCCGCGACCAGGGAGCGGGAGCGCCTCGCGCGGGACATCCACGACAGCGTGCTCCAGGTGCTGGCCATGGTGCAGCGCCGGGGCGCGGTGCTCGGCGGCGAGGCCGCCGAACTGGGCCGGCTGGCCGGGGAACAGGAGATCGCCCTGCGCACCCTGGTCTCCGGCGGGCTCGTACCGGTCTCCCGGGCCTCGGAGGACACCGCCCAAGGCGCCGTCGTACGGGCCGTGGACGAGGACGACACCGCGGACGACGAGCCGGTCGACCTGCGCCCCCTGCTCGCCCCCTACGCCGGATCCCTGGTCGGCCTCGCCGAGCCCGGAGCGCCGGTGCGGCTGGCACCGGCCGCCGCGCGGGAGGTGGCCGCCGCCGTCGGGGCCGCCCTGGACAACGTCCGCAGGCACGCGGGGGAGCGGGCACGCGCCTGGATCCTGGTCGAGGACGAACCCGACGAGGTGATCGTCACCGTCCGCGACGACGGACCGGGCATCCCGGAGGGCCGGCTCGCCCAGGCCGAGGGCGAGGGCCGGCTCGGCGTGGCCCTGTCCATCCGGGGCCGGCTGCGCGACCTCGGCGGCAGCGCGGAACTGATCTCCGTGCCGGGGCAGGGCACGGAGGTCGAGCTGAAGGTGCCCAAGGACAGGAACGAAGCGGACGACCCGCGGGGGAAGGCGGAACAGCGATGACGGACACCACCGGGGACCACAGGGACCACAGAGACCCGGTCAAGGTCATGGTGGTCGACGACCACCCCATGTGGCGCGACGCCGTCGCCCGCGACCTGTCCGAGTCCGGCTTCGAGGTCGTCGCCACCGCCGGCGACGGCGAGCAGGCGGTGCGCCGCGCCAGGGCCGCCGTGCCCGACGTCCTCGTCCTCGACCTGAACCTGCCCGGCAAGCCCGGCGTCCAGGTCTGCAAGGAGGTCGTCGCCGCGAACCCCGCCGTCCGGGTGCTCGTGCTCTCGGCGAGCGGCGAGCACGCCGACGTCCTGGAGGCGGTGAAGTCCGGCGCCACCGGCTATCTGCTGAAGTCCGCCTCCACCGAGGACCTGCGGGACGCGGTGCGCCGTACCGCCGCCGGCGACCCGGTGTTCACCCCCGGCCTGGCCGGACTGGTCCTCGGCGAGTACCGCCGCCTCGCCTCCGAACCGGCGGGCCCCGCCCCCGCCGACGGCGAACCGGGGGCACCCCGGCTGACCGAACGCGAGACCGAAGTGCTGCGCCTGGTCGCCAAGGGCCTCAGCTACAAGCAGATCGCCGAACGGCTCGTCATCTCCCACCGCACCGTGCAGAACCACGTCCAGAACACCCTCGGCAAGCTCCAGCTGCACAACCGCGTCGAGCTCGTCCGCTACGCCATAGAGCGCGGCCTCGACGACGAGTAGACCGTCCCCGTGCCTGCCCCGAACGGCTCGGGGGCACCCGTATATTCGCCGGTACGGCGACACAACCCCCGGAGGGAACCGTGGAGATCCTGGCGTTCGGTGTGCAGGCCGACGAGAAGCCCCTGGTCGAGCGGGCCTTCGCGGGCCATCACGAGGTGCGCGGCCTCGACGTCTTCCTCAACGCGGACACCGCCCCCATCGCCGCAGGACACGAGATCATCTCCACCAGCGTCAACTGCGACCTCGGCGCCGAGGTGCTCTCCGACCTCGCGGCCGGCGGCACCCGGATGGTCGCCCAGCGCTCCACCGGCTTCAACAACATCGACCTGGAGGTCGCCGAACGGCTCGGCCTGACGGTCGCCCGGGTGTCGTCCTACTCGCCGTACTCGGTCGCCGAGTTCGCCTGGACCCTCGCCATGGCCGTCAACCGCCGGATCGTCCGCGCCTCCACCCGCACCCGCGACTTCGACTTCCGGCTCGACGGACTGATGGGCCGCGACATGCACGGCCGCACCGCGGGCGTCCTCGGCACCGGCAGGATCGGCGAGGCGTTCGCCCGGATCGCCCACGGCTTCGGCATGCGGCTGCTCGGCTGGGACGTCACCGAGAACCCCGCCTGCCGGGACCTCGGCATGACCTACGTCCCCAAGGAGCAGCTCCTCGCCGAGTCCGACCTGGTCACCCTGCACGTCCCGCTGCTCCCCGCGACCCAGCACCTCATCGACGCCGACGCCCTGAAGACGATGCGGGACGACGCCGTCCTGGTGAACTCCAGCCGGGGCGGCCTCATCGACACCGCAGCCCTCGTCGCCGAGCTGCGCGAGGGCCGCTTCACGGGCGTCGGCCTGGACGTGTACGAGGCGGAGGCGGGCCTGTTCTTCCTCGACAAGTCCCTGGAGGCCGTCGACGACGACACCCTGGCCCGCCTCGTCACGTTCCCGAACGTCCTGGTCACCTCGCACCAGGCCTACTACACCGTGGACGCCGTCGGGCAGATCGTCGAGACCACGGTGAACAACGTCCTCGACTACACCGCCGGCCGCCGCTCCGAGAACGTCCTGGTGCCCCGCAGCTGACCCACCAGCTCGCGGACGACCGCCGCGCCGTTCAGGGTCAGCACCGACTCGGGGTGGAACTGCACCCCGGCGAAGCCGGGCCCCTTGAGCGCGTGCACCTCGCCGTTCGCGGCGCGGCTCACCTCGACGCCGCGCGCGGCCAGCTCCCGCGCGGTGGCCTCGTCGCAGCGCGCCACGAAGCTGTTGTAGAAGCCGACCGTCTCCGGCCGCCCGAACAGGTCGATCTCCGTCTGCGCCCCCTGGTACGGCACCTCCTTGCGCACGGTCTCCAGGCCCAGCTCGGCCGCGATCAGCTCGTGGCCGAGGCAGACCCCGAGGACGCCGTGCCGGTTCTCCCCGATGACGTCGGCGGTCAGCGCGCGCAGGAACCGCATCTTCGGGTCCGCCGGGTCGGACGGGTCGCCCGGTCCGGGGCCCAGCACCAGCGGCCCGTCGTGCCCGAGCACCGCCGCCCGCAGCCCCGGTTCGTCGTAGCGCCGCACGGTCACGTCCAGCCCGGCGGCGCGCAGCACGTGGGCGAGCATCGCGGTGAAGGTGTCCTCCCCGTCGACGACCAGGGCGTGCCCGGTCAGCGCGTCCGACCGCTCCTGCATCCGCAGCCAGAACGGCGCCAGCGAGGCCCGGCGCCCGTCCAGCGCCGCCCGCACCCGGGGGTCGTCGGCCAGCCCCGGCCGTACGGACTCCTCACGCGGGCGCCCGGGGCGCACTCCCAGCGCGACCAGCACCCCGGCCGCCTTGGCGTGGGTCTCCGCGACCTCGCCCGCCGGATCGGAGCCGCGCACCAGCGTGGCCCCGACCGGCACCCGCAGCCGCCCGGCCGCGTCGATGTCGGCGGTGCGGATGAGGATGGGGGAGTCCAGCGTCTGGGCGCCGCCCTCGTCGCGGCCGACGAGGGCCAGCGCGCCCGCGTAGTAGCCGCGCCCGCCGGCCTCGTGCCGCTCGATGACCCGGCAGGCGTTCTGCACGGGCGACCCGGTGACGGTCGCCGCGAACATGGTCTCCTTCAGCACCTCGCGCACGTCCAGCGAGGACCGGCCGCGCAGCTCGTACTCGGTGTGCGCGAGGTGCGCCATCTCCTTCAGCCGGGGCCCGACCACGACCCCGCCCATGTCGCCGACGGTGCACATCATCTTGAGCTCCTCGTCGACGACCATCGACAGTTCCTCGGTCTCCTTGCCGTCGGCGAGGAACTCCAGCAGCCGCTCCGGGGTCGGACCCTCGGCGGGGTAGCGGTAGGTTCCGCTGATCGGGTTCATCACGACCGTCCCGCCGGACGCCCGGACGTGCACCTCGGGGCTCGCCCCGACGAGCGTGCGCTCACCGGTGTGGACGACGAACGTCCAGTACGCGCCCCGCTCGCCCTCGAGCAGCCGCCGGAACAGTGCCAGCGCGTCGGCCCGTCCGAACCCGGGGATCTCACCCCCGTACGTCCGCCGGATCACGAAGTTGGCGCCCTCGCCCCGCCCGATCTCCTCGTCGAGGACCCGCCCGACGATCCGCGCGTACTCCTCGTCGCCGACGTCGAAGCCGCCGCCCTCCACCCGGACGTCGTGCGTGGGGAGCCGGTCGAGGGCCTCGGCGAGCGGGATCCCGTACCGCTCCTCGGGTGTCAGCACCAGCAGGGGTGTGCCGTCGTCACGGACGTCGAAGCCGCGCTCGCGGATCTGCCGGAAGGGGACGACCGCCAGGCACTCGTCGGGCAGGTCGGCCAGGCGGTCACGGGTGCCGACCGGGCCGACCAGCAGCTCGACCACGTCGTGGTCGTGGCCCGGTGTGCGGCGGCGCAGCAGGGCGAAGGGGCGGTCGTCGTGCGGGAGCTGTGCCAGGTCCATGGGGTGTCCCTCGTCTCGTCGCTGTCATGAGCGTGAGGAACGACCCCGGGAAACGCCGAAGGCCGCCCCTCGGGCGGCCTTCGCGAAGTCTTGCGTACGCGCAGTCAGTGGGCCGCCGGAGAAGCGGGCCACCACCAGTTCTGGGTCGAGTGCGCGAACATGCGACGCACCCTACCCCATGTCCACGGAACGTATTGCGTGTCTCACTTTCTGGGCACGGCCCGGAGGGCGTGGGAGCACCCCGTAATGTTGAGGGCGTGACCGTGAACGCTAAGTCCAGCGCGAGCGCTGGCAACACCTGGCGAGACCTTCCCGCGGCGCAGCAGCCCGAGTACCCCGATGCCGAGGCTCTGCGCGATGTGATCGCGGACCTCGAGTCGTATCCGCCGCTCGTCTTCGCGGGCGAGTGCGACCAGCTGCGCGCCCGGATGGCGTCCGTCGCCAAGGGAGAGGCGTTCCTCCTCCAGGGCGGCGACTGTGCCGAGGCCTTCGACGGCGTGTCCGCCGACCACATCCGCAACAAGTTGAAGACCCTCCTCCAGATGGGGGCCGTCCTCACGTACGCCGCCTCCGTGCCGGTCGTGAAGGTCGGCCGGATCGCCGGCCAGTACTCCAAGCCGCGCTCCAAGCCGACCGAGACCCGCGACGGCGTGACGCTGCCCACCTACCGGGGCGACTCCGTCAACGGCTTCGACTTCACCGAAGAGGCCCGGATCCCGGACCCCGAGCGGCTGAAGCGCATGTACCACGCCTCGGCGTCCACGCTGAACCTGGTGCGCGCCTTCACCACCGGCGGCTACGCCGACCTGCGCCAGGTGCACGCCTGGAACCAGGACTTCGTGAAGTCGTCCCCGTCCGGCCAGCGCTACGAGCAGCTCGCCCGGGAGATCGACAACGCGCTGAACTTCATGCGGGCCTGCGGCACCGACCCGGAGGAGTTCAAGACCGTCGAGTTCTTCTCCTCGCACGAGGCGCTGCTGCTCGACTACGAGTCCGCCCTCACCCGTGTCGACTCCCGCACCGGGCAGCTGTACGACGTCTCCGGGCACATGGTGTGGATCGGTGAGCGCACCCGGCAGCTGGACCACGCGCACATCGAGTTCGCCTCGCGGATCCGCAACCCGATCGGCATCAAGCTCGGCCCGGCCACCACGGCCGAGGAGGCGCTGCAGTACATCGAGCGCCTCGACCCCGAGCGCGAGCCCGGCCGGCTGACCTTCATCGTCCGGATGGGCGCGGACAAGATCCGCGACAAGCTCCCGGAGCTGGTCGAGAAGGTCACCGCGTCCGGCGCCACCGTGGCCTGGGTGACCGACCCGATGCACGGCAACACCTTCGAGGCGGCCTCGGGGCACAAGACCCGCCGCTTCGACGACGTGCTCGACGAGGTCAAGGGCTTCTTCGAGGTCCACAAGGGCCTCGGTACGCACCCGGGCGGCATCCACGTGGAGCTCACCGGCGACGACGTCACCGAGTGCGTGGGCGGCGGCGACGAAATCTTCGTCGACGACCTGCACCAGCGCTACGAGACGGCCTGCGACCCGCGGCTCAACCGCAGTCAGTCGCTCGACCTGGCGTTCCTGGTCGCGGAGATGTACCGCGACCAGTAGCCGGTTCCGTCGGTGACACCGGCGAAGGGGTGGGGCGCGTATCACACGGGATCGCGCCCCACCCCTCTTCTGTGCGTTTCGGGCGACAGGTAAGGTTAGGTTAGCCTCACCGATCAGGGGTCGGGACGGCTCGGCCCAGTACCTTCTCGGGAGGTGAACCGCGTGTTCGTCTGCAGTTGCTTCGGTGTGACCGAGGAACAGGTGAAGAGTCACGCGGACGCCGGAGCGTGCACGCCCCGGCAGATCGCCTCCGCCTGCAAGGCCGGCACCGACTGCGGCGGCTGCGTACGCCGCATCCAGGCACTGCTCGGCCGCGGCTCCTGCCCGCGCCGGCAGCTCGTCGACCAGGGCGAGCCGCCGCTCACGGCGAAGGTCCCGGAAGCCGCCTAGTCCCGTCCTAGTGCGTCGAGAAGCCGCTCGTCCCCGGGCCCGATGAGTCGGGCTGGGACTGCTCGACGACCGTCGACAGGTAGAGCGGCTCGCCCAGTTTCTCGATCAGGTCCAGCTGGGTGTCCAGATAGTCGATGTGGTGTTCCTCGTCGGCCAGGATCGCCTCGAAGACGTTGGCCGACGTGATGTCGCCCTTGGTGCGCATGACCTCCACTCCGCGGCGCAGCCGGTCGATCGCCTCCAGCTCGATCTCCCGGTCCGCCTGGAACATCTCGGTCACGCTCTGCCCGACCCGGACGTGGAACAGCCGCTGGTAGTTCGGCAGGCCGTCGAGCAGCAGGATGCGGTCGGTGAGCACCTCGGCGTGACGCATCTCGTCGAAGGACTCCGCACGCGTGTACTCGGCGAGCTTCGTCCAGCCCTTGTGGTCCTGCAGCTTCGAGTGCAGGAAGTACTGGTTGATCGCCGTGAGCTCGGCGGTCAGCTGCTCGTTCAGGAATTCGATGACCTCGGGGTCGCCCTGCATCGCATGGGCTCCTTCCGCGCGGGGGAACTGGCAGGTTGGAGCGCATGATTGCACCGGCGAGGGATATCGTCCAGTAAGTATTGACTTAGTAAGTAAGTCCATGCTTAGTCGGCTGTGTACCTCTTTGACCGAATCTGTCGAGCCCGGTTCAGGGGCATCGCCACCGGTCTGTCAGGATGGAGACATGGGTCAGCGGGCGGAACGCGAATCGGGGGAGCGCGCCTCAGGAGGAGCGGCGCGGTTCGAGCTCCCGCCGGGGCAGCGGCTGCAGAAGGGCTGGCCGGTCACGCACTACGGGCCGGTCCCCAAGTTCCGTCCCGAACGCTGGGAGTTCCGGGTCTTCGGCGCCACCGCCGACGGTGCGAAGCACTGCTGGAACCACGAGGAGTTCACGGCCCTGCCGTACACCACCGTCGAGGCCGATCTGCACTGCGTCACCAAGTTCAGCATGGTCGGCGCCGAGTGGGGCGGGGTCCCGGCACGCACCGTCGTGGACATCGCCCCGCCCGCACCGGACGTCACCCATGTGATGGTCTGGGCGGAGTACGGATTCAGCTCCAACCTCCGGCTGGCCGACTTCACCTCCGAGCGTGCCCTCTTCGCCACCCACAAGGACGGGGAACTGCTCACCGCCGAGCACGGCTTTCCGCTGCGACTGATCGTTCCTCATCTGTACGCCTGGAAGGGCCCCAAATGGGTGCGCGGCGTGGAGTACATGACCGCCGACCGCCGGGGCTTCTGGGAGGAGCGCGGCTACCACAACGTCGGCGACCCCTGGACGGAGCAGCGCTACTCCTACCAGGAGGAGCCCGGGGACGGTCCCGAGATCTGACCTGGGGGAGTTCTTCAGGCGTCCCGGAGCTTCTTCAGCCGCTCCACGTCCGCGGCGTGTCCCTCCTTGCCGCCGGGCGTCTCGATGACCAGCGGTACGCCCTCGGTCGCCGGGTGCGTCATCAGCGCCCGGAACGGGTCCTCGCCGATGTGTCCTGCGCCAATGTTCGCGTGCCGGTCCTTGTGTGCGCCGACCACATCCATGGAGTCATTGGCGTGGATCAGCTTCAGCCGGCCCTCGCCGACGGTGTCCACCAGCAGATCCAGCGTCTGACGCATCCCGCTCGGCCCGGTCAGGTCGTGGCCGGCCGCGAAGATGTGGCAGGTGTCCAGGCAGACGCCCAGCTTCGGATGGGCGTCCAGTGCCTCGAAGTACGGTCCGAAGTCCCAGGTCCGTGAGCACAGCGAGGCGCCCTGTCCCGCCGTGGACTCCAGCAGCAGGAACGGGTCGTCGTCATGGGTGAGCTCGTCGAGCAGCGGCAGCATGTGCTCCCGTACCTGCCGCAGCGCCACCGCCCGCTCCCGCCCGCCGGTCGCGCTGCCCGTGTGCACCACCACACCCAGCGCACCGATCTCCCGGCCGCGCCGCAGCGAGTGCCGCAGCGACTCCACGGACCGCTCGACGGTCGCCTCGGTGTGGGAGCCGAAGTTGATCAGATACGGGGCGTGCACGTACGCCGGGATCGACTGTTCCGCACAGGCCGCGCGGAACGCCTCGTCCTGCTTCGGATTGCCGGCCGGGGTGGCCCAGCCGCGCGGATTGGCGACGAAGACCTGCACCGTCTCGGCGTTCAGCTCACGG
Organism: Streptomyces sp. NPDC059454; assembly: GCF_042749965.1. Classification (NCBI taxonomy): domain Bacteria; kingdom Bacillati; phylum Actinomycetota; class Actinomycetes; order Kitasatosporales; family Streptomycetaceae; genus Streptomyces; species Streptomyces sp. NPDC059454. The sequence goes on along the minus strand of NZ_JBHYVC010000081.1, from coordinate 17,633 downwards.
GCGTAGGACAGGCCGACGGAGTGCAGGCCGCCGGCCACGGGCACATGGCCGCCGACCGGGTTGCGGGCGGGGCCGGACAGGTCACTCTTCACCCGTCAAGGGTGCCACGCGCGCCGGCCCCGCCCGTCAGCGGATCTCGACGGTTATCGTCGAGCCCTTGGGCGCGGTGTCCCCGCCGTCCACGGACTGGCCCTTGACGGTGTCGCCGAAGAGTCCGAGCAGCCCGCGGTCCTCGTCCACGTCGAACCCGGCGTCCTTCAGCTTCTCCTCGGCCTCGTCCACACTGTCGCCGATCACGTCCGGCACCTCGATCATCTCCGGGCCCTTGGACAGCGTCAGCGTCACGGTGTCGCCCTCGGCGGCCTGCCGCCCCGCGCCCGGCGTCTGCCGTGCCACCTGGCCGGCGTCGTGCTCGGAGTTGACCCGCTCGGCGGCGATCCTCACCTCGAGGCCGGCCTCCTCCAGCTCCGCGCGGGCATCCTCCGCGTCGTCGCCGGTCACGTCCGGCACGTCCACCGGGCTGCCCTTGCTCACGCTCAGCGCCACCGCCGAGCCCGCGCGGACCTCGGTGCCCTTGCCCGGCTCCGTGGAGATCACCGAGCCCCGGTCCACGGAGTCACTGAACTCCCGGGTCACCATGCCCGGCTCCAGACCGTCGTCCTTCAGCAGGTCCCGCGCCTTGTCCAGCGGGTAGCCGTCGAGGTCGGGCACCCGCACGGTCTGCGGGCCCTTGGAGAGGGTCAGCGACACCGAGTCGTTGCCGCGGATGCGGCTGCCCGCCTTCGGGTCGGTGCTGATCACCGTGCCCCGCTCCACGGTGTCGCTGTACGCCTCCTTCACCTGGCCGGTGTCCAGCCCGGCGTCCGCCAGCCGGTCCCTGGCCTCCTGCTCGGTCTTCCCCAGCAGCGGTGGGACCTTGGTGAACTGGCCGGAGTTGATGTACCAGATGCCCGTGCCGGCCCCGAGGACCAGGAGCACGGCCACGACGATCGCCATCGGACCGCGCCGCAGCGCGGTCCGGTGCCGGGGCGGCAGCGGCGGCGGTGACCGGAACCGGCTGGTGTGGTGCACGGGGTCCGCGGCCTCGTCCTCGTTGACGGGCAGCGGGCGGGGGACGCCGAGCGAGCGCGGGATGACGCTCGTACGGTCCTCCGCGTTGTCGTGCTCCGACGTCAGCGCCCGCGGCGGGACCGCGTCGAGCTGTTCGGCGGTGAGCCGGCCGCGCCCCGCGCGGGCCCGCGCGAGCAGCGCCACCGCGTCGTGCGGGCGGACCTCGGGGTTGCGGGCGGTCGCCGACGCGACCAGCTCGTCCAGCTCGTACGCCATGCCGGGCACGGCGGCCGACGGGGCCGGCACGTCGTCGTGCAGGTGCTTGTAGAGCACGATCGCGGGGGAGTCGCCGTCGTGCGGCTTCTCGCCGGTCAGCATCTCGTAGAGCAGGATGCCGCAGGCGTAGACGTCCACGCGGGGGTCGGCGATGCCGTTCTCGATCTGCTCCGGGGCCAGGTACGAGACCGTGCCCAGCACGGTGCCCGTGGTGTTCGTCACCGAGTCCACGGCGCGGACCAGCCCGAAGTCGGCGACCTTGACCCGGCCGTCGTCCCCTATCAACACGTTCTCGGGCTTCATGTCGCGGTGCACGAACCCGGCCCGGTGCGCGGCGCCGAGCGCGGCCAGCACCGGCTCCAGGATGTCCAGCGCGGCGCGCGGCTGGAGCGCCCCGCGCTCGCGCAGCACGTCGCGCAGGGTGCAGCCGGCGATGTACTCCATCGCCAGATAGACGTACGCCCCGTCGGTGCCCTGGTCGAAGACCTGCACCACGTTCGGATGGGCCAGCCGGGCGACCGACTTCGCCTCGCGGATGAACCGCTCGACGAACGAGCCGTCGGCCGCGAGGGAGGGGTGCATCACCTTGAGCGCGAGGACGCGGTCGAGACGGGTGTCCACGGCCCGGTAGACCGTGGCCATCCCGCCGACCGCGATCCGCGCCTCGACGCGATACCGGCCGTCGAGCACCTGCCCGACCAGAGGGTCCTGAAGGGTCGTGTCCACGCAGCGAGTCTACGAGCCCCCACCGACACCCTTCGCCGCTTCGACCTCCGTTGAAGCGGACCTGTGACGTGTACCGCGTCACCGCGGGCGATCGTGCCTCCCCCAGTGCCCTGAAGGCCTGAGGGCACGATCGCCCACGGAAACGCAGAACCCGCCCGCGGAGTGCGGCGGGCTAGAACGCCGGCCGCTCCGGATCCAGCACGGCCATGCCCTCCGCAGGGGACGACGCCTCGGCGTACCACCGCCGCGGAATCCGCCCCGCCAGCCGCGCCAGCCGCCCCGCCTCCACCGCACACCGCATCGCGGAAGCCATCAGCACCGGTTCCTGCGCCCGGGTGACCGCCGACGCCAGCATCACCCCCGCACACCCCAGCTCCATCGCCAGCGCCGCGTCCGACGCGGTCCCGGCCCCCGCGTCCAGGATCACCGGCACCCCCGCCCGCTCCACGATCAACTCGAAGTTGTGCGGATTCCGGATCCCCAGCCCCGACCCGATCGGCGACCCCAGCGGCATGATCGCCGCACACCCGGCCTCCTCCAGCTTCCGCGCCAGCACCGGATCGTCGTTCGTGTACGGCAGCACCGTGAACCCGTCGTCGACCAGCGTCTCCGCCGCGTCCAGCAGCTCGACCGGGTCCGGCAGCAGGGTCCGCTCGTCGGCGATGACCTCCAGCTTGATCAGGTCCGTGCCGAGCGCCTCCCGCGCGAGACGCGCGGTGAGCACGGCCTCCCCGGCGGTGAAGCACCCCGCCGTGTTCGGCAGCACCCGGATGCCCAGCTTCTCCAGCACCGACAGCACGGACCCGTGCACCGTGGGGTCCACGCGCCGCATCGCGACGGTCGTCAGCTCCGTCCCGGACGCCACCAGCGCCCGCTCCAGCACGTCGAGGCTCGGCGCCCCGCCGGTGCCCATGATCAGGCGGGACGTGAAGGGCGTACCGCCGAGGAGGAACGGATCGTCGGCCATGGTCAGCCTCCCTGGACGGCGGTCAGGACTTCCACGCGGTCACCCTCGGAGAGGGGCGTGGCGGGCCACTGCGCGCGCGGGACGACGGTTTCGTTGAGGGCGGCGGCCACCCCCGAGGGCGCCGCGGTGAGCGACTTCACGACGAGGTCGAGAGCCGTGCCGGGCGCGAACTCCCGGCGCTCCCCGTTGACCGAGACGTTCATGCGGGCTGCTCCGTGCGGACGGCGGCGCCGAAGCGCCGGGGGGTGAACGGGCGGGCCACCTCCGGCAGGGCGCCGGTGGTCAGGACCTCCGCCATGGCGTCGCCGGTGACCGGTGTCAGCAGGACCCCGTTGCGGTAGTGGCCGGTGGCGAGCAGCAGCCCCTCGAGACCGGTCGGGCCGAGCAGCGGCGCGTTGTCGGGGGAGCCGGGGCGCAGTCCGGCCAGGGTCTCGGTCAGCGGCAGCTCGGTGATGCCGGGGACCAGCTCGTGGGCGTCGCGCAGCAGCTCGTACACGCCGCCCGCGGTCACCGTCGTGTCCCAGCCCATCTCCTCGCTGGTCGCCCCGATCACCAGCTCGCCGTTCTCGCGCGGCACCAGGTAGACGTGGCTGCCGCGCACCACGGCCCGCACGGTCCGGTTCAGGAAGGGACCGTGCCGCGCGGGCATCGTCAGCCGTACCACCTGTCCCTTCACGGGACGCACGGGCGGCAGCACGTCCTCGGGGACGCCCGCGAGCCGCCCGCTGAGGCTGCCCGCGGCGAGCACCACCTGCCCGGCGCCGAGCTCGGTGCCGTCGGCCGTGACGACGCCCGTCGCGCGGTCTCCCGCGACGACGAGCCGCTCGGCCCGCGCGCGGTGGACGCTCACGCCCGCGCGCTCACAGGCGGTGACCAGCGCGGCCGCCAGCCGCCGGGGGTCGATCCGGTGGTCACCGTCCACCCGCAGGCCGCCGCGCACGCCGGGGGCGAGCATCGGCTCCAGGCGCCGGCACTCGCGCCCCGACAGCCACTGCGACTCCAGCCCCGACCGCTGCTGCAGGGCGTGCAGTTCCCGCAGGTGGGCGCGGTCGTCGGCGTCCAGCGCCACGGCGAGCGTGCCGCACGCGCGGTAGCCGAGGTCGCGGCCGGTCAGTTCGGTCAGCTCGGCCGCGAAGCCGGGATAGCGCCGCGCGGAGGCGAGGTTCAGACCGAGCAGGGTCTCCTCGCCGTAGTGCAGTTCCGTGACGGCGGCCAGCATCCCGGCGGCCACCCGGGCGGCGCCGCCGCCCGGCTCGGGGTCCACCACGGCCGTGGCGAGACCGCGCTGCGCGGCCCGCCAGGCCGTGACCAGTCCGATGATTCCGCCCCCGACGACGAGGACGTCTGAGGTACGCGTGGGCGACATGGGCGTCCAGCCCCTCCCTTCGCCGGCATGACCCGGATCAGGTTCGTACGGTCGGAGGCCGCCAGCCTCCCTCTCAGCCCGGTGCGTCCGGGCTCCCGCGAGTGCTTGTACGTTGGCCACCCTAGCCCGCAGTACATCGCGCTTGTAAGGGAGCCTCCGCGTGGCACTGTCGCTCGACGGACTCGTCCTCGCCCCTGTGGCCGACCAGGCCCCCGGCCAGGTCGGCACCCGTACCCGCTTCGTCTACCACGAGCGGAACGGTGAGATCTGGGCCGAGTACGCGGGCGGCGACATCGTGCGCGGGCACCTGGTGGGCACCCGCGCGGGGGACCGGCTGGACTTCCGGTACGTGCAGCTCAAGCGGGACGGCACCACCTCCTCGGGGCACTGCGTGTCGACGGTCGTGGAGCTGCCCGACGGACGGGTACGGCTGGAGGAGAGCTGGGAGTGGGAGTCGCAGCCGGGCAGCGGGACGAGTGTGGTGGAGCAGCTCGGCTGATCGACGCCGTGCCGGGTGTCTAAGGTGATCGGGTGAGCGAGCAGACGCAGGAACCGGGACAGCCGAAGCCGCGGCGGGTGGTGGTGGCGGGCGCGGGCATGGCCGGCGTGCAGACCGCCCTCGCCCTGCGGGAGCAGGGCTTCACCGGCACCGTGACCCTGATCGGCGCGGAACCCCACCAGCCGTACGACAGGCCACCGTTGTCCAAGGCCGTGCTGCTCGGCAAGGCCGAGGACTCCGCCTTCGACGTCGACTTCGAGGACGCCGGCATCGAACTGCGGCTCGGCTGCGAGGTGCTGGGCCTGCGCCCCGGCGACCACGAGCTGGACACGGAGGCCGGGCCCGTCCCGTACGACGTCCTGGTGGTCGCCACCGGTGCGGAACCGGTCCGGCTGCCGGGCGCGGAGGGCGTGCCCGGTGTGCATCTGCTGCGCACCCTGGACGACGCCGCGCGGCTGCGGCCGGTGCTCGCGCGGCAGCACGACATCGTGGTGGCCGGCGCCGGCTGGATCGGTGCGGAGTTCGCCACGGCGGCCCGCGAGGCGGGCTGCGCGGTCACCGTCGTGGAGGCCGAGGAGCGGCCGCTCGTCGGGGCGCTGCCCGCCGAGGTGGCCGCCCCGATGGCCGCCTGGTACGCCGAGGCCGGCGTCACGCTGCGCACGCACGCGCGCGTGGAGCGCGTCGAACCCGGCGCCGTGTTCCTGGACGACGGCACGCGGCTGCCCGCGGGCGCCGTGGTCGTCGGCATCGGGGCCCGGCCCGCCACCGCCTGGCTGGCGGGTTCCGGGATCGGGCTCGGGGCGCACGGGGAGGTCGTCGCCGACCGCCATCTGGCCACCTCCCTGCCGGACGTGTACGCGGTCGGCGACTGCGCGTCCTTCCCGTCCGGGCGCTACGGCGAACGTCTGCTGGTCCACCACTGGGACAACGCCCTCCAGGGGCCGCGCACGGTCGCCGTGAACATCCTCGGCGCGCCCGCCGGCCGGGAGCCGGCGGTCTACGACCCGGTGCCGTACTTCTGGTCCGAGCAGTTCGGGCGCTTCGTGCAGTACGCCGGGCATCACACGGGCGCCGACCGGATGGTGTGGCGCGGGGACCCCGCCGAGGCGGCGTGGAGCGTCTGCTGGCTGCGGGAGTCCCGCCCGGTCGCGCTGCTCGCGGTGGGGCGGCCCCGGGACCTGGCGCAGGGGCGCAGGCTGATCGAGGCGGGCACGGCGATGGACGCGGAGCTGCTGGCGGATCCGGCGCGGCCCCTGAAGTCGGCGACGGCGTGACGCCCCCGGCCCGGCGCGTCCGCCCAGGTGGGCGGGGCTGACTTCCGGCTGTCGGTGGCAGGTGGCAGGCTTGTCCCGTGACCGAGATTGACGCAAAGATCGATGCTCTCGTCCCCGCCTGGCTCACGCTTCCCGACATCGCCGAGATGTTCGGCGTCGAGGTGACGCGCGTCCGGCAGCTGGTCAAGGAGGGCCAGCTCATCGCCGTACGCCGAGGTGAGAACCGCGCGCTGCACGTGCCCGCCGCCTTCATCGACGGGGACAAGGTGGTCAAGGGCCTGACCGGGACCCTGACGCTCCTGCGGGACGACGGCTTCACGGACGAAGAGATGCTGGAATGGCTCTTCACCGCCGACCCCAGCCTGCCGGGCACGCCCGCGCAGGCACTCAGCGAGAACCGCGGCACGGAGGTGAAGCGCCGGGCCCAGGCGCTCGCGGTCTGACCCGGACCCGGTCGTCCACCCACCCGAACACCACCGGCCGGGGCGGCGAGCCCCGGCCGGTGGTGCCCGCCGGGGGCCCTCGTTCGACATCTCTCCAAGCCGGAGCAGGGAGATTCAGCCCTCGCGGGTTGCGCGGGTTGAGCCTTCCGCCTCATCGGCAGCAGCCGACCCGGACGAACGGCGGGGGCCGGTGTACCGGTCATCGCTCCCGCGCCGGCTCACAGACCTGACATTCCGCCGGCCCGGCGGCAGACCCGGACGGCTTGATCTCCGCCGGCCGGGCGGAGCCGAACCCACTACTCGATCCACCCATGTTCCTGCTGCGCGGCGGGACGGTCCTTCGCCCCGGGGCGAAGGACCGCTCCCTGCCCTGGTCCGCAGGAGTCCGCTTCCTCCCCCGCCCGAAGGCGGGGGTGTCCACGGGGAGACTTGATGACCGCCACCGCTCGCGCCCGGCTCGCCGAAGCCCGGGTCTATCTGTGCACCGACGCCCGCAGGCGGCAGGGTGATCTCGCGGAGTTCCTGGACGCGGTCCTGGCCGGCGGGGTCGACATCGTGCAGCTGCGGGACAAGGGCATGGAGGCCGGCGAGGAGCTGGAGCACCTGGCGGTCCTCGCCGACGCCTGCGCCCGGCACGGCAAGCTGCTCGCGGTCAACGACCGCGCGGACGTCGCCCACGCCGCCGGCGCCGACGTGCTCCACCTGGGCCAGGGCGACCTGCCCGTTCCCGCCGCCCGCGCGATCCTCGGCGACGGCGTCCTGATCGGCCGCTCCACCCACGCCGAGTCCGAGGCCGCCGCGGCGGCCGTCCAGCCCGGCGTGGACTACTTCTGCACCGGCCCCTGCTGGCCCACCCCCACCAAGCCCGGGCGTCACGCCCCCGGCCTCGGCCTGGTCCGGTACACCGCCGCCCTGGGCACCGAGCGCCCCTGGTTCGCCATCGGTGGCATCGACCTCGGCAACCTCGACGAGGTGCTGGACGCCGGCGCCCGCCGGGTCGTCGTCGTACGGGCCGTCACCGAGGCGGACGACCCGGGCGCGGCGGCGGCCGAGTTCGCGAAGCGGCTGCGGCAGGCGGCGCCCGCGGACGCCGGATGACCCCCGCGCGTCTCAGGTTTGTCCAAGGGGTGGACAACAAGTCGGCATTTCGGATAAATGTTCCGCATCCGGTTGGGGGGCCGCCGCCCTCTGGCTAACCTGCCGGTATGGCCCTCGGAACCGCATCCACCAGGACTGACCGCGCACGCACCGTGCGTGACATGCTCGCCGCCGGCAAGACGACGTTCTCGTTCGAGTTCTCGGCGCCCAAGACCCCCAAGGGCGAGCGGAACCTGTGGAGCGCGCTGCGCAGGGTCGAGGCGGTCGCCCCGGACTTCGTCTCCGTGACCTACGGCGCGGGCGGCTCCACGCGCGCGGGCACGGTCAAGGAGACCCAGCAGATCGTCGCGGACACCACCCTCACCCCGGTCGCCCACCTCACCGCGGTCGACCACTCCATCGCCGAACTGCGCAACATCATCGGCCAGTACGCCGACGCCGGGATCCGCAACATGCTCGCCGTGCGCGGCGACCCGCCCGGCGACCCGATGGGCGACTGGGTGCCCCACCCGCAGGGGCTGACCTACGCCGCCGAACTCGTCCGGCTCATCAAGGAGTCGGGCGACTTCTGCGTCGGCGTCGCCGCCTTCCCGGAGATGCACCCGCGCTCGGCCGACTGGGACACCGACGTCGCCCGCTTCGTCGACAAGTGCCGGGCCGGCGCCGACTACGCGATCACCCAGATGTTCTTCCGGCCCGAGTCCTATCTGCGGCTGCGTGACCGAGTCGACACGGCGGGCTGCGCGACCCCGGTGATTCCCGAGATCATGCCGGTGACCAGCGTGAAGATGCTGGAGAGGTTGCCAATGCTCAGTAACGCCTCGTTCCCGGAGGCCCTCAGGGAGCGGATCCTCGCAGCGAAGGACGATCCGGCGGCGGTACGCTCCATCGGTATCGAGTTCGCCACGGAGTTCTGTGCCCGGCTGCTGGCCGAGGGAGTGCCCGGACTGCACTTCATCACGCTCAACAACTCCACGGCGACCCTGGAAATCTACGAGAACCTGGGTCTGCACCATCCACCGCAGGCCTAGACCGGTCGCACGGATATACGACACACTGAGTAGCGACCACTGGGAGAGGGGCGTACATGGGCTGGACGGTCCTCTACATCGCGTTCGGCATTGTCGCGCTGTGGTTGCTCGGCGAGGTGCTGCTGCAGTACAAGGCACGCCTGCGCTGGCGGCTGCTCGCCTTCGGGGGCTTCCTCGGGGTCGTGCTCGGTGTGCTGATCCCGTCCGTGGTCGTCATCGGACTGGGCGCCGCGGCCTTCGCGGTCGGCCAGACCTATGTGACGCTGTCGTTCCGTCGCGGCTTCGCGGCCGGCTGGGCGGTCAACGCGCCGATGCTGGCCGCCGCCAAGGGCCGCCGCGGCGACCGCGGAAGCCAGGAGCCGGCCCTGGAGGCCTCCGACCTGGAGGCGCCCGGCGCCGGTTACGGCGACGAGGGCGACGGCCACCGCGACCGGGCCGGCCACCGCGCGGACGACGACTACGACCGCGACGACGTGTTCACCCCCGCCGCCCGCCCCGACCAGCCGGCGGCCGACGGGACCACCGCCGTCTACGAGCCGCAGCCCATGCCCGACGACACCGGCTCCTACGGCGTCTACGGCGACACCGGGTACGCGGCCCCGTCCCAGGACCAGTACGCGGCGGCCGCCCAGGGCGCCGACCCGAACCACGCCCACGACTACTCCGGCTACGGCCAGCAGCAGGGCTACGACACCACGGGCCAGCAGCAGTACGCGGCCTACTCGGACCCGTACATCGGCAACTCGGCCTACGGGGACACCTCGTACGACACCGGCTACGCCGACCCGCAGCAGTACCCCCAGCAGGGCTACGGCCAGGACCCGTACGCCCAGCAGGGCTACGGCGGCGAGACCCCGGCCGGCGGCCTGTGGGTCCCGCAGCAGCGCAGCGCCGACGCCCCGTACGGCGGTGAACTCCCGCCCGAGCAGCAGCAGTACCCGTACCAGGACGACGGCCAGTCGCCCGGCAACGGCAACGGGTACGACGAGCAGTACCGTTACTGAGCGCGCTCACTGCGACCCGCGGAACTCCGGCCCCTCCACGATCAGTCCGGCCACCAGCGCCCCCGACATCCCGGCGTGCGGGAGCCCGCCGCCGGGGTGGGACCAGCCCCCGACCGTGAACAGCCCCGTCAGCCCGGTGCTGTTGGCCGGGTGCAGCAGCCGCCCGCCCGCCGCGGCCAGTGCCGGCACCGGCACCGCGCCGCCCTCCGCGCCGGTCTCCGCGGCGATGTCGGCCGGGGTGCGCACCTCGTGCCACAGCACCCGGTCGCGCAGGCCGGGCAGCGCCCGCTCGGCGACGGCGATCAGATTCCCGGCGTACGCGTCCCAGGTTCCCTCGGCCCCGGCGGGCACCACCGACGTGACCGTGACCGCCTCGTGGCCGGCGTCCGGGACCAGCGCCGGGTCGTCCGGCCGCAGCACCGTGACCGTGGGCCGCGCGGGCAGGCCCCCGGCCCCGGACAGCGACTCCAGCTCGGCCTCCCGGTCCTCCGTGTGCACGACCGTACGGTGCGGGGTCCCCTCCGGGCGCCCGCCCCGCAGCGCCAGCGCCACCGTCACCCGGCTCGCCGTCCCCCGCCGGCCCGGGACCTCGCCGTCACCGCGCACCCGCGTTCCCCTGCTCAGCCGGTCCAGCACCCCGGGAGCCACCCCGGCGACCACGAAGTCCGCCTCGGCCACCGCGCCGTCGGCGAGCTCCAGCCCCGCCGCCCGGCCGTCCTTCTCCAGGACCCCGACGGCCTCCGCACCGAAGTGGAACTCCACCCGGCGGGCCAGGCACCGCTCGTACACCGCGCGCGCCAGCTCCCGCATGCCACCGCGCACGTACCACATGCCGAAGGCGTGCTCCATGTACGGCAGCACCGCCGCGCTCGCCGGGGTGTCGCGCGGATCGAGGCCGTACGCCAGCGCATGGCCCTCCAGCAGCGTGATCAGCCGGGGATCGCGCAGCTCCCACGCACCGACCTCCGCGAGCGTGCCCGCCGTACGTGTGCGCAGGAACTTCCTGTGGGGGACCGCGGGGTACGGCTCACGTTCGGCCAGGACCTGCCAGTTGGGCCACAGCGGCTCCTCCAGCAGAGGCCGGCGCGACCGGTCCCAGGCCTCCCGGGCCCGCACCAGGAAGTCCCCCCAGCGCCTGGCCGCATCCGCCCCGAGGCTCTCCTCCAGCGCCGAGACGACGCCCGCGCGGGAGGCGTTCGGCAGCGACACGCGCGTACCGTCCGCGAACAGGTGGTGCGACGACGGGTCGACCTGGACCAGCTCGACACACGCCTCCAGCGGCTCCTTGCCGGTCTTCACGAACAGGTCGCGGTAGACCGCCGGCAGCGGGAGCAGTCCGGGCCCGGTGTCGAAGGCGAACCCGTCCCGCTCGAGACGGCGCAGCGCACCGCCGTACGTCTCCGTCCGCTCGTACACCGCCACCCGGTGGCCCGCGACGGCCAGCCGGGCGGCGGCCGCCATCGCGCCCGTCCCGGCGCCGATCACCGCAATCCGTGCCATGTCAGGGACTTTATCCGCCGCCACCGACATCGATACGGGGAGACGGGTTCCGGTGGTCGTGGCCCTGCCACTGGCTGACGCCCGGTCCGTCCCCCGTGTCCCCGCCCCGGACTCCGCCCCGCGTCCCCGCCCCGGGCCCAGCCGGCGGCACCGGGCCGTGGGCGCGCGTGCGCAGCCCTGAGTATCCGTACCTAGCCGCCGAGTTGAGTACGCGCGCGGATGGGGGCGGGCCCGCGGGAACGAGAGAGTGGAGACCACGGAGAGGGGCCCGGCCCCGGAACCGGCGACACGGGGCGCCGGAACGGTACGGGCCCGCGATCCGCTCCTTCCGCCGGCACCGCGGGCGGGAGCGAGGCACGGGGGAACCCGGGGGACGACCACACGGGGGTTCTACGGGGGACGTACGGGGGAGTGAGGAAGGCGCCGGTCCGACGGCGGCCCGCGGGGGACGCGGCCACTGTCGGACCGGCGCCTTCGTCCGTCCGGAATTCAGCGGCGGCCGCTGACCCGCCCCTGCAACAGCCGGGACAGGGCGGAGTGCACGTCGTCCAGGGAACGCTCCGGCTGGAAGGACTTCCAGTCCAGCGCGGCCACCAGCACCATGCCGACCAGCGCCGCCGCCGTCAGCGGGACGTCGATTTCGTCGCTGAACTCGCCGTTCGCCACGCCTTCGCGCAGCACGCCCTCGACCACCGCCACGGCCTGCTGCCGCACCACCATCAGCGTGGACTGCCAGGCCCGGTTGGTGCGCCACAGCTCGGCCACGTACAGCTGGGTGAAGGCCGGGTAGCGGTCGATGAAGACGAGCCCCGCGCGGATCATCGCGTCCAGGGCGTCGACCCCGCCGCCGCCCTCCCCGGCCGTCCGTTCGACCGCCTCCCGCAGCGAGGCGGTCAACAGACCGACGCCGTGCCGCAGCAACTCCTCGAAGAGGACCGACTTGCTCGCGAAGTTGTAGTAGACCGTGCCCTTCGCGACTCCTGCCCGCTCGGCGATCTCGTCCACGGTGGTGGCGGAGAAGCCTTGCTCGGCGATGAGGGTGACGGCCGCCTCGTAGAGCTTCTGCCGGGTGGCCTCGCGGCGGGCACTGGTAGCCGGCGTGGTGCTGCTGCGTTCCATGGCCCTGATTGTCACAGGACCACCGGTCCGTCCGTTCACAGGCTCAGCTCCGGGTGGAGTCGGTCCACCGTCCACACCTGGCGGCGGCGGGCCGACAGCGCGGTGAGCGCGAGGGCGCCCGCGGTGAAGGCCGCGAGGACGGCGCACGCCTGCCACACCGGTGCGAGGCCGCCGCCCGTGATGAGCCGCCGCAGCGCCCCGACGACATGGCTCATCGGCAGGAACGGGTGCAGCGCGTTGAAGAAGCCGGGGCTGGTCTGCACGGGGTACGTGCCGCCCGCCGAGGTCAGCTGGAGCATCAGCAGCGCGAGGACGAGGATCCGGCCGGCCGCGCCGAAACACGCGTTCAGCCACTGCACGATCGCCGCGAAACACGCCGTCACCAGGCACAGGAAGCCCACCGTCCCGGCCGCCCGCGCCATCTGCAGCCCGAGCGCCCAGTGCAGCACCGACATCAGCGCCAGCGTCTGCAGCACCCCGATCGCCGCCACCGGCAGCCAGCCCGCCAGCGCGATCCGCCGGGCGGAGGCGCCCGCCGCGAGCGCGCGCCGGTTCATCGGCGCGATCAGCATGTACGCCACCATCGCGCCCACCCACAGCGACAGCGGGATGAAGTACGGGGCGAAGCCGGTGCCGTAGTCGGGCGCCTCGTGCAGGTCGCGGGAGACGAGCCGGACCGGATCGGCCATCACCTCGGTGCGCCGGTCGCGGTCCTGCTCGTCGTAGTCGGGGATCTTCCCGGCACCGTCGTGCAGGCCGCCGGCGAGTTCGCCGGATCCGTCGACGAGCGCGTGGAGGCCGCCGTTCAGATCGTCCGCGCCGGTCTTCAGCGCGCCGACGCCCCTGTCCAGGTCCGCGGCGCCGGTCTCGGCGGTGCCGAGTCCCTTGGCCAGCTTCTTCGTGCCGGCGGCGACCTTGCCGGCCCCGGTGTCGAGCTTGTTGATCTCGGTGACGGCGTCGTCGAGGTCCTCGGAGAGGTGCGGGGCGCGGTCGGCGAGCGCCCGGGCCTGCTTCTCCAGGGCGGCGAGGCGGGTGTCGAGCTTCTTCAGGTCGTCGCGGTGGCCGGTGACCAGGGCGCCGACGTCGCCGGCGACGGTCGCCGCCGTGGCCACCGCGTCCCTGGCCCTCTTCAGGTCCGGGCAGGCGGGATCGGGCAGCTCGGCGTCCTCGCAGCGCGCCCGGTGCACGTCGTCCATGGTGCCGGCCGCCGCGCGGGCGTCCTTCGCGGCGGCCGGCGCCTTCTCCTCCAGGGTGTCGAGGTCCTCGCGGAGCTTTCCGGCCGAGTCGGCGACGAACCGCGCGGTGTCGCCGATGGTCTTCTCGTTGTCCTCGAGGAACGGGCCCGCCTCGGCGTCGACCGCGTTCACCTTGTCGGCGAGGCTCCGCGTGCCGTCCGCGACCTTCCTCGCGCCGTCCTCCAGGTCGCCGGCGCCCTTGTGGAGGGTCTTCAGGCCCTCGGAGAGCTTGCCGCTGCCCTTGCGGGCGTCCGTCAGGCCGTCGGCGAGGTCCTCGGAGCCCTTCTCCGCCTTCCCGATGCCGTTGCCGAGCTTGTCGGCCCCCTTCGCCGCCTTCACGGTCTCGCCGTGGATGTCCGAGAACGAGACGAAGATCCGGTCCAGGAAGGAGCGCGAGGTCTTCGTGGACGCGGCCTGGCGCACCTCGCCGAAGACCGTCCGGGAGATCTGCCCGACGATGTAGTTGTTGGCGTCGTTCGTGCGCACCTGGAGGGCGCCGGTCTCGGGGGAGTCGCCCGAACCGGAGGCGATACGGCGGCTGAAGTCGGCGGGCAGGGTCAGCGACAGGTAGTACGTGCCGTCCTCGACGCCCCGCCGGGCCTCGGCCGCGCTCACCTCCCGCCAGTCGAAGGTACCGCTGTCGCGCAGCCCCTCGGCGATGTCGTCGCCCGCGGTGATCCGCCTCCCGTCGGCGCGCGCCCCCTTGTCGTCGTTCACCAGCGCCACCGGGATCCGGTCCAGGCGGCCGTACGGGTCCCAGAACGACCACAGGTACAGGGCGCCGTACAGCAGAGGCAGCACCAGCAGGGCGACCAGGGCCGCGCGCGGCAGTGCGCCCCGGCCGAAGCGCCGGAGCTCAAGAGCGGCCAGTTTTGGCGAGCGCATCGGCCGCCGCCTCCTTCGTGTCGTCGTGCCCGTCGCTTCCCGTGCGGACGACCACCGCGTCGCGCGGTGCCTCGCTGCACACCGCCAGCACGGTGGTTCCGGTCCCGGCGACGGACCTCAGCAGGGCCCATACCTCGGCCCGTCCGGCGGGTGGGAGTTTCAGGTCGGTGTCGTCCACACCGAGCAGCCGGGGGCGCCCCAGCAGCGCCAGCGCGAGCGACAGCCGCAGCGCCTCCACCCGCTCCAGATCCCGGACGGCGGTCCGCGCGGCCTTGGGCAGGGCCGCGAGGTCCAGCCCGGTGACGGCCAGCGCGTCGTCGACGCGCTCTCTCTCCTCACGTGCGCGTTCTCCACGCGGACGCGGACGCGGCAACGCGCGCGGGCGGGGAAGCGGGCCGCCGAAACGGCGCCGCAGCAGGGCCTGTTCCCGCAGGTGCTCGCCGACGGTGAGGGCGGGGTCGAGATCGGTGACCCCGGTGACGTGGGCGAGCGCGCTGCGGCGGCGTACGGCGGACATGCGCCGGGGCAGTTCCAGCCCGCCGACGGCGGCCAGGCCCTCCGTGGGCCGCATCCGGCCGGTGAGGGCGAGCAGCAGGCAGGTGCGGCCCGACCCGGACGGCCCCTCCACCGCGATCAGCGAGCCGGGCTCCGCGTCGGCCGAGACCCCGCGGAACGCCCATCCCCGTGGCCCCTTCAGGCCGAAGCCGCGGGCCGTGACGGCGAGTCCGGGCGGACCGTCCACCAAGCCCCCCTGTTTTTGAACTGACTGGTCAGTGCAGAAACTAGCGCGAACGGTCGAGCGAAGCAAAAGCCCAGGTCGGAACGGATTGTCAGTGCCATACCTCACGATGTGCGCATACGGCACCTCTCAGTAGGGGCGCCGTCACAAAGACGACAGGAGGTTCGTCATGGCCCACTCGTCCGCAGCCGCCGCCCGTCGGCGCCGCGCAACCGGCCCTGCCCCCTCACTGAACGGCCCGGCGAGCGACATCCACCCCGTGCTGCGCCGTGCCACGGCCCCGCCCGCCGCCCTCGACCTGCTCGCCCAGGCCCGTGCCGGACTCGACGAGGCCGCCGTCCTCGAGACACCCAACGAGCGCTATGCGACGGCCCACCTCGCCGCCCTGCGCACCGCCGCCGCCGTGCTCGCCGCCCGCGGCCGGCCCGAGACCTCGCCCCGGGCCCGGGCCCGGATACGGAGCGCCTGGGAAGTGCTCCCCGAGATCGCGCCCGAGCTCACCGAGTGGAGCGCGCTGTTCGCCTCCGGGGCCCGGCGCCGCGCCCGGGCCGAGGCCGGCATCCAGGGCGCGGCGAGCGACCGGGACGCCGACGACCTGATACGCGACGTGGCAATGTTCCTCCGCCTGGTCGAACGCATGCTGGTCCTCCAGCCGGTCCTGCCGCAGCAGCCACCGTCAGGGGCGCGGGGAACTGCGCGAAGGGGGTCCGGGGGCGAAGCCCCCGGGGACGGGAGGGGAAGGGGCGGCGGGGGCGAAACACCTCGCGCAGCCCCGTAGGCCCCCAGCCAGGTGGCCGGTCACCACGGCGCAGGCCATAGGGTGGGCAATGCCTGACGCCCTGCCCGCCAGGGGAGGGACCCCGATTGCTCCGCCGAGGAAGAGGCGGTGCCGCGCCGAGGAGTCAACTACCGTGTCGGACCCGATGCGGCCCCGTGCCGCCCTCCGTACCGCCGTGGTCTGGGAGGTCCTCCAGGACGCCCTGGAACGCCGGGTCAAGGCGACCGGACGGCAGGCGCTGGACGTCCTCGACACCGGTGGCGGCAGCGGCAACTTCGCGGTGCCCCTCGCCCGGCTCGGTCACCGGGTGACCGTCGTCGACCCCAGCCCCGACGCGCTGTTCGCCCTGGAGCGCCGCGCCGCCGAGGCCGACGTCGCCGACCGGGTCCGGGGTGTCCAGGGCGACGCCCGGGGCCTCTTCGACGTGGTCGAGCGCGGCGGCTACGACGTCGTGCTGTGCCACGGCGTCCTGGAGTACGTCGACGACCCCGCCGAAGGCGTCCGCAACGCGGTGGCGGCCCTGCGCCCCGACGGCGTCCTCAGCCTGCTCGCCGCGGGCCTCGGCGGCGCCGTGCTCGCCCGCGCCCTCGCCGGTCACTTCACGGAGGCCAGGCAGGCGCTCGACGACCCGGACGGCCGATGGGGAACCGGCGACCCCGTGCCGCGCCGCTTCACCGCCGACCGGCTCACCGCGCTCGTGGAGGGCGCGGGTCTGAGGGTCGGCGCCGTGCACGGCGTGCGGGTCTTCGCCGACCTCGTCCCCGGCGTGCTCGTCGACACCGAGCCCGGAGCCCTGGACGCGCTGCTGAAGCTGGAGGCCGCGGCGGCCGAGCTCGCCGCCTTCCACTCCGTGGCCACACAACTTCACGTGCTCGGTGAGACGCGGGGGACCTCGGAGGCCTGAGCGGCTGCCGGGACGCGGCGCTGATCAGCGGCGCGTCCGGTGGCCCCGCCGTGCATGGAGTGCGCCACAGGCCCCCCGAATGGCGGCTTGGCGCCGTATGATCGGGGGAGACCGCCCGGCATGACGGGCCGGCCGCCGGGGAATGAGAAGCCTCAGCGGGCCGGGACGTGATGGCTGGTACCGGTTGGCCAATTGGCGCAGAGGGGCGGGTTTCACGGGGGCGATTCCCTGCCTATCCTGAAGGGACCCCCCGGGTCGCCCCGGCGACTGCACGATGAGGAGGACTCCGTGCCGCTCTCGGAGCACGAGCAGCGCATGCTCGAGCAAATGGAGCGAGCGCTGTACGCCGAAGATCCCAAGTTCGCGACGGCGCTCGAGGGAAGCGGGCTGCGTACGTACACCCGGCG
This sequence comes from Streptomyces sp. NPDC059454, assembly GCF_042749965.1. Lineage (NCBI taxonomy): Bacteria > Bacillati > Actinomycetota > Actinomycetes > Kitasatosporales > Streptomycetaceae > Streptomyces > Streptomyces sp. NPDC059454. Next base: position 332 of record NZ_JBHYVC010000081.1, on the reverse strand, counting down.
ACGGGTCTACCAGGCGGTCGCGGGCTTCCTCGTGGGTATTGCGCTCCTCATGGCCGGTATGGTCGCCCAGCAGGTCTGGCTCAGCGTCGTGGGATTCCTCGTGATGCTGGGCTGCGCGGTCCTCGCGGTGACCGGCTGGCGCAAGGCACCCAAGCCGGGGGAGCAGGCCGCCGGCGCGACGGGTACGCCACAGGCGGGGCGGCAGGGCAGACAGCGCCGCTCCGTGATGGACCGCATCGAGGAACGCTGGCAGCGCCGCCGTGACGAGCAGGGCGGCCACTAGCACCTCCGGCGCCACCCGCACCCGAAGACATGGCTCAGGGGGTGACCAC
>NZ_JBHYVC010000080.1:0-34411 GCF_042749965.1 Streptomyces sp. NPDC059454 | reverse complement strand
CCTCCGAGGAGGTGCGGGCCGTCGCCTCAACGCTACGGGACGTCACTTGTCGGCGTCGTCCTTCTTGTCGTTGTCGGAAGCGTCCTCTTCGCCCTCGATCACGGGGATCAGGGAGAGCTTGCCGCGGGAGTCGATCTCGGCGATCTCGACCTGGACCTTGGCGCCCACGCCGAGCACGTCCTCGACGTTCTCCACGCGCTTGCCGCCGGCCAGCTTGCGGATCTGCGAGATGTGCAGCAGTCCGTCCTTGCCCGGCATCAGGGAGACGAACGCACCGAAGGTGGTCGTCTTCACGACGGTACCCAGGTAGCGCTCGCCGACCTCCGGCATCGTCGGGTTGGCGATGCTGTTGATCGTGGCGCGGGCGGCCTCGGCCTGCGAGCCCTGAGCGGCACCGATGTAGATGGTGCCGTCGTCCTCGATCGTGATCTCGGCGCCGGTGTCCTCCTGGATCTGGTTGATCATCTTGCCCTTGGGGCCGATGACCTCACCGATCTTGTCGACCGGGATCTTCACGGTGATGATCCGCGGCGCGTTCGGGGACATCTCGTCCGGCGTGTCGATCGCTTCCATCATCACGTCGAGGATGTGGAGGCGGGCGTCACGGGCCTGCTTGAGGGCGGCGGCCAGGACGGAGGCCGGGATGCCGTCCAGCTTGGTGTCGAGCTGGAGGGCGGTCACGAACTCCTTGGTACCGGCGACCTTGAAGTCCATGTCACCGAAGGCGTCCTCCGCACCGAGGATGTCGGTGAGGGCGACGTAGTGCGTCTCGCCGTTGATCTCCTGGGAGATCAGGCCCATGGCGATACCGGCGACCGGGGCCTTGAGCGGCACACCGGCGTTCAGCAGCGACATCGTGGAGGCGCAGACCGAACCCATGGACGTCGAGCCGTTGGAGCCGAGGGCCTCGGACACCTGGCGGATCGCGTAGGGGAACTCCTCACGCGTCGGCAGCACCGGCACGATGGCGCGCTCGGCGAGGGCACCGTGGCCGATCTCCCGGCGCTTGGGGGAGCCGACGCGGCCGGTCTCACCGACGGAGTAGGGCGGGAAGTTGTAGTTGTGCATGTAGCGCTTGCGGGTCACCGGGGAGAGGGTGTCCAGCTGCTGCTCCATGCGGAGCATGTTGAGGGTGGTGACGCCCAGGATCTGGGTCTCGCCACGCTCGAACAGCGCCGAGCCGTGCACGCGCGGGATGGCCTCGACCTCGGCGGCCAGGGTGCGGATGTCGGTGACACCGCGGCCGTCGATGCGCTTCTTCTCCTTGATGACGCGCTCACGGACCAGGGACTTGGTCAGCGAGCGGTACGCGGCGGAGATCTCCTTCTCGCGGCCCTCGAACTCCGGCAGGAGCTTCTCGGCGGCGAGCGCCTTGACGCGGTCCAGCTCGGCCTCGCGATCCTGCTTGCCGGCGATGGTCAGCGCCTGGGTGAGCTCGGGCTTGACGGCGGCGGTCAGCGCCTCCAGGACGTCGTCCTGGTAGTCGAGGAAGACCGGGAACTCGCCGGTCGGCTTGGCGGCCTTGGCGGCGAGGTCGGCCTGGGCCCTGCAGAGCACCTTGATGAAGGGCTTCGCGGCGTCCAGACCGGCGGCGACGACCTCCTCGGTGGGGGCCTCGGCACCGCCCTCGACCAGCTGGATGGTCTTCTCGGTGGCCTCGGCCTCGACCATCATGATCGCGACGTCGCCGTCCTCCAGGGTGCGGCCCGCGACGACCATGTCGAAGACGGCGCCCTCGAGCTCGCTGTGCGTCGGGAACGCCACCCACTGGCCGTTGATCAGCGCGACGCGGACGCCGCCGATCGGGCCGGAGAAGGGCAGGCCGGCCAGCTGCGTGGACGCGGAGGCGGCGTTGATCGCCACGACGTCGTACAGGTGGTCGGGGTTGAGCGCCATGATCGTGGCGACGACCTGGATCTCGTTGCGCAGGCCCTTCTTGAAGGAGGGGCGCAGCGGGCGGTCGATCAGGCGGCAGGTGAGGATGGCGTCCTCGGAGGGCCGGCCCTCGCGGCGGAAGAAGGAACCGGGGATCCGGCCCGCCGCGTACATCCGCTCCTCGACGTCCACCGTGAGCGGGAAGAAGTCGAGCTGGTCCTTGGGGTTCTTGGAGGCGGTGGTGGCCGACAGCACCATGGTGTCGTCGTCCAGGTAGGCCACGGCGGAGCCGGCGGCCTGGCGGGCCAGGCGGCCCGTCTCGAAGCGGATGGTGCGGGTGCCGAAGGAGCCGTTGTCGATGACGGCCTCGGCGTAGTGGGTCTCGTTCTCCACTAGCGTTTTCTCCGTTACTTGTCGTCTTTTGTCCCTGGCTCGCCCGTGTGGCGAGGGGACGGTGGCGGAGAAGCGCTCCACTGGTGCGGGCCGGTCTTCGATCGAAGCACCCGGGGTTCACTCTCCCGGGGGCCACTACCGAGGACCGGCGGCGGCGAGGTGCGCTCCTCCTCGTGCGTCATGACGTCCGATGACGTCGGTCGGCGGTGCCCCTGGAACCGCATACCCATGCGGCGCGGGGCATCACACCGAGTCGTATCCCTTGCGTTGTGCTACCACACTACAAAGGCACGGTGACACTCCGCATGTACAGCAAAGGGAGCGGTCCCCTTTCCCCGGGGAACCGCTCCCTCCACGGCGTCTTACTTGGCGCCCGCCGCACCACGGCGGATGCCGAGGCGGTCGACCAGCGCACGGAAACGCTGGATGTCCTTCTTGGCGAGGTACTGCAGCAGCCGGCGGCGCTGACCGACCAGGATCAGCAGACCACGGCGGGAGTGGTGGTCGTGCTTGTGGGTCTTGAGGTGCTCCGTCAGGTCGGAGATCCGACGGGACAGCAGAGCGACCTGGACCTCGGGGGAGCCGGTGTCACCCTCCTTGGTACCGAACTCGGAGATGATCTGCTTCTTCACTGCGGCGTCGAGCGACACGCGTACTCCTCATAGATCTGCGAGTGGCCACCGAGCGCCCCCGGTCTTCGTCTCGGGGGGTCTTCCATGACTCGGAAGGCGGGATCCGCTGGGCGCGGCCTCCGGGGCGAGCCCGCTCCGGGGGTGCGTACACAAACGGCCGTCACTCAGGGTACCAGCCCGTAGCGGGCGTCCTTCCCCCGGTCCGCCGAACCGGCCGGGCCGGACGTCGCAGGCCACTAGGGTGAGCGCTCGGACCGTTCGTACGTCGGGAAGGGGTCGCTGCGGCATGGCGGAGACGGCTGAGGAGATCAAGGCACGCAAGGAGCGGGAGAAGGACGAGCTCTACGCCCTCGACATCTCCGGTGTCGAGTGGCACAGCGCGCCGGGCACCGAGGAGCACGAGGAGCGGGTCGAGATCGCGTACCTGCCCGGCGGTGCCGTGGCCATGCGGTCCTCGCTCGACCCGGACACGGTGCTGCGGTACACGGAGGCGGAGTGGCGCGCCTTCGTGCTGGGCGCGCGGGACGGGGAGTTCGACCTGGAGCCGGCGCCGGGCGACGGAGGGCTTGCCACGGCCTCCGAGTGATGTGGAGATCCGGCAACGGGCGGCACGCGTGCGTGCCGCCCGTTGGCCTGTGCGCCAACGGGCGGACGTCCAGGGCAGGTTGACGGTGTCCCGCGTTCGGTGGACTGGGCGGCCGCCTGCTGACCACTGCACGGGTGTTGAGCGAGTTTGCCCGCTTAAGTAGTGAAATTCGTAAGGCTCTTGACCACGGTGGGCGGGGCGGAACGGCCTGTGCCGAGGGGTGGGCGGGGCTGACGGGGCGGGGCTACTGGTGATTAGGCTGGTACCCGGCGCGACGCCAGAACCCGCGAACCGGGCGCCGGCGTCGTACGGGGAGGGCACATGGTCGCCCCCAGCACGCACGAGGGTGCTCGACCAATCAGGAGGAACTGTGAGCAGCGACCGGGACGGGACGCGCGGGGGCTGGGCGACACCCGGCGATGACCAGCCCGACGCGGAGTCCGCCATCGAGACGACGGGCGAGTTCACCATCGACTACGCGCCGCCGGCCTGGTACACGCAGAACGCTTCGGGGAGTTCGGAGCCGGGGGCGTCGTCCTCGTCCTCCGGTCCCTCCGGTTCCTCGGGGTCGTCCGCTTCGTCGTCTGCCGGTTCCTCGCCTTCCTCACCTTCCTCACCCGCTCCGGCTCCTTCCTCCAGCAGGCCCGTTCCGCCGTTGCCGGGGCTGACTCCGCCGCCACACGCGGTGGGGGCCGCGGGGCCGTCGTCCCTTCCGGCGCCGCCTGCGCCCGTGCCGGGGGCGCCCTTCACTCCGCCCGCGCCCGCGCCTGCGCCGGGCGCCCCCTTCACGCCTCCGGCGCCCGCGCCCGCTGCGCCGTTCACGCCGCCCGCGCCGCCGTCCGGGGGGCCGGTGGCCGTGCCGAGGCTTCCGGTGGGGAGCGGGTTCGAGCCGCAGCGGCCGGAAGCGGAGAAGGAGCCCGCGGACTCCGGTGCGGCTTCCCCTTCGGCGGTGCCGAACATTCCGGTCGGCGGATTCCAGCCCGACAACGGCGATCTGGAGAGCGGTGCGACGATTCGCTTCTCCGCCGCCGCGCTGAAGCGGGAGATCGCGGAGCGCGAGGCGGAGGCGGAGGACGAGACGGGCACGGACGACAAGGCCGAGGCCGAGGTGCGGCTGGAGCCGTCCGACGGTGAGGACGTGGCCGACGACACCGCCGAGAACGCGGCGGAGGTCTCCGAGGCTGTGGTGGACTCGTCGGACGCCGACGACACCGAGGAGACGTCCGGTGCGTCCGGCGAGCACGAAGTCGGCGGGGTCTCCGACTCCGCCGACGTCACGACCGATGACGTGGAGAGTGAGGACGCCGGGTTCTCGGTGACCGACGTGGAGGACGACGCCGCGGAGCCCGAGGACGCGGTGCCCTCCGAGGACGTACCGGCGGCGGACGTGCCGACGGCTGTCGAGCCGACGGCTGTCGAGCCCGAGGACGCCGAGCCGGTGAACGACGCGGTGCCCGCCGACGCGGCTCCGGCAGAGGCCCTCGAGGAGAGCACGCCCCAGGATGCCGTCCCGGCCGTGCCCGCCGACGCGCCCGCCTGGACTCCCCCGGCACCGCAGGGCGTGTCCCCGGTGCCACCGGCGTACCCCGCCACCGCGGCGCCGGCCGGTCAGTGGCCCGTGCAGCCGCAGCAGCAGCCGCAGGCACCCGCCCAGCCGGCGGACGCGGACGCCCAGCCCCAGCCCCAGCCCGCGGCAGCGCAGGACCAGCCGGCCGTCCCTGCCCAGCAGCCGCCGTTCCAGCCCCAGGCACCACAGCCCGCGCCCGCCGCCTGGAACCTGCCGCCCGCCCCACAGGCCGGTTACGGCTTCCCGTCCGCCGGCCCGGCACCCCAGCACCAGCCCGAGACCCCGCCCGCCCCGGCACCCAACGCCCAGGCCGGGTACGGCTTCCCGCAGCCCGGCGCTGCGGTCCCGCAACCTCGCGCACAGCAGCCCGGCCCCCCGGCAGCACCCAACACCCAGGCCGGGTACGGCTTCCCCCAACCGGGAACCGTCCCGACTCCCCCGGCCCAGCCCGCCGGATACGGCTTCCCGCCCGCCGGCCCGCCCGGTGCGGCAAACCCACAGCCCGAGGCCGCCCCCGCGCCCGGCCCGCAGGCCGGATACGGCTTCCCGCAGCCCGGCACTGCGGTCCCGCAACCTCGCGCACAGCAGCCCGAGGCCGCCCCCGCGCCCGACCCGCAGGCCGGATACGGTCTCCCCCAGCCCGGCGCGGCAGCCCCGCAGCAGCCCCCCGCACAGCCCCAGCCCGGTACCCCGCCCCTGCCCGCCCCGCAGGCCGGATACGGCTTCCCGCAGCCGGGGGCCACCCCGGCTCCCCCGGCCCAGCCCGGCGCTTACGGCTTCCCCCAGCAGCCGCAGCAGCCGCAGCAGCCGGGTGTGCCGCCGCAGCCGCAGCAGCCCGGTGTGCCGCCGCAGCAGCCCGTGGACCCGCGCACCGGGGCCGCCTGGCCGCAGCCCATTCAGCACGACCAGCGGCAGCCGACCAACCCCGGTGCGGCGCCCCTCGGTTACACCGCTGCCGTGGAGCTGTCCTCGGACCGGCTGCTCAACAGCAAGCGGCAGAAGGCGAAGAGCAGCCGCCCCGCGGCCGGCGGTTCGCGTTTCAAGCTGGGCGGGAAGAAGGAGGAGGCCGAGCGGCAACGGAAGCTGGAGCTGATCCGTACGCCGGTGCTGTCCTGCTACCGCATCGCCGTCATCAGCCTCAAGGGCGGCGTCGGCAAGACGACCACGACCACCGCCCTCGGCGCCACCCTCGCCACCGAGCGGCAGGACAAGATCCTCGCGATCGACGCCAACCCGGACGCCGGTACGCTCGGCCGCCGTGTGCGGCGCGAGACCGGGGCCACCATCCGCGACCTCGTCCAGGCGATCCCGTACCTCAACTCGTACATGGACATCCGGCGGTTCACCTCTCAGGCGCCGTCCGGTCTGGAAATCATCGCCAACGACGTCGACCCGGCCGTGTCCACGACGTTCAACGACGAGGACTACCGGCGCGCGATCGACGTGCTCGGCAAGCAGTACCCGGTCATCCTCACGGACTCCGGTACGGGTCTGCTCTACAGCGCCATGCGCGGCGTGCTGGACCTCGCCGACCAGTTGATCATCATCTCCACGCCGTCCGTGGACGGTGCGAGCAGCGCCAGCACGACGCTGGACTGGCTGTCCGCACACGGGTACGCGGACCTCGTCTCGCGGTCCCTCACCGTGATCTCCGGGGTGCGCGAGACCGGCAAGATGATCAAGGTCGACGACATCGTGGCGCACTTCCAGACCCGGTGCCGGGGTGTGCTCGTCGTACCGTTCGACGAGCATCTGGCCGCCGGTGCGGAGGTCGACCTCGACATGATGCGGCCGAAGGTGCGGGAGGCGTACTTCAACCTCGCGGCGCTGGTCGCCGAGGACTTCGTACGGCATCAGCAGTCGCACGGTCTGTGGACCTCCGACGGCAACCCGCCGCCGGTCGCCGCCCCGCCGCTGCCGGGCCAGCCCGTCCCGGGACAGCCTTCGCCCGGCCAGGCCGTCCAGGGTCAGCCGGGCCCGTACCCGCAGCAGCCGCAGCCCGGGCACCCCTACGCCCAGCCGGGACAGCCCCCGGCCCAGCCGGGCCACCCGTACCCGCAGATCCCGGGCCAGCCCTATCCGGCGCAGCCCTGGCAGCAGCCGCCCCCGCAGCAGTAGGGGTCGTCTCCGACACGGCAGGGGCGGGTCTCCAGGGTGATGGGAGACCCGCCCCTGCGGCTTGTCCCCGGTCAGCCGTCGTGGCCGACGACGGCCGTGACGCGGATCTCGACGCGCATGCCAGGCGCTCCGAGCGCTGCCACCCCGATCTGCGTCCAGATGGGCGCGCGCTCACCCATGCGTCGGCGGAACTGGTCGACCATGACCCGGTTGTGGTCCTCGCCGATGGAGTCCGCGGCGCTGGGGACGTGGTACGAATCCACGGCGATGACGTCGCGCCAGGTGGCGCCTGCCTCGGCGAGGGTCCTTTCGACGTTGTCGAACGCCCGGACGATCTCGTCCTCCAGGGCCTCCGGGAAGTTCGTGTCGTCGTCCCATCCCCCCTGCCCCGAGATCTCGACACGGTCCCCTACACGCACCGCCTGGCTGTAATGCAGGAGGGCCAGATGTTTCGCGCCGTAGCCGGGGGTGATGAAGAACTCCGGGGTCCGGGAGACGTCCGTGGTGGTGGCAGACATCGGGAAATCCTTTCGATTGACTTTACGCTTGAAGTAAACGTACCACGATTCACTTCACGTGTGAAGCCATGACTGCTTGATGACCTGTCCGCATGAGCAGTGCCCCACCCCAGGACACCAGCGGCGACGCACCCGGCGAACCCGAGTGGCTCAGCGCGGACGAGAAGGAGGCCTGGACCGGCCTGATCTCACTCGCCCTGCTGCTGCCGGGGCGGCTGGAGTCACCGCTGCAGCGCAAGGCCGGCCTCACGCTCTTCGAGTACCTGACCCTCAGCCACATCTCCGAGACCCCGGAGCGCCGCCTGCGCATGAGCGAGCCGGCGTACCTCACGAACGGCTCGCTCTCCCGCCTGTCCAACGTCGTCAAGCGGTTCGAGGCGCGGGGGTGGGTGGAGCGTTTCCCCGATCCCGACGACGGCCGCTTCACCCTCGCCGCCCTGACCGACGCCGGCTACGAGGTCGTCGTCGCAGCCGCGCCGACGCATGTGCACTCGGTCCGCCGGCTGGTGCTCGATCCGCTGACCGCCGCGGACCAGCGCGCCCTGGCCCGCATCGCCGCCAAGCTGCGGACGCGGCCGGCCGACCTGGCCCAGTCGTTCCGTCCCAGGAGGTTGTGGACGGGGGAGGCAGGTCTCGGCCGAGGGGGCCGACCGAGGGGACAGACCGTCCTTCCGGCCGCGGAATCCGCCGCCAGTCGCTGACCAGGACTGCGTCAGTGGTCTCGACCAATGAGCGAAAAACGTGCGCCATTCTGCCGTTTCCGCAGGCCACGCAAGGTGCATGCGCCGTTGACGCTCGCAGTGGTCGCTGGTAGACACACTCATCACTCATCTGATCGGCCCGTCCTTCCCGTGCGAGCGACGACGTGAGGTCAGCGACCATGGACACGAACGATCAGTACGGCGGTCACCACCGCACCCCGGGCCGCACCCGGCTCGTCATGGCGGCCGGCGCCGCCGCGCTCACCCTCACCGCCGGACTCGCCACCCCGCTCGACCCGGCGCCGCAGCAGGCCCGGGCGGCCGACGACGGCAGCAAGGTGCTGACCGTCGCGGTGGCGCAGAGCGTCGACTCGCTCAGTCCGTTCCTGGCGGTACGGCTGCTCAGTACGAGCATCCACCGGCTCACCTACGAGTACCTGACGAACTACGATCCCGAGGACAACCACGTCATTCCGGGTCTGGCCACCGAGTGGGAGTCGTCGCCGGACAAGCTGACCTGGACGTACACCATCCGCTCGGACTCCACGTGGTCGGACGGTGAGCAGGCCACCGCCGAGGACGCGGCCTGGACGTTCAACACGATGATGTCCGACCCGGGTGCCGCCACCGCCAACGGCAGCTTCGTCGCCAACTTCGAGAAGGTGAGCGCGCCGAGTCCCACCCGGTTGGTCATCGACCTGAAGAAGCCGCAGGCCACGATGACGGCGCTGGACGTGCCGATCGTGCCCAAGCACGTGTGGGAGAAGGTCGGCGACTACGCGAAGTTCAACAACGACAAGGACTTCCCCGTCGTCGGCAACGGGCCGTTCGTCCTCACCGACTACAAGGCGGACAGCTATGTGCGGCTGAAGGCGAACAAGGACTTCTGGCGCGGGGCGCCCAAGTTCGACGAGCTGGTCTTCCGTTACTACAAGGACCAGGACGCGGCGGTTTCGGCGCTGCGCAAGGGCGAGGTGTCGTTCGTCGCCGGGTCGCCCTCCCTGACACCCGCTCAGGCGGATTCGCTGAAGGGCGACAAGAACATCCGCGTCAACGACGCCCCGGGCCGCCGCTTCTACGCCCTCGCCACCAACCCGGGCGCGAAGGCGAAGAACGGCGAGAAGATGGGTGACGGGCACCCCTCGCTGCTCGACCGGCGGGTGCGCAACGCGCTGTTCATGGCGGTGGACCGGAAGACCATCGTCGACAAGGTGTTCCAGGGGCACGCCGTGGAGGGGGCGGGGTACATCCCGCCCCGGTTCTCCCCGTACTTCTGGGAGCCGGCGGACGGCCAGGAGCTGGCGTACGACCCGGCGGAGGCGGCCCGGCTGCTCGACCGGGCCGGTTACAAGAGGAACGGCGACGGCAAACGGGTCGGCAAGGACGGCAAGCCGATCGACTACCGCGTGCTGTGCCACGCCACCGACCCGAACGACAAGGCGATCGGCCAGTACCTCGAGGAGTGGTGGGGCGACCTCGGTATCGGGGTCACGCTCAACTGCCTGGACAACGTGACCGATCCCTGGCTCGCCGGTGAGTACGACCTCGCCTTCGACGGCTGGTCGGTCAACCCGGATCCCGACTTCGTCCTGTCCATCCACACCTGTGCGGCGCTCCCGGCGACCCCGGAGGAGACCGGCGCGACCGACAACTTCATCTGCGACAAGAGGTACGACGAGCTCTACGCCCGGCAGCTCGCCGAGTACGACGCCGGCAAACGGGCTGACATCGTCAAGCAGATGGAGTCGCGGCTGTACGACCTCGGGTACATGAACGTCATGGCGTATCCGAACGCGGTCGAGGCGTATCGCACGGACCAGATCGAGTCGATCACCACCATGCCGGCGAAGGCGGGCAACATCTACGGGCAGGACGGCTACTGGAGCTGGTGGTCCGCGGTGCCGGCAGCGGACTCCGGGGACGCGAACGGTGGTTCGTCGTCGACGGGCGTGGTCGTCGGGATCGTCGCGGGTGTGGTCGTCCTCGCGGGGCTGGGGGCGTTCGCCGCGATGCGGCGACGGGCCACGGCCGAGGACCGCGAGTAGGCGGCGAACGGGTACTCATGACCTCTGACGCGACATCCGCATCCGTCGGTGGGAGCACGGGGGCCGCCGCCGGTCCGGTGAAGGACGGACCGGCGGCCGGCCGCGGGCCCCGCGGCGGCCGTGTCACCGCCGCCTATCCGCGGTACGTGGCGGGCAAGGTGGCCGGCGCGGCCGTGTCCCTCCTCGCCGTCCTCGTCACCAGCTTCTTCCTCTTCCGGCTGGTCCCCGGTGACCCGGTGAAGTTCATGACCGGCGGCCGACAGGTGTCGGCCGAACAACTGGCCACTTATCGTGAGCAGTTCGGACTGGACCTGCCGCTGTGGCAACAGTTCACCGACTACTGCGGCAAGGCGCTCACCGGTGATCTGGGAACGTCGTACCAGTTCAACGCGCCCGTGGTCGACAAGATCACGGAGGCGCTGCCGAACACGCTGCTGCTCACCGGCACCGCCTTCGTGCTGTACACGGTCCTCGGCATCGTCCTCGGCACCCGGTCGGCGTGGCGGCACGGGCGGTTCGGGGACCGGTTCCACACGGGGCTGGCGCTGACGTTGTACTCCCTGCCGTCCTTCTGGCTGGGACTGCTGCTCATCGTCACGCTGTCGGTCGGGATCGGTCCGCTGCCGGGGCTGTTCCCGACCGGTGGCATGGAATCGGGCGGTGCGGAGGGCTTCGCGTACGTCGTGGACGTGGCGCACCACCTCGTGCTGCCGGTGGTGACGCTGGTGGCCGTGGAGTACGGGCAGACGCTGCTGGTGACCCGGTCGGCGCTGCTGGACGAGATGGGCAGCGACTATCTGACCACCGCGCGGGCCAAGGGGCTGCGCGACGACCTCGTACGACGTCGGCACGCCGTGCCCAACGCGTTGCTGCCGACCGTGACGCTGATCTTCATCAACCTCGGACGGACGGTGGCCGGAGTGATCCTGGTGGAGACGGTCTTCTCCTGGCCGGGCCTCGGCGGGCTCTTCTACCAGGCGCTGAGCGTGCCCGATCTGCCGCTGGTGCAGGGGCTGTTCTTCGTGTTCGCCGCCGCGGTGATCGTGATGAACACGCTCGCCGATCTGATCTATCCGCTGTTCGACCCCCGGGTGGGCCGATGACGACCGAGAAGATCCCGGCCGCGCGTCCTCGCGCCATGGCGTGGCAGCGGCGCCGGGCCTCGGCCGCGCGTTTCTGGCGGCAGTACCGCACGCACCGGGCCGGTGTCCTCGGTCTGGCGACGCTCGCCCTGTTCGCGCTGCTCGCCGTGGCCGCTCCGCTGCTCGTCGGCTCCGACGTGGACGACGTGACCGACGCACCGGGCAGCCCGCTGGAGGGCCCGAGCGCCGGACTTCCCTTCGGGGCCGACCGGTTCGGGCGGAATCTGCTCGGCCTGGTGATCTGGGGTGCACGGGTGTCGCTGCTGGTGGGGTTGCTCGCGGCCGTGCTGTCGGTGGCGATCGGCATGGTGATCGGGGTGACGGCGGGGCACTTCCGGGGCTGGTACGCGACGGTGATGATGCGGATCACCGACTGGTTCCTGGTGATGCCGACGCTGGTGCTGGCGATCGCGCTGGCCACGGTGATGTCCCGCTCGCTGCTGACCATCGTGGTGGCGATCGGGGTGACGACCTGGCCGACGACGGCCCGGCTGGTGCGGGCGCAGACGCTGGCGGTGGAGACCCGCCCGTACATCGAGCGTGCGCGGGCACTCGGCGGCGGGCACTGGCACATCATGTCCCGGCATGTGCTGCCCAATGTGATGCCGCTGGTGCTGGCGCAGACGACGCTGATCATCTCCTCGGCGATCCTGGCGGAGGCGACGCTGGCCTTCCTGGGGCTCGGTGATCCGACGGTGGTGTCGTGGGGCGGACTGTTGCAGGACGCCCGGGAGGCGGGTGCGGTCAGCGCCGGGCACTGGTGGTACCTGGTGCCGCCGGGCATCGCCATCGCCCTGGTGGCGCTGGCGTTCACGCTGTGCGGACGGGCCGTGGAGTCCGTCCTCAACCCCAGGCTGGGGGTGGCCCGTTGAGTCTGCTCGACGTCAGAGGGCTGACGGTCACGTACGCGGGCGGGGCGGCCGCCGTGCGCGGGGTGGATCTACGGCTGGACGCGGGCCGCAAGCTGGGGATCGCCGGGGAGTCGGGCTGCGGCAAGTCCACGCTGGCGCTGGCACTGCTGCGGCTGCTGCCGGCGGGGACCCGGGTGGACGGCGAGGTCCTGCTGGACGGCGAGGACGTGCTGGCCATGAAGTGGGGCCGGGTGCGGGCGGTCCGCTGGGCCGGGGCCTCCATCGTGTTCCAGGGTGCGATGCACTCCCTCAACCCCGTACGGCGCGTCGGCGACCAGATCGCCGAGCCGGTCCTGCTGCACCGGAAGGCGACTCCGGCCGGGGCGCGGAAGAAGACCGGGGAACTGCTGGAGCAGGTCGGTCTTCCGGCCGCCCGTGCGACGGCCTACCCGCACGAGCTGTCCGGCGGGCAGCGGCAGCGCGTCATGATCGCCATGGCGCTGGCCTGCGATCCGCGGCTGATCATCGCCGATGAGCCGACGACCGCGCTGGATGTGATGATCCAGGCGCAGATCCTGCGGTTGATCGAGCAGCTGGTCGCGGACCAGGACGTCGGGCTGATCATGATCAGCCACGATCTGGCGGTCCTCGCCGGCACCTGCGACCGGCTCGCGGTGATGTACGCGGGCCGGGTGGTCGAGGAGGGCCCGGCGGGACAGGTGTACGAGGCCGCACGTCACCCGTACGCCCGGGCGCTGTCGGCCGCCTTTCCGCGCATCGGCGACCCGGCGTCCCGCTTCGCACCGCGCGGTCTGCCGGGCGATCCGCCGGACCCGGTGGCGCCGCCGTCGGGCTGTGCGTTCCATCCGCGGTGCCCGGTGGCCCTGGACTCCTGCGCCACGGAGGACCAGCCGCTCCGGAACGCGGGCCCGGACCGGCGGGCGGCGTGCGTGCGGGTCGCCGCGGCAGACGCGGCAGACGCGGCAGACGGCGAACCGGGTCCCCTGCGGGACACGGCGGCCGACGCATCAGACCCCCGGCGCGGTAGGGCGACCAGTGATCCGGACCCCCGACCGAACACGACGGCCGACGAGCCGGCCCTCCGGCGGGACACAGCGACCGGCGAACCGACTCCCCGACCGAACACGGCGGCCGACGCATCAGATCCCCGGCGGGGTACGGCGGCCGGTGGTCCGGAGGCCCTGGAGGAAACGAGGCCCGGCACCCCATGACCACCTCCATCTCACCCCTCCTCAGTGCCGAGGGCGTACACGTCGCCTTCCCGGGCCGGCACGGCGCCCCGGACGCCCGGGCCGTGGACGGTGTCCGTCTGGACATCCGCCCCGGTGAGATCACCGCCCTGGTCGGCGAGTCGGGCTGCGGCAAGACGACGCTGGCCCGCGCCCTGCTGGGCCTGGTCGAGCCGACCGCGGGCCGGGTCACCTTCGACGGGCGGCCGCTGGAGTACTCCGGCCGCTCCCTGAAGGCGTACCGCAAGCGCGTGCAACTGGTGCTGCAGGACCCGAGCGGTTCGCTCAATCCGCGGCACACCGTGTACGACGCGGTCGCCGAAGGGCTGCGCATCCACGGCCACGGCGGTGACGAGCGGGCCACGGTCGCCGACGCCCTGTCCCGTGCCGGGCTGCGCCCGCCGGAGCGCTTCTTCCTGCGCTATCCGCACGAGCTTTCCGGCGGTCAGCGGCAGCGCGTGGTGATCGCGGGCGCGCTGGTACTGGAACCCGAACTCCTCGTCGCCGACGAACCGGTGGCCTCCCTCGACGCGTCCGTACGCGGAGAGATCCTCGCCCTGCTGCTGCGACTGCGCGCCGAGCTGGGTCTGTCCGCGCTGGTCGTCACGCACGATCTGGGGCTGGCCTGGAACATCGCCGACCGGGTCGCGGTGATGTACCTGGGCCGGATCGTGGAGACCGGGCCGGTGGAGCAGGTCCTGACGGCTCCCCGGCATCCGTACACCCGGGCCCTGCTGTCGGTCCTCCCCGAGGCGCCGGGCGAGCCGGTGATCCTCACGGGCGAGCCCCCGGACCCGTCCCGCGTCCCGTCCGGATGCCGGTTCCACGCCCGCTGCCAGATCCTGGCGGGCGGCGAGGCGGACCGGGCGGGGGTGGCGGAGGCGTGCCGGGGCCGGGACCCGGAGATCCTCGACGGGGGTGGTGCGGCCCAGGTGGCGTGCCACTGGGCGCACGCCGGGATGAGCTGACCGGCCCGGGCCTGTCCGGCGGATCACGTGGGAGGAAGCCGGCGTCGCCTCGAAGCACAGGTGAGCGGAGGCGATGGGTCCCCCGCGCGAGCACGGTCGAGCGCGGGGAGCGCGCAGTTGCAAGGCGGAGGGGGAAAGCCGACTCGACGGAGTCCCTTCCGCGCATGGGGTCCCTCCCGCGCATGGGGTCCCTCCCGCGCATGGGGTCCCTCCCGCTCGAACGAAGCCGAGCGTGGGGGGCGGCGACCGACGACAACGCCGCTGGGGCGCCCCGTACCCTTCGGGCAGTGGGGGAAGGGCGTGCCGTCCTCGCGTCTCCGGCATGATCCGCCGGGCAGGTCCTACGGCTTCCCGGCCGCGGCCACGAGGTCCTTGCAGCGCTCGACGTCCTCGGCCATCTGCTCCAGCAGCGCTTCCAGCGTGTCGAACTTCGCCTGGCCGCGCACGAAGGCGAGGAAGTCGACGGCGACGTGGAGGCCGTACAGGTCGAGGCCGACGCGGTCGATGGCGTACGCCTCGACCGTGCGCTCGGTGCCGTCGAACTGGGGGTTGGTGCCGACGGAGATCGCGGCCGGCATGGCCTCACCCTGGGCGTGCAGCCAGCCGGCGTAGACGCCGTCGGCGGGGATCGCGGTGTGCGGGAGGGTCTCGACGTTGGCCGTGGGGAAGCCCAGGTCGCGGCCGCGCTGGGCGCCCCGGACGACGATGCCCTCCACCCGGTGCGGGCGGCCGAGGATCTCGGCGGCGCCCTCGACCTCGCCCTCGGCGACCAGGCGGCGGGTGAGCGTGGAGGAGAACGGCTCGCCGCCGCCCGCCTCACCGCTCACGTACAGGTCGACGACCTCGACGTCGAAGTCGTAGACCCGGCCCTGCTCGGCGAGGAACTCCACGTTGCCCGCGGCCCTGTGGCCGAAGCGGAAGTTGGGTCCCTCGACGACCGCCTTGGCGTGCAGCTTGTCGACCAGGACCTTGACGACGAAGTCGGCGGCGGACAGCTTCGAGAACTCGGTGGTGAAGGGCAGGATGAGGGCCGCGTCGACGCCGAGGTCGGCCATGAGTTCGGCACGCCGGTGGTGCGGGGCGAGCAGCGGGGGGTGGCTGCCGGGGCGGACGACCTCGCTGGGGTGCGGGTCGAAGGTGACGACGACGGCGGGGACGCCGAGGTCCCGGGCGCGGTCCACGGCATGCCGGATGATCAGCTGGTGCCCGCGGTGGACTCCGTCGTAGGAGCCGATGGTGACGACGCTGCGCCCCCAGTCCTGGGGGATGTCCTCCAAGCCACGCCAGCGCTGCACTGTGCCTGCTCCTTGTCGAAACCTTGTCGGACGAACCCGGGTCCGTGGACTTCTCTGCGCAGCTCTAAGGGTGCCATGCCGCATACCGGGGGCCCGCATCGGCATGGGAACTGTGTGACGGGGTGCACGTGCCGGCCGGGGTCAGGCGGGGACGCCCGCGCCGGCCAGGTTCTCGATCGTCCGGCGGGTGGCGGGCCCGACGAGCGCGGCCCACTCGCGCGGGGCGTCCGCCAGCCAGCCGGCCACGGCTGCGGCGAAGCCCGGCACATGACGGCCCAGGTCGGCCAGGCAGCGGTCGAAGCGGGCGGCGCCCTCCATGGTGCGCACGAGGAGCAGCCCGGTGCGGTGGACGAGGACGCGCGGCTCGGGGCCGGTGCCGCGGGCCGCGGCGCGCAGCACCGCCTCCAGGACGGCAGGGTCGGACTCGTGGGCGAGCAGGGTGTCCAGCAGTTCGCGGCGCAGCGGGCGGGAGGCCGGTGTCCCGGGGCCGGCGAGGATGCCGGCGAGGGCCACCCGGAGCGGTTGCGGACCGCCGTCGAGCAGGCCGGTGAGCAGGGTCCTCAGTACGGCACGGGCGGCCGGGCCCCGCTCCAGCCGCCCGTCGGCGTACGCGGCCACCTGTCCCGTCAGCTCCGGTCGCCGCTCCACCGTCTCCCGTACGAGTGCGGCGACCGGACGGGCCAGGGCGGGTGGGGTGGCGTCGACGAGGGCGCGGAACGTCTCGCCCGCGCCGGCTCCGCCGAGCCTGGTCCGGAAGGCGTCGAGGACGGGCTCCGGGTGGGTGTCGAGGGCGGGGGTGAGCGCGCTCGGCGGGAGGTGGGGGTCGCCGGCCGCGAAGCGCTCCAGGGCCCGCGGGAGGTGGCGGTTCCTGCTGTTCGGGTCGCGCACGAGGAGGGCGAGGGCGCCGCCGTGCAGATCGCGGTCGGCGGTGCGGACGAGGACGGCGAGCGCCGCGTACCGCAGCAGGGTGCGGTCGGTGTCGTCGCGCGCGTACGGCGCGACCCGCAGTCCGTGGGCGACGGCCGCGGCCCGGCGTGCGGGCCGTTCGTCCTTCGCCCACCGGTCGACGGCCCTGCACATGGCGGCGGGCTCCTCCTCCGCCAGCACGGTGAGCAGTTGGTCGGCCCGCCGGTGCGCGCTGTCGGCGAGCGCCTCCGTCAGCGCGTCCGGGGCCGCGTGCCGGTGGGTGTGCAGGAGCGCCTGCGCGGCGGTCGCCACGGTGGCGTGCGGAGTGGCGGGCAGCGGGCGCTCGTCCGCGAACCAGCGGATGAGATACGGCAGTACGGAGACGGGGTCGGCGGCGAGCAGCCGCGCGGTGGCGTCGAGGAAGCGGGGCCCGTTCTCGCACGGAGGACCGTCGGCGTGGACGAGCCGGCGCAGCAGTGCGCACCGCGTCTCCGACGGCAGCCGGAGAGCGGTCCAGAAGGCGGGCCCCAGCTCGGGCGGCACGTCCCGCCACTGCTCACGCCAGGCCACGAGACGGTCGGCGAGCAGCCGCAGCACGTCCGTGTACGGCGTCGCGTCGGCCACGCGCGTGAGGGTTCCGCCGAGCAGACGGGCGGCCCACCAGGAGCCCGGACCGGCATCGAGGACGTGCACCAGATCCGTGAGCCGCGTGGAGAGCCGTCGGCTCCCGTGCCGCCGCGCGAGGAACAGCAGTGCCTCGACGACGGCACCGACGCGGTGGTGCGGGACGGGGGTGACGGCCGGAAGGACGGCTCCGGCGACGGGGGCGGCCCGACGGCCGGCCGGTGGGAGAGGGAAGCCGGCTGCGGACCGTGGCCGTGCGTCGGAACCGACGCCGGGCAGTGACGGGCCACCGTCAGGCACACCGGCATCGACCGCATGTTCCGGGCCGTCAGGCACACCGGCATCGACCGCACATTCCGGACCGTCAGCCACACCGGCCCCACCGGCATCGGCGGCGATCCCCGGGTGGGCGCCGGCCGCCGCACCGCTGCGCTGGAAGGACCGCGTCGGGAGAAGACCGTCGTCGACGGGACGGTACTCGGTGTCGGCGACGGCCCAGGGGTCGGGACCGACAACGGTCCAGGGATCGAAGGCGACAGCGGGCGGAGCACCACGATCAGCAACCGGATCGGCCCGGTGGCCGGACGGTGGGAGAGGCTCCCCAGCGGCATCCCGGTGGCCGGACGGTGGGAGAGGCTCCCCAGCGGCATCCCGGTGGCCGGACGGTGGGAGAGGCTCCCCAGCGGCATCCCGGTCGCCGGAAGCAGCCCGGGCAGCCCGGGCAGCCGGCGCGGTGCGACGCCCGTCGGACGCGCCGGTCCTGCGGCCGGACGGGGGGAGAGGCCCCTCGGCGACGGGCCGGATCCGGTGGCCGGGCAGCGGGAAGCCGTCCTCGGCGGCAGCGGGCCGCGGGGGGCGGCCGTCGTGGGCGGCAGGGGTGGCGGGGGCGGTGTGGACCAGGGCGCGCAGGGCTTCGTCCACGTCGAGGTGGGTGCCGTGGAGCCAGTCGGCCAGCTCCTCGTCCGCGAACCGGTAGCCGGTCGTCCCGGCCGGGACGAGAAGCCCCTCGGCGAGTACGGCCGAGGCCCAGCCGGTGCCGCCGCCGAGCCGGTCGGGGGCGGGCCCCCGGGGGAACACCACGTCGAACGTCTCCCGGTCCAGCCCGCCCGTGCCGAGGCTGCGCCGGGCGGCCTCGTGCACCTGCCCGGCGACCTTGGCGGCGAGCCGGCGTACGGCGGTGCCGCGGATCCCGTTCCCGTCGGCGAGGCGGACGGCGATCCGCAGGCACATCAGGTCCAGGTGGGCCGAGAAGACGCCGTCGCGGTCGACAGGGGTGTCGGGGGCGGTGTCGGCGAGGGCGGACCGGATGTCCGCGAGCATCCGCAGGGTCAGGGGGTGGCGGGCGTCCGCGTCGGCGACGGCGCCCTCGGGGATGCCGTGGCGGGCGCGCGCCTCGCGGGCCTCCTCGGCGGTGAGGTCGCCGAGGGCCACACAGGCGGGGAGCCCGTCGGGCCGGGGCGTACCGGCGTGCAGCAGCTCTTCCGGGAATCCCGCCTCCTCCCAGTGCTCCGCGCGGCACGCCACCACCAGCCGGGCTCCCGTCGCCCGCAGCCACCGCGCGGTCCCGGCGGTCCACTCGGCCGGATCGTCGAGCGGGATCTCCTCGGGGCCGTCGAGGAGCAGCAGCAGGGGGTGGCCGGCCGTGCGGGCGAGCCCGGCCAGGTGCTCCGGGCTCACGTCCCCGAGGGCGTCCGGCGCGGCCGGGAACGGGGTGCGGGAGGCGGCGACGACAGCGGCGGCCCGGTCCAGTGCCCGGCGAGCGGCGTCCGCGACCGAGCCGTCGCCCTCGTCCAGGTCGGCGCCGCGCAGCCGGAGCGTGGGCCGACCCGCACGGTGACGGCGGGCGGCGAGCGCCGCGAGTTGTGTCGTACGGCCGCTGCCGGGCGGCCCGACCAGGCCCAGCACCGCGGCCTCGCCCCGCTCGAACGCGGCGAACTCCGCGAGTACGGCGGGCCGGTCGACGGGCTCCACGGCACCGGGCGGCCCGTCCCGGCCGGCCGGGACGGCCGTGAGCCGCACCAGCCCGGCGAGGTTGAGATCGGCTCCGTGGGCCGGGACCGTCGCCACGTTCTCGGCGAGCAGCTCGGCGAGCGGACCCTCGGTACAGGCCGGGGGAGGCAGCGGTACGGCGAAGCCCTCGTCGCGGTCGTCCGAGCGGAGCGCGGTGCCGAGGACGCCGAGCACGGCGTTGGTGGTGGCGTCGAGCACCGGGCCGCCGGCGGCGCCGCCGCCGAGCCGCAGCGCGTCCCGGCCCGCGGTGCCGACCGCCAGTTCCAGAACGTCGCCGAGAGGGTACGTGCGGTCGGTGGCGGTGTAGGTCACGGCGCTCGTCCCCAGCACGCGCGCCTCGCGCCAGCCTCCGGCGGCGATCCGTACGTAGGTGCCGGGCCGGACGGTGCGCCGCGCGGTGACCGGCAGCGGTGCGACGCCGAGCCCTTCGCTGCGGACAAGGGCCAGGCCGAGCTCGGGCAGCGGGGTCACCGCGTCCGCGGTCACCACGCACCGGCGGCCGGCCGCCGCGTGCAGCACGAGCCGGGGCAGGCCGTCGACCGCCTCGTGACTGGTGATCACCGTGCCGTGGTGATCGGCCACGAAGCCGGTTCCGCGCGGCCGGCCGGCGAAGTCGTGCAGGCGGACCAGGACATCGCACAGGTCCGAAGTCCCGTCCGGCGTGTCCCGTTCGTCACGGGGTTCGTAGGGGGACGGCATCGTCGAAGCCTCCCGTCGCGCATCCGTGCCCTTGGCTGCGACAGTAGGGCCGGGATGATCAGCGGGACAGACCGCCCGGTGAACGCGCCCCCTTCCGCTCCCCCGGTTCACTCCGAGCGCCCGCACTTACGGGTGAACAGGCGAGGGTGGATGGATACACCCTAGGGGTGGGGGGAACCGAGGGGGACCGTGGAGCGGCGGCATGTCCATCCCCGTGCCGCCGCTCCGCGGGCGGATCCGCGGAAGCGGTCAGCCGAAGACGGCCAGGCTCCTGGCCTTGCCCCGCTGCTCCTCGACGAGCGCCAGGAACCGGCCCTCGGGGCCGAACACGGCCACGGCTCCGGAGCCGGCGTACTCCTCGGGCATCTCGAGGCGCACCCCGTTGGCGAGCAGCCTGGCCCGCCGGTCGTCGACGTCCCAGCGCGGGAACGCGGCCGTGGCGGCCTCGGCGATCGGCATCACCGTCAGCTCCTGCTGGAGCTGGTCCAGCGTCTTCGCGGAGTCCAGCTTGTACGGGCCGACGCGGGTCCGGCGCAGCGCGGTGAGGTGGCCGCCGACGCCCAGGCCGGCGCCCAGGTCGCGGGCGAGGGCGCGGATGTAGGTGCCGGAGGAGCAGACGACCGACACCACCAGGTCCAGCACCGGGGTGCCGTCCTCGGCGACGGCCTCCCGGACGTCGTACACGGAGAACGAGGAGACGGTGACCGGCCGGGCGGGGATGTCGAACTCCTCGCCCTCCCGGGCCCGTTTGTAGGAGCGCACCCCGTTGATCTTGATGGCGCTGACCTTGGACGGCACCTGCATGATGTCGCCGGTCAGCTCGGCGATACCGGCGTCGATGCCCTCGCGGGTGACCGCGGAGGCGTCGGTGGAGGAACTGATCTCCCCCTCGGCATCGTCCGTGAGCGTGTTCTGCCCGAGCCGGATCGTGCCCAGGTACTCCTTCTCCGTCAGCGCGAGGTGACCGAGGAGCTTGGTCGCCCTCTCGACGCCGAGGACGAGGACGCCCGTCGCCATCGGGTCGAGGGTGCCGGCGTGGCCGACGCGCCGGGTGCGCGCGATGCCGCGCATCTTGGCGACCACGTCGTGCGAAGTGAAGCCCGACGGCTTGTCGACGATGACAAGGCCGTCGGGCGTGGTGTGCTTCTGGGTCATTCGGCGGTGTCGTCCGTCTCGTCGTCTTCCGGCTTGCGGTACGGGTCGGCCTCGCCGGCGTACGTGGCGCCCGCGGACACCTCGCGCACCTTCGCGTCGGACTGGCGCGCCTTGTCGAGGAGGTCCTCGATGGTGCGTGCCGTGTCCGGGAGCGCGTCCATGACGAAGGCCAGAGTCGGCGTGAACTTCACGCCCGCCGCCCGGCCCACCTCGGAGCGCAGGACGCCCTTGGCGCTCTCCAGGCCGGCCGCCGCGGCCTTCCGCTCCTCGTCGTCCCCGTACACCGTGTAGAAGACGGTCGCCTCCCTGAGGTCACCCGTGACCCGGGTGTCCGTGATGGTGACGTGCGAACCGAGCCGCGGGTCCTTGATCCCGCGCTGCAGCTTCTGGGCCACCACCTCTCGGATGAGGTCCGCCAGCCTTTTCGCCCGCGCGTTGTCGGCCACTGGTCCGTCTCCCGTTCTTTCCTGTCTGCGTATCTCTGGGCTGTGGTCGTCAGTCGTCTTCGCCGTGGAAGCGCCGCCTGACGGACAGCAGTTCCACCTCCGGGCGCCCGGCGACCAGCCGCTCGCAGCGGTCCAGCACGTCGGTCAGGTGCGCCGCGTCGCCGGACACCATGGCCAGGCCGATGACGGCCCTGCGATGGAGGTCCATGTGATCCACCTCGGCCGCGCTCACCGCGTACTTGCGCTGGAGCTCGGCGACGATCGGGCGGACGACGGAGCGCTTCTCCTTCAGCGAATGCACGTCGCCGAGGAGGAGGTCGAAGGACAGTGTCCCCACATACATGTGTGCAACCGGTTCACCCGCCGGTACGGGATCGATGGCCCCGCCATCCGTGGTGGGCAGGGACATCAGAACCGTACAACGAAGGGGGCGCGGCGATCGACGGATATTGCGCTCCGCCGGCCGCGCCGCCGTGCGTCTTTGCACACGCGCCGGCCGGCGGGACCCGGGTGGGTCCCGCCGGCCGGTACGCACCGTGGGGTGTTACACCCGCGGCTTCTCGCGCATCTCGTACGTCGCGATGACGTCGTCGACCTTGATGTCGTTGAAGTTTCCGAGGTTGATACCGCCCTCGTAGCCTTCGCGGATCTCGGTGACGTCGTCCTTGAAGCGACGCAGACCCTCGATGTTGAGGTTCTCCGCGATGACCTTGCCATCGCGCAGCAGGCGCGCCTTGGTGTTGCGCTTGACCTCGCCGGAGCGGATGAGCACACCCGCGATGTTGCCCAGCTTGGACGAGCGGAAGACCTCGCGGATCTCCGCCGTGCCGAGCTCGACCTCTTCGTACTCCGGCTTGAGCATGCCCTTGAGGGCCGCCTCGATCTCCTCGATCGCCTGGTAGATGACCGAGTAGTACCGGACGTCCACACCCTCGCGCTCGGCCATCTGCGCGGCACGCCCGGCGGCGCGCACGTTGAAGCCGATCACGATGGCGTCGGAGCCCATCGCCAGGTCGATGTCGGACTCCGTGACCGCACCGACGCCGCGGTGCAGGACGCGGATGTCGACCTCTTCGCCGACGTCCAGCTGGAGCAGCGAGGACTCGAGGGCCTCGACCGAACCGGAGGCGTCACCCTTGATGATCAGGTTCAGCTGCTGGATCTCGCCGGCCTTGAGCACCTTGTCCAGGTCCTCCAGCGACACGCGGCGCGTGCGCTTGGCGAACGCGGCGTTGCGCTCACGGGCGGCGCGCTTCTCGGCGATCTGACGGGCCGTACGGTCCTCGTCGACGACGATGAAGTTGTCGCCCGCACCCGGGACGTTGGTCAGGCCCAGGACCTGGACCGGCGTCGACGGGCCCGCCTCGGCGACGTTGTTGCCGTTGTCGTCGAGCATGGCGCGCACGCGGCCGTAGGCGTCGCCCACCACCATCGTGTCGCCGACCCGCAGGGTGCCTCGCTGGACGAGGACGGTCGCCACGGCACCGCGGCCGCGGTCGAGCCGGGACTCGATCGAGATGCCCTGCGCGTCCTGCGTGGGGTTGGCCCGCAGGTCGAGCGAGGCGTCCGCGGTGAGGATGACGGCCTCGAGGAGGCTGTCGATGTGCAGACCCTGCTTGGCGGAGATGTCGACGAACATGGTGTCGCCGCCGTACTCCTCGGCCACCAGGCCGTACTCGGTCAGCTGACCGCGCACCTTGGTCGGGTCGGCGCCCTCGACGTCGATCTTGTTGACCGCGACGACGATCGGCACGTCGGCCGCCTTGGCGTGGTTGAGCGCCTCGACCGTCTGCGGCATGACGCCGTCGTTGGCCGCGACGACCAGGATCGCGATGTCGGTCGACCGCGCACCACGGGCACGCATGGCGGTGAACGCCTCGTGACCCGGGGTGTCGATGAAGGTGATCTTGCGCTCTTCTTCGTTGACCTCGGTCGCGACCTGGTAGGCACCGATGTGCTGGGTGATGCCGCCGGCCTCGCCCGCGATGACGTTCGTCTTGCGGATGGCGTCGAGGAGACGGGTCTTTCCGTGGTCGACGTGACCCATGACGGTGACGACCGGCGGGCGGACCACCAGGTCCTCCTCGTCGCCCTCGTCCTCGCCGAACTCCAGGTCGAAGGACTCGAGCAGCTCGCGGTCCTCCTCCTCCGGGCTGACGATCTGAACGGTGTAGTTCATCTCGCCGGCGAGGAGCTGGAGCGTCTCGTCGGAGACGGACTGGGTCGCGGTGACCATCTCGCCGAGGTTCATCATGACCGCGACGAGCGACGCCGGGTTGGCGTTGATCTTCTCCGCGAAGTCGGTGAGCGACGCACCGCGCGACAGGCGAATGGCTTCGCCGTTGCCGCGAGGCAGCATCACGCCGCCGACCGACGGGGCCTGCATGGCCTCGTACTCCTGGCGCCTCTGCCGCTTCGACTTGCGGCCACGACGCGCGGGACCGCCGGGACGACCGAAGGCGCCCTGCGTGCCACCGCGGCCACCGGGACCACCGGGACGGCCGCCGAAGCCGGGACGGCCACCGCCGCCACCGAAGCCGCCGCCACCGCCGCCACCCGGACGACCGGCGAAACCGCCGCCGCCACCGGGACGACCGCCGCCGCCGGGACCAGCGGGACGACCGGCGAAACCACCGCCGCCACCGGGACGACCGCCGCCGCCACCGGGGCGACCCGCACCACCCGGACCGCGGCCACCGGGGCCGCCACCGGGACGCGGGCCGGCAGCGGGACGCTGCGGCATCATGCCGGGGTTCGGACGCGGACCACCGGGGCCGCCGCCGCCGGGACGGGGGCCGCCCTGCGGACGCGGCATCGAGCCCGGAGTCGGGCGCTGCCCGCCCGGAGCCTGCGGACGCGGACCGCCGCCGCCCTGGCCACCGGGGGCCTGCGGACGGGGACCGGCGCCGCCGGGACCACCCGGAGCGGGACGCGCGCCCTGCGGGCGCGGAGCCTGCGGACGGGCCATGCCGGTGGAGCCACCGGAGGTGAAGGGGTTGTTACCGGGACGCGGACCGGCCGGGCGACCACCCGGACGCGGTGCGCCGCCACCGGGACGCTGACCCTGACCGGCCGGACGGCCCTGGCCGCCCTGACCCTGCCCCTGACCCTGACCGGCGGGACGACCGCCGGGCTTGGGGGCGCCGGGACGCGTGCCGCCGGGCTTCGGACCGGACGGAGCCGGAGCCTGAGCCTGAGCCGGAGCCGCCGCGGGCGGGGCCTGGAACTCCGGGGCCGCCGGAGCCGGACGCGGCGCGGGCCGCGGGCCCGGCGTCGGACGCGTACCGGGGGCCGCCGGCGCGGGCGCCGACGGTGCCGCCGGCGGCTGGGCCGCGGCGGGCTTGGGTGCTGACGGCGGCTTCGGGGCAGCCGGGCCCGGACGGGCCGCCTGCGCCGGGGACGGCGCGGCGGGCCTGGGGGCCGCCTTGCGGGGCGCGCCGGGCTTCGCGGCGGACTTGCCGTTGCCCCCGCCCTGCTGGAAGGCGTCAGTCAGCTTGCGTACTACGGGCGCTTCGATGGTCGAAGACGCCGAACGGACGAATTCACCGAGTTCCTGGAGCTTGGCCATGACGACCTTGCTCTCCACACCGAACTCCTTGGCGAGTTCGTAGACCCGGACCTTAGCCACTTCGCTCCTCTGAGGTCCGGGTTGCGTCCGGACCGTCGCTAGTTCATGGGCGTACTCATCGCGTACTCATCGAGTGCTCATCGCAATCTCGACCTGCTTTCGACTCGCGAGGTACCAGACCGCACGGGGACTTCCGTGCGGCATGTTCTTACGTGTTGCCTGTCCAGTCGGCGGAGAGCCGCTGCTCAGCAACCTTGTGCCTGCTCGACGTAGAGGCGCAACGCCTTTACGTCGAGCGGTCCCGGGACGCGGAACGCCCGCGGGAACGCCCTGCGGCGCACCGCCTGGTCGAGACAGACCGGGACGAGGTGCACATAGGCACCCCGGCCGGGCAGCGTACCGCGAGGATCGGGGACGCACTCGCCCTCGACCGCCACGGTCCGCAGCAGCTCGCTCTTGACCGCTCGCTCCCGGCACCCCACGCAGGTGCGCTCGGGGCATACGCCAGCACGTGTCCGGCCAGACACTCCTCAGTCTACCTCCCCGCGCCGACCTCACCCCTTTGGGGCAAGAATCGAACACTTGCCGTGCGCAAAGCTGTCGTGATCTCAGCGATCTGCGGCCTGTATCTATTCCCCGGTCTGTTCCGTGTCCGGCCGGATGTCGATCCGCCAGCCGGTCAGACGGGCGGCGAGACGGGCGTTCTGCCCCTCCTTGCCGATCGCCAGGGACAGCTGGTAGTCCGGCACGATGACCCGGGCGGACCGGGCGGCCATGTCGACGACCTCCACCTTGGAGACCCGGGCCGGCGACAGCGCGTTCGCCACCATCTCGGCCGGGTCGTCGGACCAGTCGACGATGTCGATCTTCTCGCCGTTCAGCTCGCCCATGACATTGCGCACCCGGCCGCCCATGGGGCCGATGCAGGCGCCCTTGGCGTTCAGGCCCGAGCGGGTGGAGCGGACGGCGATCTTGGTGCGGTGGCCGGCCTCGCGGGCGATCGCGGAGATCTCGACGGACCCGTCGGCGATCTCCGGCACCTCCAGGGCGAAGAGCTTCTTCACCAGGTTGGGATGCGTGCGCGACAGGGTGACGGACGGGCCGCGCATGCCCTTGGCCACCCGGACGACGTAGCTGCGCAGCCGCAGGCCGTGCGGGTAGGTCTCGCCGGGCACCTGCTCCTGCACCGGCAGGATGGCCTCCAGCTTGCCGATGTCGACCAGTACGTTCTTCGGGTCGCGGCCCTGCTGGACCACGCCGGTGACGATGTCGCCCTCGCGGCCGGCGTACTCACCGAGCGTCGCGTCGTCCTCGGCGTCGCGCAGGCGCTGCAGGATGACCTGCTTGGCCGTGGTGGCGGCGATACGGCCGAAGCCGGACGGGGTGTCGTCGAACGCGCGGGCCTCCTGGCCCTCCTCGAGGTCCTCGGGGTCCTCCTTCGCCCACACGGTCACATGTCCGGTCTCCCGGTTGAGCTCCACGCGCGCGTGCCGGCGGCTTCCCTCGGTGCGGTGGTAGGCGATGAGGAGGGCCGATTCGATCGCTTCGACCAGCAGGTCGAGGGAGATCTCTTTCTCCCTCACCAAGAGCCGAAGGGCACTCATGTCGATGTCCACGATTACGCCTCCTCTTCCTTCTCGTTGTCCTTGCGGTTGAACTCGACCTGGACGCGCGCCCTGGTGATGTCGTCGAAGGCGAGTCTGCGCGCGGTGGCCTTGCGGCCCTTCACTCCCGGTACCTCGAGGTCGAGGCCGTCGTCGTCGGCCTTCACGATCCTGGCGACCAGTTCGCCGCCCTCGCTCAGCTGGAACCGCACCA
This sequence comes from Streptomyces sp. NPDC059454, assembly GCF_042749965.1. Lineage (NCBI taxonomy): Bacteria > Bacillati > Actinomycetota > Actinomycetes > Kitasatosporales > Streptomycetaceae > Streptomyces > Streptomyces sp. NPDC059454. The sequence continues at coordinate 7,244 of NZ_JBHYVC010000080.1, read as the reverse complement.
GCCGGCCGGTGGCGCGCGCGTAGTGCCGGTGCTCGGTGAGCAGGCGCTCCGCGCCCGGGGTTCCGACCTCGAGGTCGTACGCCCCACCGCCCATCGCGTCCGTCTCGTCGAGCTTCGCCGAGAGCGCGCGGCTCACATCGGCGATCCGGTCGAGGTCCGCTCCGGTGTCGGAGTCGACGACGACGCGCAGCACACGCTTGCGGCCGACCGTGTCCACGACGATCTCTTCGAGATCCAGGCCCTGGGAGCTGACGAGCGGTTCCAGAAGTTCTCGAAGCCTCTCGCTCTGGGTGGTGCTCATCCGGGTGACTCCTCGGCCGCGTGTGCTGTTGTGGGACGGTGCGCGTGTCTGGTCAAAGGGTATCCGGTCGCAGAGGGTGTTGCTGTCCACCCGGTCACGGAGGGTGCCGCTGGGCGCCCCCGCGCGGGCACACGGGTACGGTGATCACGGGCCCTCCGCCCCGCCTTTCGTCGCTACGTTCGTACGAGCCCCCGAGGACGTCTGCCGTGTCGTTCCCCCCGTCTCCGCGCGCCCGTTCGGGGCCACGCAGAAGGAGTCTGCTCGCCGTCGCCCCGGCGGCCCTGCTGATGGCGGGCTGCTCCGCCGGGTCCGGGGATCCGGGTGCCTCCGGCGGCAGCCGTCCCTCGGCCGCCGACCGGGCACGCGCGCGTGCGGCCCGGGACAGCAGGGAGCTGGCCGAGCGGTACGAGGCGGTCGTGGCCGCGCATCCGAAGCTGGCCGAGCGGCTGCGTCCGCTGCGCGCGGAGGTCGTACGGCACGCGGAGGCGTTCGGGGACACGGCGGGACCCTCGCCGTCGTCGCCCGGGCCGGGCTCGCCCCCGGCCTCCCCGCCGGCCGCCGTGCCCGCGAAGGAGAAGGACGCCCTCGCCGGACTCGCCGCCGCCGAGCGGGAGATCGCCGACCGGCGCGCGAAGGCGCTGCTTGACGCGCCGGGCGAGCTGGCGCGGCTGCTGGCCTCGGTGGCGGCGTCCGGCGCGGCGCATGTGTACCTGCTGACGGAGGCATGAGGGTGAGCGAGTCGCGCGAGGCGAAGGACCGGGAACTGCGGGCCCTCCAGGCCGCCCTGGCGGCGGAGCACGCGGCGGTGTACGGCTACGGCGTCGTCGGCGGGCGGATCGGCAAGGACCGGCGCACCGAGGCACGGACGGCGTACGACGCGCACCGGGCGCGCAGGGACGCGCTGGTGCGCGCGGTGAAGGACGTGGGGGGCGCGCCCGTCGCCGCCGCCGCGGGTTACGCGCTGCCGTTCCCGGTGCCGGACTCGGCGGCGGCGGTCCGGCTGGCGGCGGAGCTGGAGGACAGGGTGGCCGGGGTGTACGCCGATCTGGTGCGCGCGAGCGGGGGCGAGCAGCGGCGGGGGGCCGCCGAGGCGATGCGGGAGGCGGCGGTGCGGTCGGTGCGCTGGAGCGGCGAGAGCGTAGCCTTCCCTGGGCTCGCCGAGCGGGGCGGTACGGCTTCGGGTAGCCCGGCGCCGACGGCGTGACGGGGCGGCGGGCACCGCGTACAGCAGGAAGGGAACGACTCGCGCATGGTTTTCGAACCGCCGAAGCGTCTGATGAGGGCCCTCGGTGAGACGGCGCCCGAGGGTGACGACTGGCTGGCGAAGCTGCCGGAGGTGGCGCGCGGGGCCGTCGCACAGCGCGAGTTGACCGTGGAGCGGGTGCAGGTGCCGGGCGGGCGCAGCAGCCTGGTCGTGCTGGTGCGGACGGCCGGCGGGACGCCCGCCGTACTGAAGCTGGCGCCGCGCCGGGCGCGCCCGGAGAGCGAGCGGGCCGCGCTGGCCCACTGGGGCGGCCTGGGCGCGGTCCAGTTGCTGGAGCCGGTCCCGGGCGCGACCGAGGGGGTGCTGCTGCTGGAGCGGCTGCACCCGGACGTGTCGGTGCGGTCGTTGCCGGAGGCGAAGGCGTTGCTGGAGGCGGCGGGGACGCTGCGCCGGCTCTGGGTGGACCCGCCGGAGGGGCACGGCTTCGAGACGGTGGCCGAGCGGACGGAGCGGCAGGCGCGGGCGATGCGGGCGAGCGCGGCGGCCGACCCGGAGGTGGCTCCGCTGGTGGAGGCGGCGCTGACGGCCCGCGAGGAACTGCTGGCGGCGCCGCCCGAGCACCGGCTGCTGCACGGCACGTTCCGGCAGAGCAAGGTGCTGTCCGGGGAGCGCATGCCGTGGCTGGCGGTGGGGCCGGACCCGGTGGTCGGCGAGCACGCCTTCGACCTGGCCCGGCTGGTGCGGGACCGGGTGGAGGACCTCATCGCGCAGGCGTCGGGGGCGACGACGACCCGGCGGCGGGTGAAGCGGCTCGCGGAGTCGCTGGAGGTCGACCGGGAGCGGCTGCGGGGCTGGACGCTGTTCCGGGCGGTGGAGTCGGGGGTGCGGGCCCGGCGCGTGGGGCGTGAGCGGGACGCGGAACTGTTGCTGGAGTTCGCGAGCTGGCTCTAGACCGGTTCCTGGTCCGGGCCTCCGTCACATTTCTCCGCCGCGATCCGTCAGGGCGGTGACGGCAAACGGAGCGACCCCGAGGAGACGGCTATGGAAACACGTTCGATCACGGCGGAGATCCCGATGGTTCCGCGGATGTCCGAGGACCCCGCGCAGCTCGTTCCCGAGCTGGCGGAGGTGTCGGCGGCACTGTTCAAGGTCACCGGCAACGGGTCGGTACCGCGCTCCACCATCAGCTTGGTCCAGCTGCGCGCCGGCCAGATCGCCGGCAGCACCTACCTGACCGTCCTGCACACGGGCTTCCTGCGCAAGGCCGGGCAGTCGGAGGAGCGGATCGCCTCGGTGGCGTCCTGGTGGGACTCGCCGTACTTCACCGGTGCCGAGCGCGCCGCGCTGGCCCTCGTGGAAGCCGTGCTCCAACCGTCCGCGGACGGCGAGCGGGTCTCCGACACGCTGTACGCGCAGGTGGCCGGGCACTACGAACCGAAGGCGCTCGCCACCCTGATGTTCGCGATCGGCCAGGTCAACTTCTTCACGGCCGTCGCGCTCGTCGCCAAGCCGGTGCCCGGCCGGTCGTTCACCGACCCGTGGAAGTGAGACGGACCGGGTGAGATACGGGACCCGTGCGGCGGGTGGCCGGCACGGGCCCCGTGACACCGTTACGCCGTGAGGCGGGCCACCGCCTCGTCGACCGTGAGTTCCTCGCGTTCGCCGGTGCGGCGGTCCTTGAGTTCGACGACGCCCTCGGCGGCGCGACGGCCCGCGACCAGGATCTGCGGGACGCCGATCAGCTCCGAGTCGGTGAACTTCACGCCCGGGGAGACGCCGGGGCGGTCGTCGACCAGGACGCGCAGGCCGGCGGCGGACAGCTTCCCGGAGACGTCCAGGGCGAGTTCGGTCTGGAGGGCCTTGCCCGCGGCGACCACGTGGACGTCGGCCGGGGCGACCTCCGCGGGCCAGCACAGGCCCTTGTCGTCGGCGGTCTGCTCGGCGAGCGCCGCCACCGCGCGGGAGACGCCGATGCCGTAGGAGCCCATGGTGACGCGGACCGGCTTGCCGTTCTGGCCGAGGACGTCGAGCTTGAGGGCGTCGGCGTACTTGCGGCCCAGCTGGAAGATGTGGCCGATCTCGATGGCGCGGTCGAGCTTGAGACCGGTGCCGCACTTGGGGCAGGGGTCGCCCTCCTGCACCACCACGACGTCCACGTACGCGTCGACCTCGAAGTCGCGCCCGGCGACCACGTTCTTCGCGTGGGTGTCGGCCTTGTTGGCGCCCGTGATCCAGGCGGTGCCCGGTGCCACGCGCGGGTCGGCGACGTACGTCACCTTGCCCAGGCCCTGCGGTCCGACGTAGCCGCGCACCAGGTCGGGGCGGGCGACGAAGTCGGCCTCGGTGACCATCTCCACGGCGGCCGGGGCGAAGTGCGCCTCGACCTTGTCCATGTCGACCTCGCGGTCACCGGGGACGCCCACGGCGACGATCTCGCCGTCGACCTTGACCAGCAGGTTCTTCAGCGTGGCCGAGGCCTCGACGCCGAGCGAGGCGGCGAGGGTCTCGATGGTCGGTGTGTCGGGCGTGGGGATGTCCTCGGCGACCGGGACACCGGCGGCGTCGACCGGCTTCAGCTCGTAGGTGATCGCCTCGGTGTTGGCGGCGAAGTCACAGTTGGGGCAGTCGGCGAAGGTGTCCTCGCCGGCTTCGGCGGGGGCGAGGAACTCCTCGGACTTGGAACCGCCCATGGCGCCGGCGGTGGCCGCGCAGATGCGGTAGTCGAGGCCGAGGCGCTCGAAGACCTTCTGGTACGCCTGGCGGTGCAGGGCGTACGACTTCGCCAGGCCCTCGTCCTCCAGGTCGAAGGAGTAGGAGTCCTTCATCAGGAACTCGCGGCCGCGCAGGATGCCGGCGCGGGGGCGGGCCTCGTCCCGGAACTTGGACTGGATCTGGTAGAGGATCACCGGCAGGTCCTTGTAGGAGGACGCCTGGTCCTTCACCATCAGGGTGAAGATCTCCTCGTGGGTGGGGCCGAGGAGGTAGTCGCCGCCCTTGCGGTCCTGGAGGCGGAACAGCTCGGGGCCGTACTCGTCCCAGCGGCCGGTCGCGTCGTAGGGCTCACGCGGCAGCAGGGCGGGGAGCAGCACCTCCTGGGCGCCGATGGCGTCCATCTCCTCGCGGACGATGCGCTCGACGTTGGCCAGGACCTTCTTGCCGAGGGGCAGCCAGGTCCAGATGCCGGCGGCGGTGCGGCGCACGTAGCCGGCCCGGACGAGAAGCTTGTGGCTGAGGACCTCGGCGTCCGCCGGGTCGTCGCGCAGCGTCTTCGCCATCAACTGGGACATGCGCTGGACCGGTGCGTTCGCCATGGTGTACGTACTCCTGCTGCGTCTGGGTGATGACAGGAGGTTAGCCGGGCGGGACGGGACGGCGGAAATCCATTCTCCCTATCGGCGGAGCAGGGGCAGCGGGGCGCCCATGACGGCGTACGGCTTGGCGGCGCTGGGGAAGTGGACCTGGCGGGCGAGGTCCTGGTAGCCGAGCGAGCGGTACAGCCGGCGGGCCGGGCTCTCGACGTCGATCGCGGAGAGGATCGAGCGGGGCTGCTCGGCGCCGTCGGTGATCGTGGTGATCAGGGCGCGGCCGATGCCGTGCTTCTGGTGCCGGGGGTGGACGTGCAGCTCGGTGATGACGAAGGAGTCGTCGAGCCAGTCGTCGTGGCCCCGGGCGCGCAGATAGGGCTCGACGACGGTGGACCACCAGTGGGCGCGGTCGTTGGGCATGCCGTAGACGAAGCCGGCCAGGCGGCCCTTGACGGTGGCACCGAAGGCCCGGGCGCCCGGGAGGGTCATGTGGCGCAGCACGATCTGCCGGCGTACGGCCACCTCGTCGGGGCCGAGCCCGAACGCCACCGCCTGCACCGCCAGCGCCTCGTCGACGTGGCCGGGGAGGTCGAGGGGGCCGATCACGATGTCGTCGGGGTGGGAGCGGCCGTGACCGGGAAAGCGCAGCATGCCGGGGAGACTACAGGGCGTGCCCCTCAGAACAGCACGCTCATGAAGGCGCCGACCTCGCGGAAGCCCACCCTCTCGTACGTCCTGCGGGCCGGCGTGTTGAAGTCGTTGACGTAGAGGCTCGCCACGGGCGCTATCTCCGTCAGGGCGTAGCGCAGGACGGCCGCCATGCCGGGGGCCGCGACGCCCCTGCCCCGGTGCTCGGGGGCCACCCAGACGCCCTGGATCTGGCAGGCGCGATCGGTCGCGGCGCCGATCTCGGCCTTGAAGACGATCTTGCCGTCGCTGCCGAAGCGGGCGAAGGAGCGGCCGGCGCCGACGAGTTCGGCGACCCGGGCCTGGTAGAGCAGGCCGCCGTCGCCGGCCAGCGGGGAGACGCCGACCTCCTCGGTGAACATCGCCACGCACGCCGGCATGATCGTCTCCAGTTCGTCCTTGCGGACGCGGCGGACGTAGGGGTCCGGGGCTATGACGTCGGACATGCGGTCGGTGACCATGAGGGGCTGGTGGGTGCGGACCTCGCGGGCCGGGCCCCACTGGGGTTCGAGCAGCCGCCAGAGCGCGGCGGTGGGCTCGGCCGGGCCCACGAGGGAGGAGCAGCGGCGGCCGGCCCGGCGGGCACGGTCGGCGAAGGCGCGGACGGCCCGGGGGGTGGCGCAGATGGGCACCAGGTTGGCGCCGGCGTAGCACAGGGACGTCAGGACGCCCCCCTCGTACCAGCCCCACATCTCGCCGCCGAGCCGCCACGGGTCCAGGCCCGCGATCCGGACACGGGCCGTCACGAAGGCGTTCGCGACCGGCTCGCGGTCGAGTACGGCGAGTGCGGCGTCCAGGTCGCCCGGTTCGAGGACCCGGGATGTGGTCTGCGTCAACACGTGCGGGGCCTCACACACTGGGGTCTGCTGATTTCTCCGCACTGTACCCGCGGAATCCGGGGGATGCCGTCCCCGGACCCCGCTTCGGTCCCGGACGGGCCCCGTCCCCGGGCGCCGGACGGGGCGGCCGGCGTGGTCAGCCGGCCACCGAGACCTGCGGCTCGCCCGACGTCACGCCGTCCTTCTCCATCTCCTCGGCGATCTTCATCGCCTCCTCGATCAGCGTCTCCACGATCTTCGACTCGGGCACGGTCTTGATGACCTCGCCCTTCACGAAGATCTGGCCCTTGCCGTTGCCGGAGGCGACGCCGAGGTCGGCCTCGCGGGCCTCGCCGGGGCCGTTGACGACGCAGCCCATGACGGCCACCCGCAGCGGGACCTCCATGCCGGTGAGGCCTGCGGTGACCTCCTCGGCGAGCTTGTAGACGTCGACCTGGGCGCGGCCGCAGGACGGGCAGGAGACGATCTCCAGGCCGCGCTGGCGCAGGTTCAGCGACTCCAGGATCTGGATGCCGACCTTGATCTCCTCGACCGGCGGGGCCGACAGCGAGACGCGGATGGTGTCGCCGATGCCCTGGGAGAGCAGCGCGCCGAAGGCGACGGCCGACTTGATGGTGCCCTGGAAGGCGGGTCCGGCCTCGGTGACGCCGAGGTGGAGGGGGTAGTCGCACTGGGCGGCGAGCTGGCGGTAGGCCTCGACCATGACGACCGGGTCGTTGTGCTTCACGGAGATCTTGATGTCCCGGAAGTCGTGCTCCTCGAAGAGGGACGCCTCCCACAGGGCGGACTCGGCCAGCGCCTCGGGGGTCGCCTTGCCGTACTTCTGGAGCAGGCGCCGGTCCAGCGAGCCGGCGTTCACGCCGATGCGGATCGGGGTGCCGTGGTCCTTGGCCGCCTTGGCGATCTCC
>NZ_JBHYVC010000079.1:0-34553 GCF_042749965.1 Streptomyces sp. NPDC059454 | reverse complement strand
CATTCCGAACCCGGAAGCTAAGCCTTACAGCGCCGATGGTACTGCAGGGGGGACCCTGTGGGAGAGTAGGACGCCGCCGAACAAATATTGGAGAAGACCCCCGTGCCATTCGGCACGGGGGTCTTCTGCGTTTACAGGGCGAGGCAGGGCCAATGAAACCCAGCCCGCCCTCGTGAATCACAGGCGTCCCGCCGCCTTCAATGCCAGATATGCGTCTGCCAGCGCCGGGGCCAGTTCCTCCGGGGGTGCGTCCACGACCGTGACGCCACGGCGGCGGAGCTGTTCCGCGGTGCGGTCGCGTTCCGCGTGGGCATGGGCTGCTGCCGCCGCCTCGTACACCGCGTCGGTGTTTCCGCGTGCCTTGGCCATCTTGGCGATGTGCGGGTCCGCCACCGAGGCGAGGAGAACCGTGTGGCGCTGGGTCAGCTGGGCCAGGGCGGGCAGCAGGCCCTCCTCGATGGGGGCCGCGTCGAGAGTGGTGAGCAGCACGATCAGTGAACGGCGAGGCGTCGTACGGAGTGCCGTCGCCGTCAGTCCCCGGGCGTCGGTTTCGACGAGCTCGGGTTCGAGTGTGGCCATGGCGTTGACAAGTGACGGGAGGACGTCGCCGGCCGTGCGGCCCTGTATGAGGGCGCGCAGGCGACGGTCGTAGGCCAGGAGGTCGACGCGGTCGCCGGCGCGGGAGGCGAGGGCTGCCAGGAGCAGGGCCGCGTCCATGGAGGCGTCCAGGCGGGGCGCGTCGCCGACTCGGCCCGCGGAGGTGCGGCCCGTGTCGAGGACAAGCAGGATATGGCGGTCGCGCTCGGGGCGCCAGGTGCGTACCGCGACCGCGGACTGGCGGGCAGTGGCGCGCCAGTCGATGGAACGGGTGTCGTCGCCGGGGACGTATTCGCGCAGGCTGTCGAACTCCGTCCCCTCGCCTCGTGTCAGCACACTGGTGCGGCCGTCCAGTTCGCGCAGGCGGGCCAGCTTGGACGGCAGGTGCTTGCGGCTGGTGAAGGGCGGCAGGACACGTACCGTCCAGGGGATTGTGTGGGTGCCCTGGCGGGCGAAGAGTCCGAGGGGACCGTAGGAGCGGATGGTGACGCGGTCGGCTTGACGGTCGCCGCGGCGGGTGGGGCGCAGGCGGGTGGTGAGGCGCCTGCGTTCACCCGAAGGGACCAGCAGGCGGTGGCGGGAGGCTTCCACCTCCGTACCGGGCTGCCAGCTGCTCGGGGGCCAGGCGTCGCGGATCCGGGCGCGGAGCGGTCGGTGGGACGGGTTGGTGATCGTCAGGGTGACGTCGGCGGTGTCGCCCAGGCGTACCGAGGTGTCGCCGGAGCGGGTCAGGCCGAGGCGGCGTACGGGGGCGGCCAGGGCGAAGTCACAGGCGCAGGCCACCGCCAGGGGGGCGTTGACGGCGAGGATGCCCGTCCAGCCGGGTTCCCAGATGCCGACGGGAAGGGAGCCGAGGGCCGCGAGCAGGGCGGCGCGTCCGGTGGGGGCCATCAGCGGGGGACGGGGACGTGGGCGAGGATCGCGTTGATGACCGAGTCGGTTGTGACTCCTTCCATCTCGGCCTCCGGGCGGAGCTGGACACGGTGGCGGAGCGTGGGCAGGGCGAGGGCCTTCACGTCGTCGGGGATGACGTAGTCGCGGCCGGTCAGCCAGGCCCACGCGCGGGCGGTGGCCAGGAGGGCGGTGGCCCCGCGCGGGGAGACGCCGAGGGTGAGGGACGGCGACTCGCGGGTGGCGCGGCAGATGTCCACGACGTAGGCGGTGATCTCGGGGGAGAGGGTCGTGTCGGCGACCGCGCGGCGAGCGGCTTCCAGGTCGGCGGCGTTCGCGACGGGGCGCACGCCGGCAGCGCGCAGGTCGCGGGGGTTGAAGCCCTTGGCGTGGCGGGTGAGGACGTCGATCTCGTCCTGGCGGGAGGGGAGGGGGATGGTCAGCTTGAGGAGGAAGCGGTCCAACTGGGCTTCGGGAAGGGGGTAGGTGCCCTCGTACTCGACCGGGTTCTGGGTCGCGGCGACCAGGAAGGGGTCGGGCAGGGGACGGGGGGTGCCGTCGACCGTGACCTGGCGTTCCTCCATGGCCTCCAAGAGGGAGGACTGGGTCTTCGGAGGCGTGCGGTTGATCTCGTCCGCGAGGAGGAGGTTGGTGAAGACCGGGCCGGGCTGGAAGGAGAACTCGGCGGTGCGGGCGTCGTAGACCAGGGAGCCGGTGATGTCGCTCGGCATCAGGTCGGGGGTGAACTGGACGCGTTTGGTATCGAGTTCCAGGGTGGCCGCGAGGGCGCGGACGAGGAGGGTCTTGGCGACGCCGGGGACGCCTTCGAGGAGGACGTGGCCGCGGCAGAGCAAGGCGACGACGAGGCCGGTCACCGCGGGGTCCTGGCCGACCACGGCCTTGCCGATCTCGGCGCGCAGGGCCTCCAGGGAGGCCCTGGCGGCGGCCGGGTCCCCGGTGTGCGCGGCGTTGTCAGTGGTCGGGTCCATCATGGACGGCGTACCTCTCTTTCGAGGGCGTCGAGGTGGTCGGCGAGCTGGATGAGTGCGGCGTCGTCGCCCGGGGGCGGGCCGAAGAGGAGGGTGTGCGGGGACTGTCCGTCGCCCTGGAGGTGGGCGGACAGCGCGGGGAGCAGGGCCTCGGGCGCGTGCGCCTGGGAGACGGGGACGCCTACGAGGGGGGCGAGGCGCGTGCGGGTGGTGGAGCGAAGAGCGCCGGCCGCGCGGTCGCGGGCGTTCGCCTTGCGGTAGAGGCGGGCGCGGCCTTCGACGGTTTCGGAGGCGCGGATCGCCACGGGGAGTTTCTCGGGCACCAGGGGGCCGAGTCGGCGTGCCCGCCACAGGGCGGCCAGGGCTGCCGCGATGAAGAGTTGCAGGGTGCCCCACAGCCAGCCGGAGGGGAGCAGGTCGAAGAAGCCGCGCTCGCCCTCCTCGGAGGTGGCGGAGGCGTCGGCGAGCGAGGGGAGGTACCAGACCAGATGAGGGCGGGAGCCGAGGAGCTGGAGGGCGAGCGAGGCGTTGCCGTGCTCGTCGAGGCGGTCGTTGAGGAGGATGTCGGGCGCGCCGAGGAGGACGGTGTCGCCGTCGCCGGAGGGGGCCGGGATGCGCAGCAGGGTGGCGAGGCGCTCGCTGGCGTAGCACTCGTCGGCGGTGAGATGGATGGTGGTGTAGCGGATGCCGCCCGTGTCGGCGGTGCCCGCGCGGCGGGCGGCGGGCAGGTCGCAGTCGGGGGAGAGGGTGGAGTCGAAGCTGGTGGCCGGGTCGGCGGTGACGCCGGGGGCGAGGCGTTCGACGGAGGCGCTGCCGGCGGAGACCAGGACGGTGCGGCCGCCGGATTCGGCGGTGGCGGAGTGCAGCCGGGACTGTTGGGGTGCGGACAGCAGGTCGGGGACGGCGACCAGGAGGGTCGTGTCGGGGCCGGCTGCGGTGGTGGCCCCGTCGAGGGTGGTGACCACGCGCGTGTCCACACCGCGGTCGGCGAGGAGTTCGGCGACGGCGCGGCTGCCGTAGGGGTCGGCGGAGCGCGGGTCGAGTTCGCCGTGCCGGGTGTCGGAGCGGATCACGGCGATGGCGACGGCCGCCGCGATCAGCAGCACCAGCGCCAGTGCGATGCCTCGCGCGCGGGTCCACACCTGGCGTGCGGTGGGCGAGGCCGAGGTGGGCGGGAGCGTGACCTCGGTCGTCATCCGGCGGCTCCCTGGCGGGCGTTGGCGTCCGTGCTGTGGGTGCTGCTGCCGCCGGCCGCGAGCTGTGGTTTGGTGCGTTCCAGGTCGCGGTCGAGTTCGGTGAGCTGCCGGTACGACTGTTCCGTGGCGGCCCGGCCGCCGTACGTGACGTCGTCGAAGGCGCGGGCGGCGGTGTGCAGCCGGGTGGTGTGGGCGGGCAGGGCGCGGCCGGCCTCCGCGGCGGCCTCGTCGGCGGTGCGGCCGGGGCGGAGGTCGAGCAGGGTGCGTTCCTCCAGGGCGCGGACGACGGCCCGCATGCGTTCCCGGACGGCCTGGTTCCAGTGCCCCTGGGCGGCGTGCGCCTCGGCGGCCGCGCGGTGTTCGGCGGCGCTGCGGGGGCGGTCGTCGAACAGGGCGGGGGCCGAGGTCGGTTGGCGTCGCGGGGTGCCCAGGCGCCACCACAGGGCGCCCAGGACGGCGATCACGGCCGCGATGATGACGACCAGACCGAGTGTGCCGCCGGGTGTCGCGGTGGAGGCGGCGCCGAACAGCTTGCCGACCCATTCCCAGAAGGCGTTGAGGGCCTGCTGGAACCAGCTGGGATCGTTCTCGTGGTACCTGCCCTTGGACAGTTCGCGCCGGGCCGCCTCCCGCGCGGGGTCGCGCGGGAGGGTGACGGGCGGCTCGTCGTCGCCGCGCAGCAGCAGGCGTACGGCCGTGTCGGCGGCTGCGGGCAGTGCCTGTACGGCTGTGAGAACTCCCCCCGTGGCGGTCACGCCGTCAGCTCCCCGGGGTGGTGCCGGGACCGTGGCCCTGGACGCCGGCGGCGCGGGCCAGTTCGAGGTCGAGTGCCTCGCGGCGGATGCGCTGGTCGACGTAGAGGAGCACGGTGACGCCGGCCGTGATCGGGAACGTGATCATGGAGCCGATGACCGCGCCGATGCCGCTGACGATGAGGAACGTCCAGCCCATGTCGCCGCCGGCGCTGTTGAGGAAGCCGGAGACGCCGTCGCCGCCGACGGCCGCGGCGAGGAAGGTGAAGGGGATGACGATGATCGACGCGACGACGTTCGCGATGATCGTCGCGAGCAGCTGGATGCCGAAGACCCGCCACCAGGAGCCGCGCACCAGTTTGGCGGAGCGGCTCATCGCCTTCACGATGCCCTGCTTCTCCAGCATCAGCGTGGGCGAGGCCAGCGACAGGCGGATCATGAGCCACAGGGTGACGACGACGGCGCCGATCAGGCCCAGGACGGTGAGGGCGATGCCGGCCCCGTCGCCCGCGGCGAGGGTGACGAGGAAGCCGGGCAGCGCGCCGACGGCCATGATGCCGACGGTGATGAGCAGCAGCAGGCAGATCAGGCCGAACAGTTTGACGATCTGGGGACGGGCGTCGCGCCAGGCCTCGCCGGTGGTGACCGACTTGCCGAGTACCGCGCGGCTGGTGACGGTCGTGAGCAGGGCGGTGGCGGCGACGGTGCCGATCAGGGTGACCAGGAAGACCACGCCGGAGTTGAGCAGGGCGTCGCCCATGGCGTCGGTCAGTTCGTCGAGGGTGGCGCTGGGGTCGCCCAGCACCGCGGTGCTGGAGGTGTCCAGGGCGAGGCCCTGGAGCAGCACGACGACGATCTCGGTGAGGACGGCGACGGTCAGGGAGATGCCGAGGACCGTGCGCCAGTAGGTGCGCATGGTGGAGACGGCGCCGTCGAGGATCTCGCCCACGCCGAGCGGGCGGAGCGGGATGACGCCGGGCTTGGCCGCGGGCGGGGGGCCGCCCCAGCCGCCGCCCCAGTTACCTCCCCAGGCACCGTACCCACCGGGTCCGCCGGGGCCGCCGCCGTAACCACCCGGACCGCCGGGCGGAGGGGCACCCCAACCCGGGCCGGGTGGTGGGGGCGGGGGAGTCTGGCCCGGGTCCGTGGGACCGGGCGGGCCGGTGGGTGCGGACCACTGGCCGGGTGGTGGCTGATCCTTCGACCACTTCGCGCCCGGGTCCTGCGGGGCCTGGCCCGGCTGCTGGGGCTGGTCGGAGGGGTGCTGGGGGCCTGGACGGCCGGCGGGCTCGGCAGGACCGGACGCGCCCGGTTCCTGCCTTTCGGACGGGGCGGATCCGGGCGAGGCCCAGCCCGGAGTGTCGTTCATCGTCGCTCCTTCACGGTGCCCGTCCGCGGTCGCGGCGGCGGCTTGGCAGCCATCGTGCCATGGGGTGGTCATCAACCGACCTGCCGAGGTGAGGGCTGCTTGCCTTCTATTGTCCGTGCGACAGGGGGCAGACTGGCCGCATGGCTGATCAGTACGCACACAGCGGCGATGACAAACGGCCGACCGAGATCCCGGCACTGCGCTGGGAAGAGCCACCCGAAGGCCCCGTCCTGGTCCTGCTCGACCAGACGAGGCTGCCGGCCGAGGAGGTCGAACTCGTCTGTACGGACGCGTCGGCGCTGGTGGAGGCGATCCGCTCGCTCGCCGTGCGCGGTGCTCCCCTGCTGGGCATCGCGGGAGCCTACGGCGTCGCGCTCGCCGCCGTACGGGGCTACGACGTGGACGACGCGGCGTCGGCGCTGGAGAGCGCCCGGCCCACCGCGGTGAACCTCGCCGTCGGCGTACACCGGGCGCGCTCCGCCCACCAGGCCGTCCTCGCCCGTGGTGGGGATGCCCGGCAGGCGGCCGGGGCCGCGCTGGCCGCGGCACGGCAGCTGCACCGGGAGGACGCCGAAGCCAGTGCCCGGATGGCCGAGCGCGGGCTGGCGCTCCTCGACGAGCTGCTGCCCGGCGGCGGGCACCGGATCCTCACGCACTGCAACACCGGTTCGCTGGTGTCGGGCGGCGAGGGGACGGCGTTCGCGGTGGCGCTGGCGGCACACCGGGTGGGACGGCTTCGGCGCCTGTGGGTGGACGAAACGCGTCCGTTGCTGCAAGGTGCTCGCCTGACGGCATACGAGGCGGCCCGCAGCGGCATGGCGTACACCCTGCTCACCGACAACGCGGCGGGATCGCTGTTCGCGGCGGGCGAGGTGGACGCGGTGCTGATCGGCGCGGACCGCATCGCGGCCGACGGCTCGGTGGCGAACAAGGTGGGGAGCTATCCGCTCGCGGTGCTCGCGCGGTACCACCATGTGCCGTTCATCGTGGTGGCACCGGTGACGACAGTGGATCTCCGGACGCCGGACGGGGCGTCCATCGAGGTGGAACAGCGTCCCGGGCATGAGGTGACGGAGGTCACGGCACCGCAGGTGCCGGTGGCCGGAACGGAAGCGGGAGGGGGGATTCCGGTGGCACCCCTGGGCACCCAGGCGTACAACCCGGCGTTCGACGTGACGCCACCGGAGCTGGTGACGGCGATCGTCACCGAAGAGGGTGCCGTTTCGCCCGTGACAGCCGAGGCTTTGGCGACGTTGTGTGCCAGGTCACGCCAGGTAACGATTAGCTAATGGGATGATGTCGTTTATGAAGGGACGAGTCCTTGTCGTCGACGACGACAGCGCACTGGCCGAGATGCTCGGCATCGTGCTGCGCGGTGAAGGTTTTGAGCCGTCTTTCGTAGCCGACGGCGACAAGGCGCTGGCCGCTTTTCGCGAGGCCAAGCCCGATCTGGTGCTACTGGATCTGATGCTGCCCGGCCGGGACGGCATCGAGGTGTGCCGCCTGATCAGGGCGGAGTCCGGAGTGCCGATCGTGATGCTCACGGCGAAGAGCGACACCGTCGATGTCGTGGTGGGCCTGGAGTCCGGGGCCGACGACTACATCGTGAAGCCGTTCAAGCCGAAGGAGCTGGTGGCCCGTATCCGGGCGCGGCTGCGCAGGTCGGAGGAGCCGGCGCCGGAGCAGCTCGCCATCGGTGACCTGGTGATCGACGTGGCCGGGCACTCCGTGAAGCGGGACGGGCAGTCGATCGCGCTGACGCCGCTGGAGTTCGACCTGCTGGTCGCGCTCGCCCGCAAGCCGTGGCAGGTGTTCACCCGTGAGGTGCTGCTCGAGCAGGTCTGGGGCTACCGCCACGCGGCGGACACCCGGCTGGTGAACGTGCATGTGCAGCGGCTGCGCTCCAAGGTCGAGAAGGACCCGGAGAAGCCGGAGATCGTGGTGACCGTCCGTGGTGTCGGATACAAGGCAGGACCGAGCTGACATGTCCGGGGACAGTGCCGCTTCGGCGTCCGGCCGGTCCGGGGGCCGTCCGGGGCGGCCTGTCGGCCGGAAGACCTCGGGCTCCCGATGGGGGCGCCTGCTCGACGGCGGGCTGCTGCAGGGCGGGGTCCAGGGCAGCCCGGTGATCCGGCTGTTCGTGCGCTGGGTGCGCCGGCCGCTGCTGCCCGTCATGCGGCTGTGGCGGCGCAACATCCAGCTCAAGGTCGTCGTCACCACGCTGCTGATGTCGCTGGGCGTGGTCCTGCTGCTGGGCTTCGTCGTCATCGGCCAGGTGCGCAACGGTCTGCTGGACGCCAAGGTGAAGGCGTCGCAGAGCCAGGCCACCGGCGGGTTCGCGGTGGCCAAACAGCAGGCCGAGGAGGCCGTGAGCGTCACGGGCGACGACGGCACCGCGGTGGACGGCCGTCCCTCGCAGAGCGTCATCCAGTGGATGAGCGACCTCGTGGAGTCGCTCTCCAGCGGTGGACAGGGCGCCTTCGACGTGGTGACCCTGCCCGCGGGCGACGAGAGCGGCAGCGGGCGCGGACCGCGCGCCTCCGGTGAGGTCAATCCGACGGCGAGCGTGCCGGCGGCGCTGCGGGAGAGGATCGACACCAGCGGGTCGGCGGCCCAGAGCTACACGCGCATCGTCTACGACACCAAGAAGGAATCCCAGCCCGGTCTGGTCATCGGCAAGCAGGTCAACGACCCCAACAGCGACCCGTACCAGCTGTACTACCTCTTCCCGCTCACCCAGGAGGAGAAGTCGCTGAGTCTGGTCAAGGGCACCCTGGCGACCGCCGGGCTGTTCGTCGTCGTACTCCTCGGTGCGATCGCCTGGCTCGTGGTGCGCCAGGTCGTCACGCCGGTGCGGATGGCGGCCGGGATCGCCGAGCGGCTGTCCGCGGGGCGGCTGCAGGAACGGATGAAGGTCACCGGCGAGGACGACATCGCGCGGCTCGGCGAGGCGTTCAACAAGATGGCGCAGAACCTCCAGCTGAAGATCAACCAGCTGGAGGACCTGTCGCGGATGCAGCGCCGGTTCGTGTCGGACGTGTCGCACGAGCTGCGGACGCCGCTGACGACCGTGCGGATGGCGGCGGACGTCATCCACGAGGCGCGCGAGGACTTCGACCCGGTGACCGCGCGGTCGGCGGAGCTGCTCGCAGACCAGCTGGACCGGTTCGAGTCGCTGCTCGCGGACCTGCTGGAGATCAGTCGGTTCGACGCGGGCGCGGCGGCGCTGGAGGCGGAGCCGATAGACCTGCGCGAGGTCGTACGGCGCGTGGTCAGCGGGGCGGAGCCGCTCGCCGAGCGCAAGGGCACGCGGATCAGGACCGTCGGCGACCAGCAGCCCGTCGTCGCCGAGGCCGACGCGCGACGCGTGGAGCGCGTGCTGCGCAACCTGGTCGTCAACGCGGTGGAGCACGGCGAGGGCGAGGACGTCGTCGTCAAGCTCGCCGCGGCCGGCGGGGCGGTGGCGGTGGCGGTGCGCGACTACGGCGTCGGGCTCAAGCCCGGTGAGGCGACCCGGGTCTTCAGCCGCTTCTGGCGGGCCGACCCGGCACGCGCGCGGACCACCGGCGGTACGGGGCTGGGGCTGTCCATCGCCCTGGAGGACGCGCGGCTGCACGGCGGCTGGCTCCAGGCGTGGGGCGAGCCGGGCGGTGGTTCGCAGTTCCGGCTGACGCTGCCCAGGACCGCGGACGAGCCGCTGAGGGGGTCGCCGATACCGCTGGAACCCAAGGACTCGCGGCGCAACCGCGGACTGGACGACGCCGGTCTGCCACGCGGCGGCGGGGACGGCGAGAAGCGTGCGACGGTGTCGGCGCGGCAGGCGGGCACCGACGGGTCGGCGCGGGATCCGTTCGCGCTGAGGTCGGCGACCGCCACCCCGACGGCCGATCCCACCGCACTGCCCGGCAACGGTGCACGCGTGGTGGCCCGGCCCGCCCCACCGGAACGAACGGGCAGCACGCGGATGACATCCGGGGCGCAGAGCGGCATCGCGGGCGCCGATGACGGGTTCCCGGAGGCCGACGGCGGTTCCGCGGGACGGCCGGACGACGGGCACGGCGGGGGTGCGGCGGCTTTGTCCGCGGGCAGCGGCGACGGTTCGGAGCCGGGGACGCAGACCGGGCACGGCGGCCCCGAGGGGGAGCCGGACGACGGCCGTGACCGGGAGTCGGAGGCCGGCCGGGAGCCGGAGCACGGGGCCGGGGCGGCCGGTGGCGAGGGCGGTCGGAGTGCGGCGCGGGATGTGGACCGGGATGGGGAGGCTTCGCGTGGGCGGCGGTGAGCGCGGCCGGTGGGTGCCGGTGCGGACGGTGGCCTACGCCGCCAGCGGGGTCGTTCTGCTGGCCGGGTGCGCCTCGATGCCCGACAGCGGGGATCTGCGGGGCGTCGAGTCGACGCCCCGGCAGGACGCGCAGGTGCGGGTGTTCGCCATGCCGCCCAGTGAGGACGCGACCCCCACGCAGATCGTGCAGGGCTTCCTGGAGGCGCTGACCAGTGACGACCCCGACTACAGGACCGCGCGCCAGTATCTGACCCGCGAGGCGGCGAAGACCTGGAAGCCGGAGCTGTCCACCACCGTGCTGTCGGACGGGCCGGGCGCCCAGGCCGACAGCACGGACCGGCAGGACACCGGCTCCCTGTCCTACACGCTGACCGGGACCAAGGTCGCCACGGTGGACGCGCAGCAGTCGTACGCGCCCGCCTCCGGGTCCTACGACGAGCTGGTGCATCTCACGAAGGACGCCAAGAGCGAGCAGTGGCGCATCGACGCGGTGCCGCAGGGCGTCGTCATGGGCAAGTCGGACTTCCAGCGCAACTACATGTCCGTCAACAAGTACTACTTCGCCTCGGCCAACGCGGGATCGCCGCCGATGACGGTCGCCGACCCCGTCTATGTGCGCAGTCACGTGGACCCCACGACCCAGATGGTGCGCTCCCTCATCGAAGGGCCCACGACCTGGCTGGACCCCGCCGTCAGGACCGGATTCCCCGCGGGGGCGGCGTTGCGGGAGGACGCCGGCCCGCTGACCCCGGACGACCGGGGCAGGCTGACCGTGCCGCTCAACGACAAGGCGGCCGAGGTCGGCACCGGCCGGTGCGAGGAGATGGCGGCCCAGCTGCTGTTCACGCTGCGCACGCTCAGCCCCGCGGTGGAGGAGGTCGAGCTGCGGGCCGACGGCGGGCAGCTGTGCTCGCTGGCCCAGGAGGGCGCCGAGACCACGGCCACCCGGGGCGCGCTGGACCAGCCCGACTACCTGTACTTCGTCGACGACAAGCACCGGCTCGTACGGATCACCGCGGGCAGCAGCGACACCGAGCCCGTGCCGGCGCCCGGGGCGCTGGGCGAGGGTGAGAAGGCACTGCGGTCGGTGGCGGTCGCCCGGGACGAACGCACCGCGGCCGGGGTCGCCATCGACGGCAAGTCGCTGTTCGTCTCCTCGCTGGTGTCGGGGAGTTCCCTCGGGGAGCCCGTGCTGCGCAGTACGGGCAGGACCGAGGAGGACAGGCTGACCACGCCCAGCTGGGACGCGCAGGGCGGACTGTGGGTGGCCGACAGCGACCCCGTCGACCCGCGGCTGTACCTCCTGGAGGAGGGCGAGGAGGAGCCGGTCCAGGTACGGACGCCGGGGCTGGACGGCCGGGTGCGGGCGGTCCGGGTGGCCGCCGACGGGGTGCGGATCGCGCTCGTCGTGGAGAAGGGCGACCGGAGTTCCCTGGTGATCGGGCGGATCGACCGGAGCGGTGGGACGGACGAGCGGCCGACGGTCACCGTGCTGGACCCGCGCTCCGCGACGCCGGAGCTGGAACAGGTCACGGCCATGTCCTGGGCCGGGGACAGTCGGCTCGTGGTGGTCGGACGCGAGCAGGGAGGTGTGGAGCAGATGAAGTACGTCGAGGTCGACGGTTCCACGCCGGACGTGCCGCCGCCCGCCGCCCTGACCGGAGTCGAGGCCGTCACCGCCTCCGAGGACGAACAGGCGCCGCTCATGGCGTACTCGGTGGACGGGATCGTACGGCTGCCTTCGGGGGCGCAGTGGCAGAAGGTGACGGAGGGGACCGCGCCGGTCTATCCGGGGTGAGCCGGGCCGGCCGGACCCGTCCCCCGGGTTATCCACAGGGGTGGCCGGGTGCGGCGGGCGTTGGCACAGTGGTCCCATGCGGGACTGGTGGCAGGACCTCACCGACCTGGTGCTCCCGGCCGAGTGCGGCGGCTGCGGCAGACCTCGTACGGTGCTCTGCGCCCGGTGCCGTACGGCGCTGAGCGGGGGCGTGCCGTGCCGGGTGCGGCCGGTGCCCGAGCCGGCCGGACTGCCGCCGGTGCACGCGGCGGCCCGCTACGCGGACGAGGTGCGCGCCACGCTGCTGGCGCACAAGGAGCGGGGCGCCCTGGCCCTCTCCAGGCCGCTCGGCGAGGCGCTGGCGGGAGCGGTGCGGGCGGGACTGGGAGCGGTCCGTGCGCGGTGCGCGGGCGGCGGCTCGGTGCTGCTCGTCCCCGTGCCCTCCGCACGGCGGGCGGTGCGGGCGCGCGGGCATGATCCCGCCCGGCGGATCGCGTACGCGGCGGCGGGTGAGCTGCGGCGGGCGGGGGTACCCGCACAAGTGCTTCCCGCGCTGCGGCAGCGACGGGACGTGGCCGACCAGTCGGGGCTCGACTCCCGGCAGCGGCTGGCCAATCTCGCGGGCGCGCTGACGGTGGTCCCGGGCTGCGGCCGGCTGCTCTCGGCAGGACGGGTCGTCCTGGTCGACGACCTGATGACGACCGGGGCGTCGCTGGCCGAGGCGGCGCGTGCCGTACGGGCGCGGTCGTGGGCCGCGTCGCCGGACCGGGGAGCCGAATCGAGTATTTCGGGGCCCGCGTTCGTGTACGGGGGTGAGACAGGGGAAGGGAGAGGGGAACAGCGGAACGGATCAGCTCAACAGCGGGCGGGCCGGCGTTCCGGCCGGCCGCCGGTCATGGCGGGCGCGGGCGGCGCCGGCGGGATGTACGCGGCCGTCGTCGCGGCGTCTCCGGACGCTTTCGAAATAAACCGGAACTGACTGAGAACGTGTGTCGTTGCAGGTAATGAGAGAGGCAATTCATCAGAATGGAGGTACGGCGCGGTAGAGGGTGACGACATCCGTCCGGGCGAGATATGTTCGGTTGAGAGGGAAAGCCGCAGGCCACACCTCTCGAATCCGATTGCCGTGCTGCGGGTTTTTCGTTATCGCCCGCGCCGGTGGAGTGGAGATTTCGCCCATGGGGGAGGAGGTGGACGTCGCCGAGTCCGAGGTTCCGGGCGTCACCGGAACCTGGTGCAAAAGGGAGACGCTCCGCACCGAGGCGGAGTGATCCGGGAACGGAGTTCTGCGTGGACATCGTCGTCAAGGGCCGCAAGACCGAGGTGCCCGAGCGGTTCCGGAAGCACGTGGCCGAGAAGCTGAACCTGGAGAAGATCCAGAAGCTCGATGGCAAGGTGATCAGCCTCGACGTCGAGGTGTCCAAGGAGCCCAACCCCCGACAGGCCGACCGCAGTGACCGGGTGGAGATCACGCTCCGCTCCCGCGGTCCGGTGATCCGGGCGGAGGCAGCGGCGAGCGATCCGTACGCGGCGCTCGACCTGGCAGCGGAGAAGCTGGATGCCCGGCTGCGCAAGCAGCACGACAAGCGTTTCTCGCGGCGCGGTGCGCGCAGGATCTCGGCCGCCGAGGTCCCCGACCACGTCCCGGGCGCGGCGACACTCAACGGGGTCGGCGGGGGCGCCGTCACGGAAGAACGGGAAGCCGTCCCCACCAAGAAGATCGGCTCCCTGGAAGTCCAGGGCGACGGACCTCTGATCGTCCGTGAGAAGACCCACGTGGCAGCACCCATGACCCTCGACCAGGCTCTCTACGAAATGGAGCTGGTCGGGCACGACTTCTATCTGTTCATCGACTCCGAGACCAAGGAACCCAGCGTCGTCTACCGGCGGCACGCCTACGACTACGGCGTGATCCACCTCAGCACGGACACGATGGTCACCCAGACGCAGTCCCCCGAGGCGGGCGGGACGCTCGGCGGCTGACCCGCCGCGTGACGGCCGAGCCGGTGCCCCTGGTGCGCGTGTGCGCCCCCAGGGGCACCGGTGTGCGCCCACTGTGCGCACGCACCGGCACTCCGGTGTCGGCGGGGCATGGAATCATGGCTGCAGCGGCCCAACCGGTGGGCCGTTGCCTTGGGTTGGCGATGGTCAGGACCACAGGCCACAGCCTTCAGGGGGAGGAACGATGGCGGACAGCTTCGGACCGATGCGTGACGAGGATGCCGACGACGGCGTCGTCGGCATGGGCCCGGACGCGGACACTCCACGCAAGGAGCCGATCAGAGTCCTTGTGGTGGACGACCACGCGCTGTTCCGCCGCGGACTGGAGATCGTGCTCAAGGCCGAGGAGGACATCCAGGTCGTCGGCGAGGCGGGGGACGGCGCCGAGGCGGTGGAGAAGGCGGCCGACCTGCTGCCCGACATCATCCTGATGGATGTGCGGATGCCCAAGCGGGGCGGGATCGAGGCGTGCACCTCCATCAAGGAGGTCGCCCCCAGCGCGAAGATCATCATGTTGACGATCAGCGACGAGGAAGCCGATCTCTACGACGCCATCAAGGCGGGCGCGACCGGTTATCTCCTCAAGGAGATCTCCACGGACGAGGTGGCCACCGCCATTCGCGCGGTGGCCGACGGGCAGTCGCAGATCAGCCCGTCCATGGCGTCGAAACTGCTCACCGAGTTCAAGTCGATGATCCAGCGCACCGACGAGCGCAGGCTGGTGCCCGTGCCCCGGCTGACGGACCGTGAACTCGAAGTCCTCAAGCTCGTGGCCACGGGGATGAACAACCGCGACATCGCCAAGGAACTGTTCATCTCCGAGAACACCGTGAAGAACCACGTGCGCAACATCCTGGAGAAGCTCCAACTGCACTCCAGGATGGAGGCGGTGGTCTACGCGATGCGGGAGAAGATCCTCGAGATCCGGTGACGGCGCCCCGCGTCAGGCGGGAACCCGGGCGAGTTCCAGGGTGAGGGCCTCGCGCAGCTCCGGTGCGTCCACCCGCTCCACGCGCACGTCCGTGCAGTCCACCCAGCCCGCCGCCTCCACCAGGGCCTGGGCCACGGCGGGGACCGCCTTGCGGCCGTCCAGCGTGACCTGCTTGGCCACCAGCGTGCGGCCCTCACGGGCCGGGTCGACCCGGCCGACGAGCCGGCCGCCCGCGAGGACGGGCATCGCGAAGTAGCCGTGCACCCGCTTGGGCTTGGGCACGTAGGCCTCCAGGCGGTGGGTGAAGCCGAAGATCCGCTCCGTGCGCGCCCGCTCCCAGACCAGGGAGTCGAACGGGGACAGCAGCGTCGTACGGTGCCGGCCGCGCGGCGGTGTCGCCAGGGCCGCCGGATCGGCCCAGGCCGGCTTGGACCAGCCCTCCACCGTGACCGGAACCAGGCCCGAGCCGTCGATCACCGCGTCGACCTGCTCACCCTTGAGACGGTGGTAGTCGGCGATGTCCGCGCGGGTGCCCACGCCGAGGGACCGGCCGGCCAGGCGGACCAGACGGCGCAGGCACTCGGCGTCGTCCAGCTCGTCGTGCAGCAGCTCCGCGGGGATCGCCCGCTCGGCCAGGTCGTAGACCCGCTTCCAGCCGCGGCGCTCGACGCACACCACCTCGCCCTCCATCAGGGCGCGCTCGACGGCGATCTTGGTCCCGGACCAGTCCCACCACTCGCTGGTGCGCTTGGCGCCGCCCAGCTCCGTGGCCGTCAGGGGGCCCTCCGCGCGGAGCTGCTTGATCACCTGGTCGTAGGCGCCGTCGGGGAGCTCGTGGTTCCAGAGCGGGCGGGCGCGGTAGGCGCGGCGGCGGAAGGCGAAGTGGGGCCACTCCTCGACGGGGAGGATGCACGCGGCGTGCGACCAGTACTCGAACGCGCGCGGCGGCCGGTTCCCCTGTTTCCAGTACGCCTCCTCGACGGTCCGGCGCCCCACGGCGCCCAGACGGGCGTACGGGATGAGCTCGTGGGAGCGGGCGAGGACGGAGATGGTGTCGAGCTGCACCGCGCCCAGATGGCGGAGGACGCCCCGGACACCCGAGCGGCGGTCCGGGGCGCCGAGGAAGCCCTGGGCCCGCAGGGCGATGCGGCGGGCCTCGTCTGCCGTCAATTCGGTGGTCGGACGCGGAAGGGTCGTCATACGTCCGCACGATAGAGGGCGGCACTGACAACGGCGGAGGGCCCGGGGCTCATCCCCGCCCGGGAACGTAGGGCGCCGTGGAGGGAAGTCCCAGGTCGGACGGGAGCAGGGAGCCCACCCAGCAGTCCCGCAGCACTCCCTTGTTGCTGAGCGAGGAACGCAGGACGCCCTCGATGGTGAAGCCCGCGCGCTCCGCCACCGCGCGGGAGGCGACGTTGCCCACCTCCGCGCGCCACTCCATGCGGTCGACCGACATCCGGGTGAAGGCCCAGCGGGAGGCGGCGAGGGCGGCCTCGGTGATGTAGCCGTTGCCGCGGTGCTCCTTCGCGCCCCAGAAGCCGATCTCGCCCGTCCCGAGGGAGCGCATGGTGATGCCGAGCATGCCCGTGAGTTCCCCGGTGGGCAGGAAGACGCCGAAGGTGAACATCGAACCGTCGGCCCAGCCGTCGGGCGCGATCTGCTCCGTGAAACCCCGCGCGTGCTCGGGCAGGTACGGGGAGGGGATCGTGGTCCAGCGCTGGATGTCCGGGTCCTGGCAGATCGCGTACACGGCGTCGGTCTCCTGCGGGCCCACCGTGCGCAGCAGGAGGCGGTCGGTGGTGAGCGTGACGGGTTCCATCGGCCGATTCTGCTCACGCGGGGGTGAACGGCGCCATCCCTTTCGCGGTGCGTGAGGCGACGATCACCCTTCGCGCAATTCGCCGGCGCGGGGCGGCACCATCGGAGGGGCCCGGACGTTGTCCTTTTGAGGCAGCCGTGAAACGGATAGGAAGCAGCCGACGGTCACCCCCACGACAGGCCTCCCGGCGTGGCGGGGTCCTCGCATACGATGGCCGTTGCTCAGTAAGTGAAACGGAAACCGACCGTCCCAGGCCCGACCGGCAAGGAGACCAACCCCCGTGTCCGTCCTCTCGAAGATCATGCGTGCAGGCGAAGGCAAGATCCTGCGCAAGCTGCACCGCATCGCGGACCAGGTCAACTCCATCGAAGAGGACTTCGAAGGCCTCTCCGACGCCGAGCTGCGGGCCCTCACCGATGAGTACAAGCAGCGGTACGCCGACGGTGAGAGCCTGGACGACCTGCTCCCCGAGGCGTACGCCACCGTCCGCGAGGCCGCCAAGCGCGTCCTGGGCCAGCGGCACTACGACGTTCAGATGATGGGCGGCGCCGCCCTGCACATGGGCTACGTGGCCGAGATGAAGACCGGTGAGGGCAAGACCCTCGTCGGCACCCTGCCCGCGTATCTGAACGCCCTGTCCGGTGAGGGCGTCCACATCATCACGGTCAACGACTACCTGGCCGAGCGCGACTCCGAGATGATGGGCCGCGTCCACCGCTTCCTCGGCCTGAGCGTCGGCTGCATCCTCGCCAACATGACGCCGGCCCAGCGCCGCGAGCAGTACGCCTGCGACATCACCTACGGCACGAACAACGAGTTCGGCTTCGACTACCTGCGCGACAACATGGCGTGGTCCAAGGACGAGCTCGTCCAGCGCGGCCACAACTTCGCCATCGTCGACGAGGTTGACTCGATCCTCATCGACGAGGCCCGTACGCCGCTGATCATCTCCGGCCCGGCCGACCAGGCCACCAAGTGGTACGGCGACTTCGCCAAGCTGGTCAAGCGCCTCAAGCGCGGCGAGCCCGGCCAGCCGCTCAAGGGCATCGAGGAGACCGGCGACTACGAGGTCGACGAGAAGAAGCGCACGGTCGCCATCCACGAGTCCGGTGTCGCCAAGGTCGAGGACTGGCTCGGCATCGACAACCTGTACGAGTCGGTGAACACCCCGCTCGTGGGCTACCTGAACAACGCCATCAAGGCCAAGGAGCTCTTCAAGAAGGACAAGGACTACGTCATCATCGATGACGAAGTCATGATCGTCGACGAGCACACCGGCCGTATCCTCGCCGGCCGCCGCTACAACGAGGGCATGCACCAGGCCATCGAGGCGAAGGAAGCGGTGCCGATCAAGGACGAGAACCAGACGCTCGCCACGATCACGCTGCAGAACTTCTTCCGCCTCTACAAGCGCCACGACCACGACGGCAAGGAGCAGCCGGGCCTGTCCGGCATGACCGGTACGGCGATGACCGAGGCCGCCGAGTTCCACCAGATCTACAAGCTCGGTGTGGTGCCCATCCCGACCAACCGGCCGATGGTCCGCAAGGACCAGTCGGACCTGATCTACCGTACCGAGGTCGCCAAGTTCGAGGCGGTCGTCGACGACATCGAGGAGAAGCACCGCAAGGGTCAGCCGATCCTCGTCGGCACGACCTCGGTGGAGAAGTCCGAGTACCTCTCGCAGCAGCTCAGCAAGCGCGGCATCCAGCACGAGGTGCTGAACGCCAAGCAACACGAGCGGGAGGCGTCGATCGTCGCCCAGGCCGGCCGCAAGGGCAGCGTCACCGTGGCCACCAACATGGCCGGCCGCGGTACGGACATCAAGCTCGGCGGCAACCCCGAGGACCTCGCGGAGGCGGAGCTGCGTCAGCGCGGACTCGACCCCGAGGAGCACATCGAGGAGTGGGCGCACGCCCTGCCCGAGGCCCTCAAGCGGGCCGAGGCGGCGGTCAAGGCCGAGAAGGAAGAGGTCGAGAAGAGCGGCGGCCTGTACGTCCTCGGCACCGAGCGGCACGAGTCGCGGCGCATCGACAACCAGCTGCGCGGCCGTTCCGGCCGTCAGGGCGACCCGGGCGAGTCCCGCTTCTACCTCTCGCTCGGTGACGACCTGATGAGGCTGTTCAAGGCGCAGATGGTCGAGCGCGTGATGTCCATGGCGAACGTGCCGGACGACGTGCCGATCGAGAACAAGATGGTCACGCGCGCGATCGCGTCCGCGCAGTCGCAGGTGGAGACGCAGAACTTCGAGACGCGTAAGAACGTCCTGAAGTACGACGAGGTCCTCAACCGGCAGCGTGAGGTCATCTACGGCGAGCGGCGCCGTGTCCTGGAGGGCGAGGACCTGCAGGAGCAGATCCAGCACTTCATGGACGACACGATCGACGCCTATGTCCAGGCGGAGACCGCCGAGGGCTTCCCCGAGGACTGGGACCTGGACCGGCTGTGGGGCGCGTTCAAGCAGCTGTACCCGGTGAGCGTCACCATCGAGGAGCTGGAGGAGGAGGCTGGCGACCGCGCCGGGCTGACGGCCGAGTTCATCTCCGAGTCCATCAAGGACGACATCCGCGCGCAGTACGAGTCCCGTGAGGCGCAGCTCGGTTCCGAGATCATGCGTGAACTGGAGCGCCGGGTCGTGCTGTCGGTCCTGGACCGCAAGTGGCGCGAGCACCTCTACGAGATGGACTACCTCCAGGAGGGCATCGGCCTGCGCGCGATGGCGCAGAAGGACCCGCTGGTCGAGTACCAGCGCGAGGGCTTCGACATGTTCACCGCGATGATGGACGGCATCAAGGAGGAGTCCGTCGGCTACCTGTTCAACCTGGAGGTCCAGGTCGAGCAGCAGGTCGAGGAGGTCCCGGTCGAGGACGTCAAGCCGGTGGCCGACCTGGAGAAGCGGGACGCGGTGCCCGCGCAGGCGAGTCCGCGCCCGGAGATCCGCGCCAAGGGGCTCGACGCCCCGCAGCGGCGGAACCTGCACTTCTCCGCGCCGACGGTGGACGGCGAGGGCGGTACCGTCGAGGGCGACTTCGCCACCGACGACGAGCCGGTGCGCTCCGAGGCGGACGGCCTCACGCGCGCGGAGCGCCGCAAGCAGGCGCGGGGCGGTCGTCGCCGCAAGAAGTGAGCGGTGGTGAGCGGGCCGAGGGCCGGGTACCCCAGGGTGCCCGGCCCTCGGGCTTCGCGCGTGTGCTCAGTGGGTGGCCGCGCGGTGTGCCCGCGGGCCGCCCAGCTCCACGGCGGTGCAGCGCCAGCGCAGGTCCCGGCCCTGTTCCAGCCGGAAGGCCATGGCGCGCAGCCTGTCCCCGGCCCCGATCCGGGCGAACACCTCGAGGGCGCCCTCACGGGGCTCGAACCAGCCGATGTCGCGTACGACGGGGCGGACGCCCCGGGTACGCAGCGGTCCGTGCTCGGCGAGCCGTACCAACTCGTCGTAGGCCTGTCCGGCGGTGTGCCGCAGCATCGCGTGCACGGGACGCTGCCCGCTGAGGACGGCGAGCAGCAACTCGGCGAAGCGGTCGGTGGGCCCCGGCCGGAGGACGACGGGATGGTGGGGCGGCCGGTCGGTGACGCGCGGGCGGGTGCCGGCCGTCGGCGCCTCCCGGGTACCCCGTGCAGACGGCGCCGGCGCAACGGCCCGCCGGCCCGCGCGGGCCGGCGGACGGTTGTCGGCGGGCCGGGCCGGAAGAGCCGCGGCGGCCGGCCGGCGTCCGCCGGGAGAGGGAGCGGAGGCGGCCCTGCCGGTGGGGATACGGGGTGGGGTGGTGCCCGTGGGGGACGGCAGGCCCCTGTCGGGGGACGAGGCGCGTGCGGTGCTTTCCACGGGCAGGTGCGGCGCGGTGGTGGCCGGGTGGCCCTGGCCGGTGTGAGCGGCGGGTGCGGGCCCATCCGGGGCCGTGCGGGGCGCGGTGGGGCCGGTGGGCGACGGGGCTTCGTCGGGGGAAGCGGTGGACGCGGTGGATGCGGGCCGGCCCGCGGGAGTGCGGGGCGGTGCGGTGGCCGCGGGGCGGCGGGAGTCCCGGCGGGCGGGAGGACGGTGGGCGGGGCGGTGCTGGGCTCTGGTCATGACCTTGTGCATGGGGACCCCGTTCGACGGGCCCGGGCGGCCGGGGAGCCGTACCGGGCGGTAACTTCATGGCTGGGGACCTTGTACGGGGACATGCGGTGCGGCTGCAAGGAGGCCGAGGGCGGGTCGGAAGGGCCGGGAAAATCACCTATCAGAGTGGTTCGAGCGTTCTCGATCCCATGCTCACGCGGGCGTGCCGGGTGAATTGCGGGACGGAGGTGGACGTGCCCGAGGGTGTGGGCGGGGACCCGATGGGGGACGCCCGCACGTATTCTGAAGGCCCCCTCACAGCCCCGATCACACGAAAGCGGCCGACATGCGCGTCTACGTCCCCCTGACCCTTCCCGGGCTCGCCGAGGCGTACAGGACGGGCGCGCTGGGCGACGGGCCGTTCCTCGCGTACGCCGTGACGCCCGCGCTGCGCGAGTGGTACCTCTCCGACGACATCGAGGAGCTGGAGTACGCCGCGCTCAGCCGTGCCGCGCTGGCCTCCCTTCGGCTGCTGGCGGCGGACGCCGGTGCGCCGCGGCGCCGGGTCGTGGTCGCCGTGGACGTGTCCGACGACGCCGCCTCGACCGACCCCGACCGGGGCCTCGATCCGGCCGCCCTCGGCGAGGTGCGGGTCGCCGGCGCCGTACGGCTGGCCGAGGCGGCCGCGGTGCACGTGGACGCGGCGGACGCGGAGGCGGACGTGACGGCCGCCGCCGACGCGCTGCCCGCGGCGGACGGCGGGGACGACGACGCGCGGTTCACGGTGGACGGGGCGGAGGACCACGAGCTGCTCTGGTACGCCACCCAGGAGATCCCCCTCCTGATCGGCTGACCCGCGGGTCTCCTCGATGTCGGTGCGGGCGGGTACGTTTTCGGGCATGGGGACGTACAAGGACGCGCACATCGTCTGGGACTGGAACGGCACGCTGTTCCACGATGTGGACGCGGTCATCGGGGCGACGAACGCGGCCTTCGCCGAGCTGGGCCTGGAGCCGCTCACGCTGGAGCGGTACCGGGAGCTGTACTGCGTGCCGGTGCCCAAGTTCTACGAGCGGCTGATGGGGCGGCTGCCCAGCGCGGCCGAGTGGGAGCTGATGGACTCGGTCTTCCACCGCCACTACACGGAGCACCACGTGCGGTGCGGGCTCGCCGAGGGCGTGGTGGAGCTGCTGGCGGGGTGGGCGTCGGCGGGCCGCAGTCAGTCCATCCTCAGCCTGTACGGGCACGAGGACCTGGTCCCGCTGGTGAGGGGATTCGGGATCGAGGCGCACTTCCTGCGGGTCGACGGGCGGACCGGACCGTCCGGGGGGAGCAAGGCGGAGCACATGGTGCGCCACCTCAGCGCGCTGACCGGGGTCGACCCGGCGCGCACGGTGGTGATCGGCGACGCGGCCGACGACGCGCTGGCCGCCCTGCACGCGGGAGCCCGCGCCGTCCTGTACACCGGCGGCTCCCACGGCCGCGCCAGCCTGGAGGCGGTGGGCGTCCCGGTGGTGGACACCCTGGGGGAAGCCGTGGCGGAGGCGGAGCGCCTGGCGGCCGCCTGACGCCTGCGGCGCGTGGGCGAGTGCGGGTTCGTCGTGGTCGATCGCGCGGTTCCCCGCGCCCCCGGGTGCATAGTCCTGTCCGGCGCTGAAGGGGCGCTCCTTGTGCGGGGGCTGCGGAGCGTGGGCCGGCCGCACTGTGCAGAACGTCAAAGTTCATGGCCTGGTTTTGTACACATGCGGCTCATGACGGGGGGCCTGTAGGGAGCGATAGCCTTGGTGGCGTGATCAGCGCGATAGCTCGCGGGGACCTCGGCGTCCCTGCTGTGCGCCCGGGCGGCACGGACGACATCCGTGCCCGGGTGGCGGTCGCTGGTCTTCGCGGGCGGCACGGGGCCAAGAGGGCACCCGGGACGCGACGCGCCTCGCGGGAACAGGCGTCGCGGAGAGCGACGTCACACCCGTCGGGTGTGTCGGATTCGGCCGAGAAGCCCCCGCTCCTCCCACCTCACGGCATAGCGTCGGCACAGACCGGACACCCCGTGTCGTACCACCACCCCGTGAGGTCGGAGACCGTACTTCCTTCTACGTCACGCAACGGCGCGCGACAGGAGCCAGAGGACCATGCAGACCAAGCTGGACGAAGCCAAGGCCGAGCTGCTCGAGAGGGCGGCCCGGGTAGCTGAGAACAGCCCGGCCGGGGGGAAACTGCCGACCGGGACGACGGACAAGGGCATGCCCGACCGGGACACCGTGCTCGAGTTCCTCCAGCGCTACTACCTGCACACCGCCCCGGAGGACCTGACCGACCGCGACCCGGTCGACGTCTTCGGAGCCGCCTACGCGCACTACCGTCTCGCCGAGAGCCGCCCCCAGGGCACGGCCAACGTCCGCGTCCACACCCCGACCGTCGAGGAGAACGGCTGGACCTGCAGCCACTCCGTCGTCGAGGTGGTCACGGACGACATGCCGTTCCTGGTCGACTCCGTCACCAACGAGCTGACCCGCCAGGGCCGCGGCATCCACGTCGTCATCCACCCGCAGTTCGTGGCCCGCCGGGACGTCACCGGCAAGCTGATCGAGGTGCTCACCACCTCGCCCGGCGGCGACCTCCCGCACGACGCCCGCGACCTGCCGCACGACGCGCACGTCGAGTCCTGGATCCACGTGGAGATCGACCGCGAGACCGACCGCGGCGACCTCAAGCAGATCACCGCCGATCTGCTGCGGGTCCTCTCCGACGTCCGCGAGGCCGTCGAGGACTGGGGCAAGATGCGCCAGACCGCGACCGCGCTGGCCGAAGGGCTGCCCGAGGAGCCCGTCCCCGCCGACCTGCCCGTGCCGCAGGTCGAGGAGGCCCGCGAACTGCTGCGCTGGCTCGCCGACGACCACTTCACCTTCCTCGGCTACCGCGAGTACGAGCTGCGCCGGGACGACTCGCTGGCCGCTGTCCCCGGCACCGGCCTCGGCATCCTGCGCTCCGACCCGCACCACGCCTCCGACGAGGACCACCCGGTCAGCCCGTCCTTCGAGCGGCTGCCCGCCGACGCCCGGGCCAAGGCGCGCGAGCACAAGCTGCTGGTGCTGACCAAGGCGAACAGCCGGGCCACCGTGCACCGGCCGTCGTACCTGGACTACATCGGCGTCAAGAAGTTCGACGCGGACGGCAACGTCGTCGGCGAGCGGCGCTTCCTCGGACTGTTCTCGTCCGCCGCCTACACCGAGTCCGTGCGCCGGGTGCCGGTGATCCGCCGCAAGGTCGACGAGGTCCTGGAGCGCGCCGGCTTCTCGCCGCACAGCCACGACGGGCGTGACCTGCTCCAGATCCTGGAGACCTACCCGCGCGACGAGCTGTTCCAGACCCCGGCCGGCGAGCTCCAGTCCATCGTGACCTCGGTGCTCTACCTCCAGGAGCGCCGTCGGCTGCGGCTCTACCTGCGCCAGGACGAGTACGGGCGCTACTACTCCGCCCTCGTCTACCTGCCGCGCGACCGCTACACCACCGGTGTCCGGCTGCGGATCATCGACATCCTCAAGGAGGAGCTCGGCGGCATCAGCGTCGACTTCACCGCCTGGAACACCGAGTCGGTCCTCTCCCGGCTGCACTTCGTGGTCCGCGTCCCGCAGGGCACCGAGCTGTCCGAGCTGTCCGACGCCGACAAGGAGCGCATCGAGGCCCGGCTCGTCGAGGCCGCCCGCTCCTGGGCCGACGGCTTCGCCGAGGCGCTGAACGCCGAGTTCGGCGAGGAACGCGCCGCCGAGCTGCTGCGCCGCTACTCCGGCGCCTTCGCCGAGGGCTACAAGGCCGACCACTCCCCGCGCAGCGCCGTCGCCGACCTGGTGCGCCTGGAGGAGCTCGGCGAGGAGCGGGACTTCGCGCTCAGCCTGTACGCACCGGTGGGCGCGGCCGAGGAGGAGCGCCGCTTCAAGATCTACCGCAAGGGGGAGGCCGTCTCCCTGTCCGCGGTGCTGCCGGTGCTCCAGCGGCTGGGCGTCGAGGTCGTCGACGAGCGGCCGTACGAGCTGCGGTGCGCGGACCGCAGCGTGGCCTGGATCTACGACTTCGGCCTGCGGATGCCCAAGGGCGCGGGCGCCGACCACCTCGGCGACGACGCCCGTGAGCGGTTCCAGGACGCCTTCGAGGCGACCTGGACCGGCAAGGCGGAGAACGACGGCTTCAACGCCCTCGTGCTCAGCGCCGGACTGAGCTGGCGGCAGGCCGTGGTGCTGCGGGCGTACGCCAAGTACCTGCGCCAGGCGGGCTCCACCTTCAGCCAGGACTACATGGAGGACACCCTCCGCCACAACGTCCACACCACCCGGCTGCTCGTCTCCCTGTTCGAGGCGCGGATGTCGCCGGACCGGCAGCGCGCCGGGTACGAACTGGTGGACGCGCTGCTGGAGGAGGTCGACGCCGCCCTCGACCAGGTCGCCTCACTCGACGAGGACCGCATCCTGCGCTCCTTCCTCACGGTCATCAAGGCGACGCTGCGCACCAACTTCTTCCAGGAGGCGAGCGGCGGCGTGCCGCACGACTACGTCTCCATGAAGTTCGACCCGCAGGCCATCCCGGACCTCCCGGCGCCGCGCCCGGCGTTCGAGATCTGGGTGTACTCGCCGCGCGTCGAGGGCGTGCACCTGCGCTTCGGCAAGGTCGCGCGCGGCGGTCTGCGCTGGTCGGACCGCCGGGAGGACTTCCGCACCGAGATCCTCGGCCTGGTCAAGGCGCAGATGGTGAAGAACACCGTCATCGTGCCGGTGGGCGCCAAGGGCGGTTTCGTCGCCAAGCAGCTGCCCGACCCGGGCGTGGACCGCGACGCCTGGATGGCCGAGGGCATCGCCAGCTACAAGACGTTCATCTCGGCGCTGCTCGACATCACCGACAACATGGTGGCCGGCGAGGTCGTGCACCCGGCGGACGTCGTCCGGCACGACGAGGACGACACGTACCTCGTCGTCGCGGCCGACAAGGGCACCGCGACCTTCTCGGACATCGCCAACGGGGTCGCCGAGTCGTACAACTTCTGGCTCGGTGACGCCTTCGCCTCCGGCGGCTCCGCCGGGTACGACCACAAGGGCATGGGCATCACCGCCCGCGGCGCCTGGGAGTCCGTGAAGCGGCACTTCCGGGAGCTGGGCGTGGACACCCAGACCCAGGACTTCACGGTCGTCGGCATCGGCGACATGTCCGGTGACGTGTTCGGCAACGGCATGCTGCTCAGCGAGCACATCCGCCTGGTCGCCGCCTTCGACCACCGGCACATCTTCATCGACCCGAACCCGGACGCGGCCGCCTCCTACGCCGAGCGCCGCCGTCTGTTCGAGCTGCCGCGCAGCTCCTGGGCCGACTACGACACCGGGCTGCTGTCGGCCGGCGGCGGGATCTTCCCGCGCAGCGCCAAGTCCATCCCGGTCAACTCGCAGA
Source organism: Streptomyces sp. NPDC059454 (assembly GCF_042749965.1). Classification (NCBI taxonomy): domain Bacteria; kingdom Bacillati; phylum Actinomycetota; class Actinomycetes; order Kitasatosporales; family Streptomycetaceae; genus Streptomyces; species Streptomyces sp. NPDC059454. Next base: position 8,483 of record NZ_JBHYVC010000079.1, on the reverse strand, counting down.
TCCGCGAGGCCCTCGGCATCGAGCCGGGCGTCACCAAGATGACCCCGGCCGACCTGATGAAGGCGATCCTCAGGGCGCCGGTGGACCTGCTGTGGAACGGCGGCATCGGCACGTACGTCAAGGCGTCCGCCGAGTCCAACGCCGACGTCGGCGACAAGGGCAACGACGCCATCCGCGTCGACGGCTGTGACCTGCGGGTCTCCGTCGTCGGTGAGGGCGGCAACCTGGGCATGACCCAGCTCGGCCGGATCGAGTTCGCCTCGCACGGCGGCCGGATCAACACCGACGCGATCGACAACAGCGCCGGTGTGGACACCTCCGACCACGAGGTGAACATCAAAATCCTGCTGAACGGTCTCGTCAGGGACGGCGACATGACCGTGAAGCAACGCAACAAGCTGCTCGCCGGGATGACCGACGAGGTCGGCCGGCTGGTGCTGCGCAACAACTACGCGCAGAACACCGCCATCGCCAACGCGCTGGCCCAGTCCAAGGACATGGTCCACGCCCAGCAGCGGTTCCTGAAGCACCTGGTGCGCGAGGGCCAGCTGGACCGGGCCCTGGAGTTCCTGCCCACCGACCGCCAGATCCGCGAGCGGCTCGCCTCCGGGCGGGGCCTGACCGGACCGGAGACGGCCGTCCTGCTGGCGTACACGAAGATCACGGTCGCCGAGGAGCTGCTGGACACCTCGCTGCCCGACGACCCGTATCTGAAGGTGCTGCTGCACGCGTACTTCCCGACGGAGCTGCGCGAGCAGTTCCTCGACCGGATCGACACCCACCCGCTGCGCCGCGAGATCACCACGACGGTGCTGGTCAACGACACGGTCAACACGGGCGGTACGACGTATCTGCACCGGCTGCGCGAGGAGACCGGCGCGTCGCTGGAGGAGATCGTCCGGGCGCAGACCGCGGCCCGCGCGATCTTCCGCTCCTCGGTGGTGTGGGACGGGGTCGAGGCGCTCGACACCACGGTCGACGCGGAGGTCCAGACCCGCATCCGGCTGCACCAGCGCCGGCTGGTGGAGCGCGGTACGCGGTGGCTGCTCAACAACCGGCGGCAGCCGCTGGAGCTCGAGGAGACGGTGTCGTTCTTCGCCGAGCGGGTCGAGCAGGTCTGGTCGCAGTTGCCGAAGCTGCTGCGCGGCGCGGACCTGGACTGGTACCAGCGGATCTACGACGAGCTGAGCGGTGCCGGTGTCCCGGACGAGCTGGCCACCCGGGTCGCCGGGTTCTCCTCCGCCTTCCCGACGCTCGACATCGTGTCGGTCGCCGACCGGACGGGCAAGGAGCCGCTGGACGTCGCCGAGGTGTACTACGACCTCGGCGACCGGCTGCGCATCACCCAGCTGATGGACCGCATCATCGAGCTGCCGCGCGCCGACCGCTGGCAGTCCATGGCCCGCGCGGCGATCCGCGAGGACCTGTACGCGGCGCACGCGGCGGTGGCCGCGGACGTGCTGGCGGAGGGCAACGGCTCGTCGACGCCGCAGCAGCGCTTCAAGCTGTGGGAGCAGAAGAACGCGGCGCTGCTGGGCCGGGCCCGTGCCACGCTGGAGGAGATCCACGGCTCCGACACGTTCGATCTCGCCAACCTGTCGGTGGCGATGCGGACGATGCGGACGCTGCTGCGGTCGCACTCGTAGGCAGGTGCGCGAGGGGGCGTCCCGGGCCGTCGGGCCCGGGGCGCCCTTACGCCGTTGTGGTGCCTTGGGCGGGCATCGGCGGGGATCCGGTGCGGGATCACCGTTCCGGGCAATGGCTCCTGTGTGACTGTCCGATCCTCATCGTCCGCCGCGCCCGGAAGGACCGGTGCGCGCCGCGCCACGGACCGTCCGGCGTCCCTCGGCCACGCCGTGGCCGTGGCCGTCGCCGGACTCGTCCTCGCCCTGATGGTCCTGGTGGTCGTGCGGCTCCCCTGGGCCGGTGACCTGGGCATGCACGCGGCGACCGTGCAGCGGCTGCGGCACAGCCCGTTCGCCCCCGGCAACCCGCTGGTCGACGCGGACACGCCGAGCCCGTACTACTCGCCGTGGATGCTGCTGCTCGGCACCGTCGCCCGCGTACCGGGACTGTCGGTGTTCGTGGTCCTGCGGCTGGCCGCCGCTGCCGGACTGGCGCTGCTGGTGACGGGCGTATGGCGGTACGCGCGGACACTGAGCGCGCACCGGGCCGCGCCCGCGCTCGCCCTGCTGAGCCTGCTGCTGCTGTGGGGCACGACCCCGTTCCTGTGGAGCGGCTTCCCGGGACTCAACTCGCTCGCGCTGACGGTGTCGTATCCGAGCACGTTCACCCTCGGGCTCGCCTTCCACTTCTGGGCGTGGCTGACGGGGGCGCTGCGCCGGGGGGCCGGGTGGCCGGCGTGGCTCGGCCTGGGAACGCTCTGGGCGGTGATCCTGCTCTGTCACCAGTTCTCGGGGGTCGTGGCCACGGTGGGCGCCGCCGCCACCGTGCTCGCGGCGCGGACCGGACGCGCGGTGTGGCCGAGGCTCGGCGCCGGGCTGCTGGTGGGGGCGGTGGTGCTGTGGGCATGGCCGTACTACGACTTCTTCGCCCTGTTCGGCGCCGGGACCGGACTGGAGCGGGTGCACCGGGTGCTGTACGGGCATCCGGTCGCGCGGTTCGGGCTGGTCCTGCTCGGGGTGGCCGCGCTGGTCCCGCGCGCGCGGCGCGACCGGCGGGATCCGCTGGTGCTCTTCTTCGGGCTGGGCGCGCTGGTCGTCGCGGCGGGGTGGCTGAGCGGCCACTACTCCTGGGGGCGCGCCTTGCCGGCCGCGCTGATCCCGGCCCAGTTCGCGGCGGCGCTGGAGGCGGTCGGGGCGGGGCGCCGGCGGCTGCGCGCCGGCTGGACGGCCCTGCTGGCCGGGGCGCTGCTGCTCGGCGGGTGGACGCAGGTGGGGACGCTCGGGTACGTGGTGCCGCGCGGCGCCCTGCCGGCGGCGGTGGAGGACAGGCACCGGGTGCCGTGGACGGGGTACCACTGGATCACGCCGTGGGTGCGGTACGGGGACGTGGTCATGGCCGAGGGGCGCGCGGCGCGTCAGGTACCGGCGTACGGCTTTTACACGGTCGCTCCGGGCTATCCCGATTTCTTCCTTCCGGACGAGGAACGACGGGTGGCGGCGACGGGGGTGTACTTCGCGGAGGGGACGTCGTCGTCCGTGCGGCGGGGGATCGAGCGGGAGTACGGGGTGCGGTGGGTGGTGGACGGGGGTGGTGTCCTGGACGGCGCCGGGCTGCGGGTGGTGGCGCGGGGGCCAAAGGGGCAGGTGCTCTATGCGGTGCCCTGAGCGGTGAGGGTGGTGCCGGTCCGGTGTGGTTCGCCCCCGCCGCCCCCTCCCGTTCCCGTCCCCGGAGGTTCCGCCCCCGGAACCCCGCTCCTCGGACGCCGGAGGGGCTGAGGACTCAGCCGCCGGAGGGGTTGAAGAGGCTCGCCGCCAAGCGGGCCGCCCGGCGCAGCCGGGGGCCGGCCAGGCGGTGGGCCGCCGGGCGCAGCACGCTCGCCGTGAGGCCGGTCGGTTGCCAGCGGAGCTGGAGGCGGCCCGGACCGTGGCCCTCGGGCTCGATCGTGACCCGATGGTGCGGGACGCGGGCGGTCAGGGGCGGAAAGGCCGGCGGCGCCAGCAGCACCCCCCGGTTGCTCCGCCCCCGGCAGGTCAGCCGGACCATCGGATGACGCACCCCGGCGAAGCCGCTCAGCGGGAGGCGTGCGGACGCCGGGTCGAGACGGACGCGGCCCTCGAAGACACCGGGGCGGGCCGGGGAGAGACGGAAGGGGACGGTCAGGCGCCGGCCGGGGGAGAGGAGCAGGCTCGCGCGCTGGGGGCCGACCGGGAGGCGCAGAGCCGGGTCGTACGTGCGGACGGTCAGGTCGACGGAGGCACCCGGGCCCCGGGTGATCTCCGTGATCTCGTGGCGGAACCGGATGACGGAGAACGGGCAGGTGTCCGGCTCCAGCTCGGTCAGGTCCAGTTCACGGCGGGCGTCCGCCGACTCGGGGACCTGCCCGCCCCAGTACGTACGGCCGTCCGGGCCCGTGGTCAGCTCCCTGGGGGCGACATCGTGCCCCAGCCCCCGGGCGGCCCACCGGACCTCGGTCAGGCGCCGGTCGCGGATCAGCCGGAGCACCACCCGCTCGGCGCGGGGCAGCCGGGCGTACGCGCCCGGCGACAGGGTCTCCAGGTACGGGTTCACCAGCTCCGCGAAGGCCGCCAGCCACTCCTCGTCCCGGTAGGGCAGGTCGCCCGCGTACATCCGGAAGTCGTGCTTCAGGAACTTGTGGTCCTTGTCCTCGCGCAGCGCCTCGTGCCCGCTCTCCACCAGGAACGCGTCGATCAGCCGCTGCACGTGGATCCGGTCGCGGACGTTGGTGAGCAGATGCCGCTGGTTGGAGATGGACGCGGCGTCGGAGCCCGCGTACGGGGCGACGTACCAGAGGTACACCGGCTCGGGGATGATCGTGAACCGTTTCGCCAGGCAGTACGCCTGCGCCGAGAACAGCTGGTCCTCGTAGTGGATGCCCTCGGGGAAGCGCAGGTCGTGCCGGTCGAGGAAGGCGCGGGAGTACATCTTGCCGGTCGACAGGTGCTCGAAGAACAGGCGCGGGTCGGCCTCGATGCCGTCCAGGGTGCGGCGTTCGCGCACGAGGTGCGGCATCCACGTGGAGCGGCGCCCGGTGTCCACCCGGATCCGCCGCACCGCGCCCATCGCGAAGTCGAGGTCGCGTTCGCGGTGCGCGGCCAGCAGTGACGCGACCGACTCCTCGGGGAGCTCGTCGTCGCTGTCGAGGAACATCAGGTACGGCGCCCGCGCGATCTCCAGCGCACGGTTGCGCGGCGCGCTGCACCCGCCGCTGTTCTCCGGCAGCCGCAGACACCGGATACGGCGGTCGCGGGCCGCCAGGGCCCGCGCCACCCGGGGCGTGTCGTCCGTGGAGTGGTCGTCGCTGATGACGATCTCCAGGTTCCGGTGGGTCTGGCGGCGCACGGATTCCACCGCGCGGGGGAGCCGGCCGGCGTCGTTGTGCACGATCACCGTGACGGTGACGTCGGGGACCTGCGAGGTACTCATGACGCCTCCTCGGGTTTCGGCGCCGGGGTGCGTTCCCCGATCGGCAGCACCGGCGGCAGTGACGCCTCGTCCTGCCCGAGGAGGACCCGGCGTACGACGCGTTCGGCGGCGCGGCCGTCGTCGTACTCGCAGAACCGGTGCCGGAAGACGGCCCGGGCCTTCGCCGCGCCGTCGTCGCGCCAGGCGTCGGTGGTGAGGATCCCGGTCAGCTCCTCCTGGGTGCGGGCCACCGGGCCGGGCGCCTCGGCCATCAGGTCGAAGTAGACGCCGCGCGTGGTGCGGTACGTCTCCCAGTCGTCGGCGTGGACGACGATCGGACGGTCGAGGTTGGCGTAGTCGAACATGATCGACGAGTAGTCCGTGACCAGGGCGTCGGAGGCCAGGCACAGCTCCTCCACCGGGTCGTAGGACGAGACGTCCACGATGCGGCCGGAGCGGCGCAGTCCGGTCAGCGGGGAGGCGGGGGAGGCGGTGCCGTCGTAGAAGTAGTGGCCGCGCACCAGCAGCACGGTGTCCTCGCCGAGGCGGTCGGCGAGGGCGGCGAGGTCCAGGCGCGGCGTCCAGCCGGCCTCGTAGTCGCGGTGCGTGGGCGCGTACAGGACGGCCCGGCGGCCCGGCGCGATGCCGAGGCGTGCGCGGATCGCGCGGATGTCGTCGGCGCCGGCCGTGTAGTAGACGTCGTTGCGCGGATAGCCGTGGTCGAGCGAGACGAACCGGGACGGGTACGCCCTCTCCCACATGCGGGTGGTGTGGCTGTTGGCGGAGAGGCTGTAGTCCCACTTGTCCACGCGTTCCAGCAGCGCGTCGAAGTCCAGGCCCTGGGCGGCGGCCGGGAACGGCAGCTGGTCCACGCCCATGCGCTTGAGCGGGGTGCCGTGGTGGGTCTGCAGGTGGACCGCGTCGGGGCGTTTGACCACGGCGTTCGGGAAGTTGACGTTGTTGACGAGGTACTTGGCGGTGGCGAGCACCTCCCAGTAGCGGCGGGTGCCGGGGACGACGTGGTCGGTGCCGGGCGGGAGCAGGGCGGCGTTCTCGCCGGTCACCACCCACACCGGGTGGATGTGCGGGGCGAGTTCGGCGGCCTTGGCGGCGATCGCGGCCGGGTTGCAGGCGACGCCGCGGTTCCAGTAGGCGGCGAACACCGCGAGGTGGGGGTCGACGGGGCGGTGCAGGGCCCTGCGGTACTGCTGGTCGCGGACCTGTGCGCCGAGCCGGCGCCTTCCGGAGCGCACCGTGGACCGCACGGCGCGGCGGGCCCGGTTGGCGGCCTGGAAGGCGCGGTACCTGCCGTAGGCGCCCTCTTCGAGCAGGGAGCGGCGGATGCCCTCCAGGCCGGCGGGGCGCCGGTGACCCTCGGGGCGGCGGCGCAGAGCGGCGGTCGAGGCCCGGCGGAAGAACTCCCGGGCCACGTCCTCGGGCATGTCGCCGCGGGTGAAGGCGCGCAGGCAGTCGCGGACCATGATCTCGTAGAGCACGGTGTAGACGGCGGGGCGTTCGCGGGCGAGGTCGAGGAGGCTCTCGTAGCGGTCGACGAGCGCGTAGTGCTGGGCGGGGGTGACCGGCGGGAGGGCGGCGGACCGCAGCCGACGGTCCTCGTGGGCGATGTGCGGCAGGGCGGCGACCCGGTCGGCGAGCAGCAGGGCGGCGAGGGCCGCGTGCGGTTCGTCGTCGGTGGTGAGCTGTTCCTCGTGCGCCCGCCAGAAGCCGGCGCGCAGGACGCGGGTGCCGAGCAGCGGGGTCAGGCGCAGCAGGTAGGCGCTGTCGTCGAGGGCGAGGTCGGTGCGGCCCGCGCGGGCGAGCAGTGGGCCGTCCGGCGAGGGCGGGCCGGAGCCGCGCCAGGTGCTGCGCAGGTGGTCGAGGAGGAGGAGGTCGACGGTGCCGGGGAGCCCTGCGACCCGTTCGGCGACGGTGCGGGTGCTGCCGGGCGGCAGGCCGTCCTTGGCGCGGACGAAGTGCAGCCAGCGGCCGGCGGCCCGGGCCGCCCCCGCCGCCCGGGCCGTCGCGTCGGACGTGCCGTCGGGCAGGGGCAGCACCTGGACGTGCGGGGCGTGCCGCTCCGCGGTCTCGCGGGCCCAGTCGCCGACGGCGGCGACGACGACCTCGGTGTCCGGGAGGGGGCGGTCGGCGAGGGAGTCGAGCAGGCCGGTCAGGTGGTCCTGGGTGTTCGGCCCGTGGACGACGACGCTGAGCTCGGGCATCGCGGGGCTCCTTCGGCTGCTCGTCGCTCCGGACAGTCCTCTTCGGTCATATTGACATCAATACGACGAAGGGGCCGCGCGAGCGTGGTCCTCAGGAGGGCACCGGTACCGCCTTCGGCTTGCGGGCCTTGGCCGTACCTCCGGTGAACGCCTCGTACTCCTTGAGCACGTCCTCCGTCGGCCCGTCCATCAGCAGTTCGCCGCGCTCCAGCCAGAGCACGCGGTCGCAGGTGTCGCGGATCGACTTGTTGTTGTGGCTGACCAGGAACACCGTCCCGGCCCGCTCGCGCAGCTCCCGGATGCGGGCCTCGGAACGCTTCTGGAAGGAGCGGTCGCCGGTGGCCAGCGCCTCGTCGACGAGCAGGACGTCGTGGTCCTTGGCGGCGGCGATGGAGAAGCGCAGCCGGGCCGCCATGCCGGAGGAGTAGGTGCGCATCGGCAGGGTGATGAAGTCGCCCTTCTCGTTGATCCCGGAGAAGTCGACGATCTCGTCGTAGCGCTCCCGGATCTGCTCGCGGGACATGCCCATGGCGAGCCCGCCGAGGTGGACGTTGCGCTCGCCGGTCAGGTCGTTCATCAGGGCGGCGTTGACGCCGAGCAGGGAGGGCTGGCCGTCGGTGTAGATACGGCCGTTCTCCACCGGGAGCAGCCCGGCGACGGCCTTGAGCAGGGTCGACTTGCCCGAGCCGTTGGTGCCGATGAGCCCGATGGCCTCGCCCCGGTACGCCACGAAGGACACGTCCCTGACGGCGTGCACCGTGCGCACACCGGACGCCTTCTCGGTCTGCTTGCGGCGCAGCATGCGGTTGAGGGCGGCGGTGGCGGAGCCGCGTCCGGCGCCGGTGCCGTTGACGCGGTAGACGATGTCGACACGGTCGGCGACGACCGTGGGGATCTTCTTGTCGGTGGTGTCAGCCACGGCCGTACCTCTCCTCAGCCTTCCAGAAGTAGACGAAGCCGATCACGCCGGCCAGCAGTGCCCAGCCCAGCGCGAACGCCCACACGTGCGGGGGCAGGTACGAGGAGCCGTACTCGTCGATCAGCGCGAAGCGCACCAGGTCCATGTAGACCGCGGCCGGGTTCCACTGCAGCAGGTCGGCGAGCCAGGCGGGGACGTCCTTGCCCTCGAGCATCGCCGGGATGCTGAACATCACGCCGGACGCGTACATCCAGGTGCGCAGCACGAACGGCATCAGCTGGGCCAGGTCGGGCGTC
>NZ_JBHYVC010000078.1:0-34931 GCF_042749965.1 Streptomyces sp. NPDC059454 | reverse complement strand
TGTCCGCGCCAGACCGGCCTCCGTCCCTGAAAGAGGAGGGGGACACGATGGATGATCGCCTGTCGAGAGCGTGCGTCAACCTGAGGGTTGCACCGGTGAAACTGCTGGACGCCTTGTGCTCCCTGTCGGGGCGCCCTGCACCGCCCTCCGGTCCTCATCCGGCACGGCGCGTCTACGGGCGCGTACTGCACGCAGCGACCTCGCTGCCGCTGGGCGCGCTGCAACCGGGCGACGTGAGCGCGGCCACCGAGGTGCGCGCCGGCCTCCTGAACGCCCACGTCCCGCCCCTGTCGGACGCGCTCGCCCGTTGCATCCAGCACACGGTCGACGACCTGGGGCCCACCGACCTGTGGACGCTGGCACGCTGTACCGCCATGACCCGCGACGACCTCGCGTGGGGCGCCACCGCATCTCTGGCGCGAGAACGCCTCGAACAGCCGGACTCTCTGGACGACATCGCCGCGCAGGTCATCGTGGACGAAATCGCTGAACGGACCCCATGCCGGTGGGGCCGTCACCACAGCGACACGGCTCGTGCCGCGCTGTATCGGACTCTGGCCGACCTCGCCGATGTCCTCCTGGAAGTGTCGGAGTCCTCCCCGACGCCCCTGGACTGGAGCACCGACGGCAACGTGAGGCGTTCCTCTACCGTGATTGGCGGAGTGGTCCACGACGTACTGGTCCAGAACGCGGAGAACCCACCCTCCTCCGCACAGCCCGTCTGGCACCACCCCTCACCGCCTGCCGCACACACCGCCTGGCAGTGGCGTATCACGAACGGACCGACCGGCCGCGCTTCCCACGGTTGCGGGCCCTTCCCTTCCGCGCTCGCGGCACGGCACTCCGCCGAGTGCGCGATCACGGCCCTCGCCGCCGGGAAATGCAGCCTATGAGGGGCGTCGGCAGGTGAATCCGTGCCGATCCCCGGACCACCCCACACCGCGCCCCCACGGCTGCCGAAGCACGGATCTGCGCGCTGCGGCACGAGCGGAAGCTCGGCCCAGCACGATCGCCCCGGTCTTGGGCATACCCGTCTCCACAGTGCACCGCGTCCTGACCCGCCACGGCCTGAACCGGCTGCGCTGGTGGACCGGCCCACCGGACAGGTCATCCGCCCTTATGAACGCTTCCGCCCTGGCGAACTCGTCCACGTCGACATCAAGAAGCCCGGCAACCTCCCCGACGGTTGTGGCCACCGCACCATGCCCCGACAACAGGCCATGGCCAACCGGCAGGCCACAACCGACGCGCGTAAAGGCGGAAGCCCGGTGATCGGTTACAGCTTCGTTCACACCGTCGTCGACGACCACTCCCGGCTCGCCTACGCGAGGTCCTGACCGGACGAGCGCGAGGAGACCGCCGCCGCCTTCTGGCAGCGCGCGAACACCTTCTTCACCGAGCACGGCATCACCGTCGAACGCGTCCTGACCGACAACGGCTCCTGCTACAGATCCACACTGTTCGGACAGACCCTGAGTGCCGCAAGCATCATCCACAAACGCACCCGGCCCTACCGTCCGCAAACGAACGGCAAGGTGGAGCGCCTGGATCGCACCCTGCTCGACGAATGGGCGTACGTGCGCCCGTACTCCAGCAACGCTGAACGCACCGAAGCCTGGCGGATTTCCTGCACACCTACAACTATCACCGGTGCCACACCGCTCTCGATGGCCAGCCACCCATCAGCAGCGTCAACAAGCCTGCGGGGCAATACGCCTGGTTCTCCTCGCCGCCTTGTAGACGCGTCCGGCGCGGCCGCCGGTCACTCAGCCAGCGTGGCCGCCCACTGGGTGAAGATCTTCACGTACCGCGCCGGGTCGAGCTGGTGCATCACGTGCAACGCGTCCGGCACGGACTCGTAGTCGACCTTCACCCCCGCCGACTCCATCAACCGCCTGGCCTGCGCGGCCTGCTCGTCGGAGAGCGCCCCGAGCCGGTCGCCGGTCTCCGGGTCGATGCCGCGCGTGTGGTGCGTGAGGAGTACCGGCGTCTTGACCTGGCTCAGCATGCGCTCGTGCGGGCAGTTCAGTCCGACGGTCCCCTCCCAGAAGGTCCGCGCCCACTCCGGGTCGTACTCTTTCATGTGCTGCGGGATCTCGTCGGCCACGAAGTGCCGCGCCATCGGCGACGACGCGGCGCCGGCCGCGCGGCGGTAGCCCTCCCAGTCGCCCACGCTCCACTGGTCGCCGAGGTACGTGCGGAAGAGTTCGAACAGGGGGCCCGCCCCCTGGCGGACCGAGTGGCCGTATGCAGGGACGAGTTCGGACGCGAAAAATGGGGCGTCCTCGCACAGCGCACCCCGGATCTGCCCGGGCATGGCGTACGCCGACAGCCAGGCCGCGAGGACGCCGCCGGAGGAGTTGCCCGCGACGACGACGGGTCGCTGCACCACTAGTGCGATGAACCGGACCAGGTCGTTGCCGAAGTTGTCGAGGCTGTACCGCTTCGGCGTCCAGCTGCTGCGCCCCTGGCCCCGCAAGTCGACGGCGTAGACGTGGAAGTCCTCCGCGAGGAGGCCCATCGTCTCCTCGTACCCCCACCAGGAGCCCGTCTGCTCGGGGACCAGCAGCACGGCGGGCTTGTCCGGATCACCGGCCTCGGCGTAGTTCATGGTGATCTCACCGAGGTCGGCCTGCTGTTCGGGATAGGCGTGCGGGACGTAGACGTCGCGCAGCGCGGGATCGGCCGTCATTGCTGTCTCCTTGGTCTTTGAGCCCGAACCCGACCAGCACCGGCATCCACCGGTCATCGGGTGGGCGAGTCACGGAGCTAGTATTCGAACCGTGGCCGCCGACGCGCACCGACGATTCCGATGAGTGGAACGCCAGTACAGACCCCTCGCTCGGGACGGCCGCCCCGCGGCGAACCGATCCTGGAGCGGGCCTTCAGGGTCCTGGGCGCCTTCGCGGAGGCCGGGGAGGGCCTGCCCCTTCACACGCTCGCGGCTCGGGCGGGGCTTCCGAAGAGCACCACGTCCCGGATCGCGGCCCAGCTGACGGGTGTGGGCGCCCTCGAACGCCGCGACAACGGCGATTTCGTCGTCGGCCTGCAGCTCCTCGAGATCGCCTCGCTGGCGCCCCGCGGTCACGGACTGCGCGCCGCCGCGCTGCCGTTCATGGAGGACCTGCACCGGGTCACCGGCCAGCACATCCTCCTCGCAGTGCGCGACGGCGACGAGGCCGTTCTCGTCGAGCGCCTGTCCGCACGGGACTCGGCAGCGGTCAAGTACAGGGTCGGCGGTCGCCTCCCCCTCACCGGGACCGGCATCGGCATCGCCCTGCTGGCGCACGCCCCCGAGCGGGTGCGGGAGGAGGCGCTGGCCGACGCGAACGACGCGGCGCTCCTGCGCCGGCTCATGGCCGCCGTCCGCACGGAGGGCGTCTGCGCCATGACGGTGCCCAACCCCCTGCGTTCCGGGCCCACCACCATGTCAACCGTCGCCGCCCCGATCCTGGACCGTCACGGTGACGCGCTGGGCGCGCTGTCCCTGGTCACCCCCGACGAGGGCGGAACCCGGGCCGCCGCCGCTCGGACGGCGCTGCGGACGGCGGGCCTGGCGATCTCCCGGGCCGTGGGGCGGTGAACCGCGACTTGGCCATGCGGCAGACCGGCGCCCACGGCGCCGGGTCCCGATCTCACGCGCCTGACAACGACCCGCGAAGCCGTCAGCGGCTCAGGACTCGACGAACTTGTCCGCCAGGCCCCGTTCCAGGTAGTCGTCCGGCAGGTCCTGGATGACGAGCTCGGCTTCGGTGCGCTCGGTGTGCAGCCGCCAGTAGGCGTCGGCCATCGTCTGCGGCTGGGAGTCGTGGCCCCCTTGGCCGATGAAGGCGGCGATCGCCACGTGCGCGGCGTAGACGCCGGTGCCGGAGAGCGCCGCGTGGAGGTTGAGGATCCAGTTGCGCATCCCGCCGGTGGCGATCTGGACGTTCGCCACGTGCGGGGCGATCACCGGCCCCGACCCCGCCCCGCTGCTGACCAGGATCGTCCCCGTGCCTCGCTCCAGCATGCCGGGCAGGACGTGCTGCACCGCCGCGACACCGCCGAGCAGGTAGAGATCCAGCTGGGTCAAAACCGAGTCGACGGTGACCTTCGTGGCCTCGACCAGCGGCGCCCGGCGCAGATCGGCCAGGGACGGCGCGGGCGAGTACTCGAGTATGTCGATCGGTCCCAGCCGCTCCTCGGCGGCGGTGAGCGCCGCGTGCAGAGCGGGACGGTCGGTCACGTCGGCGGGGAACGCCTCGGCCCGCACGCCCGTGTCGGACAGGTCGTCGGCCACCGCCTGCAGCGGCGTACGGCTGCGGGCGATCAGCGCCACGTCGACCCCCTCGGCGGCGAACCGCCGGCCGATCGCGCGCCCCAGTTGCGGGCCTGCGCCCACGATCGCGAGCGTGCTCAATTCGCCACCTCGTTACCCTCGTATCGACATTCCGAACTGCGGATGTCGGATCTTCGATGCATGCCGGAACAACGGTAGGAAGCGTGTGGTCTCGGCGCCTCGGATCGGTGCGTCAGCCCGAACAGGAGATTCGCGACAACGATGAGCGGCACTTTCTCAGCAGACGTGAGCGGCGCGAACGCCTTCAGCGACTTCGCACACGAGTGGCGAAGCCGGATGGGCGAGACCTTCGCGCTGGCGCCCTTCCGCCGGACGACCGTGTCCGGCTTCTCGGCGCGGTCCCGCGGGTTCCGGGTGCGGGACATGATGTTCAACCGCTTCGAGACCGCGGCCGCCCTGCGAACGGCGGGCCGACGGGTCGGGGCCGACGATCACGTACGCCTGTGGATCGTCCACCGGGGGACCTGGCGGTTCGAGGAACCGGGAGGAGCCGAGCACACGGCACCGGCCGGCCGCCTACTGGTACAGACGGGAAGGCTGTCCCACTTCTCCGCGGCGCCACACACCCTCGTGCAGGTACTCGTCCTGCCCGCCGCAGAGGTGCGGCCCGGACGGGGCGGTCCGGCCTCCGGTCCGGCCGACACCGCCGAGGTGCGGCTGCTGACGGCGCACGCCGCCATGGTGGGCCGGATGCTGGACCGTCTCGGGCCGGCCGGGGTCGACGCCGCCCGCAGCACCCTGGCCGAGTTGGCCCGGGCCGCCGCCGGGGGCGGCCTGGACGACGTGGAGCCCCTGTTGTCGCCGGCCCTGGCCCAAGCCGCGCGGGACCTGGCCGACCGCCGGCTCACCGACCCCGACCTGTCCCCCTCGGCTCTCGCCCGGGAGCTGAACGTCTCCCCGCGTACCCTCCAACGGGCCTTCGCCAGGGAAGGCCGACCGCTGAGCACCTACATCCGGCGCCGCCGCCTCGAGGAGGCATGCCGCGAGCTCGTCGCATCGAACCGGCGCATGACCGTCACGGAGATAGCCGCCCGCTGGCAGTTCGCCGACAGCGGCCACTTCGCCCGCGCCTTCCGCAAGTACTACGGCCGGACCCCGACCGACTACGCCGCGACCGCTGCCCGTGAAACGGATGCCACATAGCTGTACGGGGCCGGTGCCGCCACCCGCCCACGGCAGGGACGCCCGGGTCAGCCGAGGCCACCACCAGCAGACAGAGCTGCGGCGACGACGGCTCCGCCGCGGGTGGTGTCCGGGGCGCGTCCTCGTCACTGCCGTCGCCGAGCGCGGAGGTGACCGGCGGCTGCCGCGTCGTGGCGGGGGCGAGGGAGCCCTGCCCAGTAGGCGGCGCGGTCGAGGGCGCGGGCGGTGTGGGTGGTGTCGCAGTCGAACGCCCGCCAGGCCGATGCTCCGCATCACGCGGGCGATCCGTTTGTGGTTGACGCGCTCGCCGTCCTCGCGAAGTTCGGCGGTGATCCTCGGGACACCGTAGGTGCCGTCCGATTCGCGGTGCACGGCCTGTATCCGGGTGGCGAGGCGGGCGTCGGCCGTCTGCCGGGCGGCCCGGTCCGCTGCCGTCGCCCGCCAGTAGGAGAAGCTGGAGCGGGCGATGCCCAGGATGGTGCACAGCCGCTTCACGCCGTAGCGGCGCTGGTGGTCGGCGACGAACTAAAAGCGGTTCACCAGCGCGTCTCCCCGGCGAAATACTTCGCCGCCTTGCGCAGGATCTCGCGTTCCTCCTCCAGCTCGCGGACCTTCTTGCGCAGAACGGCGTTCTCCGTCTCCAACGGCGTCGGCGGCTCGGCCGGCACCTCCGCACGGCGTCCCCGCGGACGGGACGCACCGGCCGCCCGGACCCAGTTCCGCAGGATCTCGGGATTGATCCCCAGATCGGCAGCGACCTGCCGGATCGTCGCCTCGGGCCGCGACTGGTACAGCGCGACCGCGTCCGCCTTGAATTGCGGCGGATAGTGCTTCATGACCACGAGATGTCCGTTCTCAGATCCTCAGGATCCAGTGTCTCGTGTGTCCAGGATCAGGAGTCAAGGGCCGCGGGCTGGCTGAGGTGGTCAGGCAGACGAGCGGCCGGTGATGCCCGGCAGGGTCGTTGTCCTGATCCGGCGGTAGGTCCTGAAGCCGTACACGGTCAACGCTGCCCAGATGACGGTACTGGCCAGAGGCCACCACAGGTCCCGGCCCTGCTCGCCCTGGATGAGATTGACGATCCAGTTCATCGCCCAGCTGACCGCGAGAACAAGTGCTGCCCACCTGGCCCACCGCCACATCCGCATCGTTCCTCGGGCCCGGGTTTCCTGTGAGCTCTGATCATCCTGTCGAAGTCGTGTGACATCCATACCTACCCGCCTACCCCCTGCCTGCTCCCTGCCTCCCGGCTCCTGGGAGAGGGCCGAAAACGAACGGTCTCACCGGCTTCAGAGACACTCAGAGGTAGTCCAGAGGGGGACTGGCTGTCGGCGACGGCTGGCTTGCAGCCAGATGTCGAGGCGCGGAAACACGATGAGATCCGGGCGGGCGGTGCTGCCTTACCGGCGGTGGGTCAGGCATGTGCGTGGCGTGGTGCAGTGGCCTTGCGTGAGGCGGCGTGGTGCGCGGGACGTCGCGGCGAGTCTGCGGCCTGGAGGCGTTGCAGCCACAGGGAGGCTGTGAGCAGGAGGGTGCTGAAGACGGCCAGGAGAAGGGCGGACACCCACATCTGCCGGCTCCCGGGCAACTGCCAGGCGGTCCAGGCGGTCAGCACCGCCCACAAAAGGACGCCACCTGCGTAGAAGGTGCGGACCCGGCGCAGCTGCCGCACGGCCCGCAGGGACATGACGCGATCAGTTGTGAATGCCATGCCGCCCCGTGTACCCCGGTGCATGCTGTTCAACGGAGCGGCTTGATCGGGGTCGTCCTCCGGTCGCCTTCTCCTGCTGGGTGCGTCCTTCGAAGTCGCGTCGCACTGCAGCGCCTTGGTCCTCGACCAGTCCCGCCTCGTCGGGGAGGTCCAGGACGGCGCCGCAGTGGTTGCACAGTTTCCCGTCTTCGGCCGGCGTGCCGCACGCCTTGCAGAACCGGTTGCCTTCGTCGTTTCCCATCGTGGGTGTCATGGCTCTCTCTCCTACAGGGTGGACAGTGATAGGCGGGGAGTACCCCTGGTGTCTGTGCTGATTCTCTGCCTGTCTGTTTCATTTTTTCCTGCGATACAGTTTGGAGGTGATTGGCTCCATCGTTGCGAATTCTGCGACCCGTTCGAGGGTGGTCATTCGTGTTCAGCAGCGAGGCATGGAACCGGTGGCGTGGCATGAACGCTGTGACCCAATTCCTGTTGTCCAGTACTCCAGTGCGGTTTCGTTATTCATCCAGCGGGTTCGTTGGTGGTCCGTCGTTGGTAGTGGCTGCGTCGGGCTGTCGCCTGGTGGCGTCTGCTCCAGGTGGACCAGTGCAGCAGTCTGGTCGCGGAGATGACTGGTGGGGGGAAGACGGCGCCGAGGAGGTGGCGAATCTCCGGGACGGTCAACGCAATGGGGTCGCGGCTGCGGGCGGGGTGATGCTGGCCGGCGGGCCGTTGCGGTGCCGCGTCGGCTGCGAGGGCGGTCAGGAAGGCCAGGGCGAGCATGGCGAGGGTGGCGTGCCGGTGCCAGGAGGTCCAGTTGCGGACCTGGTAGTGGTCGAGGCCGACCTGGCCCTTGGCGGCCTGGAAGCACTCCTCGACGCTCCAGCGGACGCCGGCGACACGGACCAGCTCGGCGAGAGGCACCTCGGTGGGTGACCAGCACAGGTAGAAGGCGAGTTCGCCGGTGGTGCGGTTGCGGCGGATCAGCAGGTGGTGGTCGGTGCCGGTGTGGATCCAGGCCCAGTCGTAGTGGCGCGGGCCCTTCGCGCCGTTGCCGGCACTGTGCCGCTGCCAGGCTGTGGCGGGCAGGCGGCCGGCGGCACTGTCGGCGCGGACAGGGGTGCGGCCCGAGTTGATCCGCACCCGCGTCGAGCAGGCGACGGCCATCACGTAGCCGGTGCCACGTGCCTCGAGGGCGGCACGGAGCCGGGGGTCCTGTCCGTAGGCTTCGTCGCCGGTCACCCAGGAGGCGGTGATGCCGGCGTCCAGCGCGGCGGCGATCATCTCCCCGGCCAGTTGGGGCTTCGTCGCGAACTGGATGTCCTCAGGGACTCCGGCCGCGTGACGGCGCTCGGCATCGGTGCTCCAGGAGTGTTCGGGCAGGTAGAGCCGGCGGTCGATCAGGGCCCGGCCGCGGCTGGTGGCCAGGGCGAGGAACACACCGACCTGGGCGTTCTCGATACGTCCCGCGGTGCCGGTGTACTGCCGCTGCACACCGGCCGAGGACCGGCCCTTCTTCAGGAAGCCGGTCTCGTCCACGATGAGCACCGCACCGTTGGTGCCGAGGTGGTCGGCGGCGTAGGCACGCAGATCGTCACGGACGGCATCGGCGTCCCAGCGGGCGTAGCGCAACAGGCGCTGCATCGGCCCTGGCCGAGCCAGGCCGGCCTGCTCGGCCAGCTGCCAGCAGTTCTTCCGCTCGACATTCGACAACAGCCCGAGCAGATAGGCGCGGGCCGAAGCCTGCGGCTCAACTCGCCCGAACCGACCCGCGATCCGGGCCGTGGCCTGGTCGAACATCGCCCGCCATCGGGCAGGGTCTACGCTATGGCCTGCGGCCACCGCACGATCTTCGTTTGTCCACACACCAACCGATGATCACGCGGTGGCCGCACCCGTTCCCAACCGGGTCCGCGACAAGATCGCGAAGTCAGACTGGAGTACTAGTCTCCTGAGAATCCGAAGATTCCCAGGTGAGTCTGCCTGTCGCCGGAGTAGAGGACGATGTAGTAACCGGTCCACCGCATCTGACACTCGCCGAGCAGGCTTTGCTCGTGCTCCTCATGGCTCGCAGCCTCGTTGGCAGCAGCAGCGAGTTCCTCGTACTGCTCGATCGACGGGCGATTTGTACCGAAGTGGTGCATCACGCGGTTGAGGGCCAGAGGGCGCAGGGTGCCGTAGTCAGCGATACCGGAACGTGTCGGCGGGGCATCCGTGGCGACAACCCTGTCGATGTCGAGGATCGTATGGGTGCCCTCGGTCCCCATGAACTCCTCGTCCTCGTAGAGGTCCTCCAGGCTTCGGTATCGGTCATCATCGCCGTACTCCTCCTGGAACACCCTGGCCTGCAATGTCGCCAAGGCCGCCTCGACATCACCGTCGTACCTGATGACGTAATCCCATCCGCTGGCGCCCATCGAGCCACCCCTCCCTGAAGATCGTGAACGCGCGAACGATAGCGGCGGGAACTGACAACGCTGCAGTCTGACGGCAAGTTCTGTTCGACGTCCCGGATGGAGGTATCCAGGCGGTCGACCGCATCACGAAGATCGGCCGGACAGGTCCTAGTCGGTTCGGGCCGACGATGCCCGACGAACAGCGGCCAGCCGTCCGGTGATCAGTTCCTCGGCCTCCGCCACGATGCGCCGCACGACGTCCCCGACGGTCGGAATGTCGTCGATGAGGCCCTGGGCCAGGCCGGCACTCCAGATGCCTGCGTCCAGGTCCCCGTCCTCGAACACCCTGCGCCCCCGAGCGCCGGCGACCAGGTCCCGTACGTCCGGGAACTCCCCTCCGTCGTGGAGTATGTCGACGACCTTCCGGCTGACGGAGTTGCTCGCGACCCGGGCGGTGTTGCGCAGGGGACGGAAGATCAGCTCGGTGTCGAGTTCGCTGTTGGCGACGATCTGTTCCTTGACGCGCCGGTGCGCGGGGGATTCCGCGGTGCACAGGAAGCGGGTGCCCATGTTGACGCCCTCGGCGCCCAGGGCGAGGGCGGCCACCAGACCGCGGCCGTCCGTGAACCCGCCGGAGGCTATCACCGGAACGGACACCCGCTGCGTGGTCGCGGGAATGAGCACCAGGCCGGGGATGTCGTCTTCGCCGGGGTGGCCGGCGCACTCGAACCCGTCGATACTCACCCCGTCGACGCCGATCTTCTCGGCCTTCACCGCGTGCCGGACGCTGGTGCACTTGTGCAGCACCTTCACCCCGTGGGCGTGGAACTCCGGGAGGTGCTCCTCGGGGTTGAAGCCGGCGGTCTCGACGACTTTCACGCCGGATTCGATGATCGCGCGCCGGTACTCGTCGTACGGGGGCGGGTTGATCGACGGCAGGATGGTCAGGTTGACACCGAACGGCTTGTCCGTCAGCTCCCGGCACCGCGCGATCTCCTCGACGAGCGCCTCCGGAGTCGGCTGGGTGAGCGCCGTCAGGAAGCCGAGTGCGCCCGCTTCGGCCACCGCGGCAACGAGTTCGGCCCGGCCCACCCACTGCATGCCGCCTTGGACGATCGGGTGTTCCACACCGAACGTCTCGCAGAATCGTGTGGTCAGCATCGCGCCCTCTACAGTCCGTAGGTCTTGCCGATGATGTCCCGCTGGATCTCGCTCGTTCCGCCGTACACCGTGGAGACGACGGTCGAACGGAGCAGGGCTTCCATGCCGTACTCCGTGGCGTAGCCGTAGCCGCCCATCATCTGCATGCCCTCCAGGGTCACGTGCTTGGCGAGTTCGGTGCACTTGAGCTTCGCCATGGACGCTTCGCGCGCGAACACGCGGCTGGGTTCGGCGTCGATCGCGGCGGCGACGTCGTCGAGGAGCAGTTGTGCGCATTCGAGTTCGGTGGCCATGTCGGCGATCCGGTGCTTGAGCGCCTGGAAGGAGCCGATGGGGCGGCCGAATTGTTCGCGCTGGCGGACGTAGGTGAGGGTGTCGTCGAAGGCCCGTTGCGCGACGCCCAGCATCAGGGCGGCGAGGATCATCCGTTCGAGGTTCAGTCCGGCCATGAGCTGTGTCCAGCCCTGTCCGGGCTCGCCGACGACCGCGGAGTCCGGTATGAAGCAGTCGGTGAAGTAGAGGTCGTTGACGTCCTTGCCGCCCATGGTGTCGATGCCCCTGATCTGGAGGCCTTCGGCATCGGTCGGCACCATGAACTGGGTGAGCCCATGGTGTTTCGACGCGCCCTGCTCGGTACGGGCGATCAGCAGGATGTGGTCGGCGAAGTGCGCGTTGGAGCACCAGGTTTTCTGCCCGTTGACCAGGTAACCGCCGTTGGTGCGTTCGGCACGGCAGGTCAGTGCGCCCACGTCGGAGCCGGCGCCCGGTTCCGACATCGAGATGGCCTCGACCCGGCCGGCGGCCACGCCTTCGAGGACGGTGCGCTTTTGCTCTTCGGTGCCGAACTTCTCGTAGGCGGAGGCCGCGATGACGGTGGTCCCGAAACCGCTGATGGGCGCCAGCCCGTACGAGGTCTCCTGGAGGAACAGGCAGAGATCGGTCATCCCCTGTCCTGCGCCTCCGTATTCCTCCGGGATGGCGATGCCGAGCCAGCCCAGCCCCGCCATCTTCTCGTACAGCTTCTGGTTGTGCTGTTCCTGGCCGTTGACGGTCAGTTCGTCGCGTTGTTCCTTGGTTCCGCATTCGCGGCGGCAGAAGTCGGCGATCGCCTTGAGCAGATCGCGGCGCTCGTCCGACAGGACTCGGGGCATGAGGTTCTCTCCTCGGCAAGTGCGGGTAGGGGGTTCTGTCACGTGTCCCGCAAGGCGGGAAAGACCGTGCCGACCAGGTGGAGCACGGTGCGTGTGAGCATCACGTGCAGGTCGCTGCGGCTGAGCGTGCCACGCACCAGCCATTCGCGGGAGGCTGCCTTGAGCATGCTGCTGTGGGCGCGGATCATCGCCCGGAGTTTCTCCCGGCCCTCGGTGACGTCGGCCATCATGGCGGCCTCGAGGACGCGGTCGGTCGCGATCTCGTCGGCTTCGAGCATGATCTGGTCGATCTCCGGGTCATTGCCGAGTGCTTCCAGGCCGATCGCCGACAGCCACATCTCCCGGTTGCGCTCCACGACTTCGAGCCACCGGTCGACGCAGATCGACACGCGCTCCTCCGCCGTGGTCGGGGGCAGCCGTTCGGAGACGGACGCGGGCACGACCATCATCTGCCGGACCACCTCCAGGTACAGCTGCCGCTTCCCGCCGAAGTAGTGGCTGACCAGGGCGCGGGCCACGCCGGCCTCGGCTGCGATGTCCGCGATGGAGACCGTGTTGTAGCTCTTGGCCCCGAACAGCCTGCGTGCGACGCCGAGGATCTCGGCCCGCCGGGCGTCCGGCTCCATCCGGCGGCGCGGGGCCTGGCGCTGAACGCCCATGTGGTGGTGTCCTTCCGTGGTCGCGGTGTGCCGGACCTATGTGTACATCGACTCGATCGTGGCGGCATGCGCTTCGTCTATGGCTCGGCGGCGAAGGCTCAGCTTCGGTGTCAGCTCGCCGGTCTCCGCGGTCCAGGGACCGGCGAGGACACGGTGCTTCTTCACCTGCTCCGCGCGCGAGAGCACCGCGTTCGCCTCGGCCACGGCCTGGTCGAGCGCCGCGAGCACCTCCGGGTGACGGGCCAGCGCTTTGGGGTCGGACGCGTCGGCGATACCGTTCGCCCGTGCCCACGGCGGAGCCGTCTCCTCGTCCAGTACCAGCAGTGCGGTGACGTAGCGCCGCCCGTCCCCGATGGCGACGGCATGGCCGACCAGGGGGTGCGCCCGCAGCAGGGACTCGATCCTGGTGGGGGCGATGTTCTTCCCGCCGTCGGTGATGATGATCTCTTTCTTGCGGTCGGTGATGGTGACGAAGCCCCGTGAATCGACCGTTCCGACGTCGCCGGTGGGCAGCCAGCCTTCCGCCTCGGCCGCAGGCTCGACACGGCCGTCGGCCTGCAGGTAGCCGGCGAACACGACCGGGCCTCTGACGAGCAGTTCGCCGTCGTCGCTCTCCTTGACCTCGATGCCCGGCCCCGGCCGCCCGACCGAGCCGAGTGCGAACGCCTCGGGGGTGCTGACGGTTGCCGCGCCGGTGGTCTCGCTCAGGCCCCACACCTCGTACACCGGCAGTCCTACGCTCGCCAGGAACTCCAGGACGCCGGCCGGGATCGGTGCCGCGCCGCTGAAGGCCCTGCGGCATTCGTCGAGCCCGATCGCGGCCCGGACCGGCCGCATCACCTGCGCATCGAGTCGTTCCAGCGACTCGGCGAGCCGCGCCGGGATGTCCTTGCCGTCGGAGCGGAGCCGGTACGCCTCCAGAGCGGTCTTCCGGGCCTGCGTCATGGCCGCGGACCGGCCCTCGGGCAGTGCCTCGAGCTTCGCCCGCAGGCCGGCGGCGAGCTTCTCCCATACCCGGGGCACCCCGAAGAAGCCGTGCGGGCGCACCGTGAGGAGCGTGGGCAGGAGTTGGTCGGGTTCCGGGCAGATCGTGACGTGGCCCGCGTTGCAGACGGGCATGTAGATTCCGAGGACCCGCTCGGCGACGTGGGCCAGGGGAAGGTACGCGACCGACCTGGGGTGGTCCGGGACCGCGACGAGCTGGTCCTGCATCAGACACTCGTAGATCACGTTGCGGTGGGAGAGCACTACGCCCTTGGGGTCACCGGTCGTGCCCGAGGTGTACACGAGGGTCAGCGGCCGGCCGGTGGTGACGGCGTCCGTGAGTTCCTCGAACCCGGCGTTGTCGGGGGGCACCGCGCCGCGCACGGCCGTGTAGGCGACGAAACGCGGGTCGTCGGCGGGGGCGGCCTTCCAGTCGAGGACGACGACAGCGCGCAGGTTCGGCAGATCGTCCAGGACCGGCTGCCAGTGCCGCACCTGCTCCTCGCCTTCCAGGACGAGGACGGTGGCCGCGCTGTGTCGGGCCACGGCGCCGATCTGCTCAGTACTCAGCGTGTCGTACGTACTGCAGGGCAGGGCGCCGACATGGACCGCGGCCAGGTCGGTGATCCAGTGCTCCGCGCGCTTGGACATCGCGATGAGCATGCGGTCACCCCGATTCAGCCCCAGGGCCAGAAGACCGCGAGTCAGCGCGGCGACCTCCGCGCGCAGCTGCGCCCAGGACAGGGTCCCGGCGTCCGGACCGATGCCGGTGGTCAGCGCCGGACGCTCGGCGTACCGCTGGGCGTTGCGGCGCAGTAGTGCGGTGATCGTCAGCCCTTCGACGGACTTGTGCAGCTGCTCTGCTGTGGCCACGGCGGGCTCCCTCCCTCGCGAAACGTGAGCGGATCCTGAGCGGGTCCCCCACAGTGAAGCCCTCTTGGCCAAGTGTCAATAGCTGATACATCGAGAGCTTTCACGTGCGTGTCGCGCTGACCCTCGGCACCCAACTCGACTTTTCCTGAGGCGACTCGCTTTCGACACGGACACTATTGACGCATAGCCAACAACGGTTCTTACTTGTCCCCACCGGTTCCACCGTGTGCACCCGGCGTGCCCGGATCGGCAGCACGTCGCCTACCGACGGAGAGGAAGTGCAAGGACAGTGACCGAAGCATTCATCTACGACGCGATCCGCACCCCACGCGGCCGGGGGAAACGCGGTTCGCTGCACCACGTCAAGCCGGTCTCTTTGGTGACGGGCCTGATCGGAGAGCTCCGTCGCCGCCACCCCGGCCTGGACCCGGAACGGCTGGACGACGTCGTGCTCGGGGTGGTCTCCCCGGTCGGTGACCAGGGCATGAACATCGCCAAGACGGCGGCGCTGGCGGCAGGGCTGCCGGACCACGTGGCCGGCGTCCAGCTCAACCGATTCTGCGCTTCGGGACTGGAGGCGGTGAACACGGCCGCGCAGAAGGTCCGTTCCGGCTGGGAACGGCTGGTGATCGCCGGCGGCGTGGAATCCATGTCTCGTGTGCCGATGGGCAGCGACGGCGGTCCGATGGCCGCGGACCCGGAGACCGCCTTCGACACGTACTTCGTACCGCAGGGCATCGGCGCCGACCTGATCGCGACCATCGAGGGCTTCTCGCGCGAGGACGTCGACGCATACGCGGTCCGGTCCCAGCAACGGGCCGCCCACGCGTGGTCCGGCGGCTACTTCGCCAAGTCCGTGGTGCCGGTCACGGATCGCAACGGGGTCACCGTGCTCGCCCAGGACGAACACATGCGTCCGGAGACGACGGCGGCAACGCTCGGCAAGCTGAAGCCCTCGTTCGCGGACATCGGCGCCATGGCGGGCTTCGACGCGGTGGCCCTGCAGAAGTACCACTGGGTGGAGCGCATCGAGCACGTGCACACACCGGGCAACGCCTCGGGGATCGTGGACGGTTCGGCTCTCGTCCTGGTCGGCACGGAGCGGGCCGGCGCGGAGTGCGGCCTGGTGCCCCGCGCGCGCATCGTGGCGACCGCGGTCAGCGGCGCCGATCCGACGATCATGCTGACCGGACCGGCTCCGGCGACCCGCAAGGCGCTGGACCTCGCCGGCCTGACGGTGGACGACATCGACCTGTTCGAGATCAACGAAGCGTTCGCCTCGGTGGTGCTCCGCTACGTCAAGGACCTCAACCTGCCCTGGGAGAAGGTCAACGTCAACGGCGGCGCGATCGCCATGGGGCATCCGCTCGGCGCCACCGGCGCGATGCTCGTGGGCACCGTCGTGGACGAACTCGAGCGCCGCTCCGCACGACGGGCCGTGGTCAGCCTCTGCGCCGGTGGTGGCATGGGCATCGCCACCGTGATCGAACGGCTGTGACCGTCCCGCGGCCGCCCCGGACGCCGGCCGCGCACGTCCTCTCGAAAGGAACACCGCACCCATGCCGGAGAAGAACATGATCCACTGGGAACAGGGATCCGACGGTGTAGTCGTGCTGACCATGGACGATTCGGATCAGCCGGTCAACACGATGAACCAGACCTATGTGGACTCGATGGAGGCCACCGTCGCCCGTCTCGAGGCGGAGCGGCAGAACATCACCGGCGTCGTCCTCGCCTCCGCCAAGAAGAGCTTCTTCGCCGGCGGTGACATCGGCTTCATGAGCAAGGCGCGGCCGGAGAACGCCGCGGAGCTCAGCGAGCTGTGTACGGTCCTGAAGTCGCAGTTGCGCCGGCTGGAGACGCTCGGCAGGCCGGTGGCCGCGGCCATGAACGGCACGGCCCTCGGCGGCGGGTTCGAGATCGCGCTCGCCTGCCACCGGCGCATCGCCCTGGACGCGCCGGGCAGCCGCTTCGGCCTGCCGGAGGTGACCCTGGGACTCCTGCCCGGCGCCGGCGGCGTCAGCCGGACCGTCCGTCTGCTGGGCCTTCAGGAAGCGCTGACCGACGTCCTGCTCACCGGGAAACAGTACAAACCCCAGGAGGCACTCGCCAAAGGGCTGGTCCACGAGATCACCCGGACGCCGGAGGAGACGCTCACCAGGGCCAGGCAATGGGTCCTGGCCCATCCCGAGGCCACTCAGCCGTGGGACGCCGAGGGCTTCCGGATTCCCGGCGGCGCCCCCTCCCATCCGAAGGTCGCGGCGATCCTGCCGACCCTCGCAGCACGCCTGCGCAAGCAGCTGAAGGGCGCGGACGTGCCGGCGCCCCGCAACATCCTCGCCGCGGCCGTCGAGAGCGCGCAGGTCGACCTCGAGGCCGGGCAGAAGATCGAGACCGGCTATCTCGTTGAGCTCATGACAGGCCAAGTCTCGACCAACATGATGCAGGCGTTCTTCTACGACATGCAGCACATCGGCTCCGGAGGCAGCCGCCCCGGCGGCTACCCGCACCACACTGCCCGCAGGGTCGGCGTCCTGGGCGCCGGCATGATGGGCGCCGGAATCGCGTACTCCTGTGCCCGCAGCGGCCTGCTGGTGGTGCTCAAGGACGTCTCCTGCGACGCGGCGAAGAAGGGCAAGGGCTACTCCGAAGGACTCCTGGCCAAGGCCGTGGAACGCGGCCGGACCTCCCGGGAGAAGGCCGACGAGGTGCTCGCGCGGATCATGCCGACCGCCGACCCCGCCGATCTCAGCGGCTGCGATCTGGTGATCGAGGCGGTCTTCGAGGACCCGGACCTCAAGCAGAGGGTCTTCCACGACGTCGAGGACGTCGTCGCACCGGACGCCGTGCTGGGCTCCAATACCTCCACCCTGCCGATCACCGGGCTGGCGAAGGGGGTCAAGCGCCCGGAGGACTTCATCGGCCTGCACTTCTTCTCCCCCGTCGACAAGATGCCCCTGCTGGAGATCATCGTCGGGGAGAAGACCGGCGAGCACACCGTGGCGAAGGCCGTCGACATCGCGCGGCAGATCGGCAAGACGCCCATCGTGGTCAACGACAGCCGGGGCTTCTTCACGAGCCGGGTGATATCCAAGTTCATCGACGAGGCGGTGGCCATGATCGGTGAGGGACTGCCTCCCGCCTCGGTGGAACAGGCCGGCTCCCAGGCCGGCTATCCCGCGCCGCCGCTGCAGCTGCTGGACGAACTGACCCTGACCCTGCCGCGGAAAATCCGGGAGGAGACCAGGACCGCGGTGCTGGCCGAGGGAGGGCAGTGGCATCCGCACGGTTCGGAGCCGGTCGTGGACCGCATGATCGACGAGTTCGGGCGGGGCGGACGCTCCTGGGGCGCCGGGTTCTACGAGTACGCCGACGGCCGGCGGACGCGGCTGTGGCGCGGCCTGCACGAACACTTCGCCGTGCCGGGACGCGAGATCCCGTTCGAGGACATGAAGGAACGGATGCTTTTCGCCGAGGCGTTGGACACCATCCGGTGCCTCGACGAAGGCGTGCTGCGGTCGGTACCCGATGCCAACGTCGGCTCGATCCTGGGCATCGGCTTTCCCACATGGACCGGCGGCGTACTGCAGTACATCAACGGCTACCCCGGCGGGCTCCACGGCTTCGTCACCCGCGCCAGGGAGCTGGCCGAACGGTACGGCGAGCGATTCGAGCCGCCCGTGTCCCTCGTGGCCAAGGCCGAGAGGGGCGAACGCTACGAGTGAAGCGAGTGCGGCGGCCCGAGCATCGGCACGAGAAACTGCCGGGCCACCGCACGCACCTGCTCGTCGTCATCGAGATCGATCACATGGCTGGGGATGACCAGGAGCGACGCGGACACGCGGACCATCATCTCGGCCACCAGGTCCACCTCCACATGGCCGGCGATGTTGCCCGCCCGCTGCTCCTGACACAGCCGCGACGCGACGAACTGCCGCACCACGCCCAGTGTGCGGCCCCCGTCACTGGTCATGGACGGCACAATGGCATCCGGTTCGGCGTCCATGAGGCCACCAATGAGGCGGTTGTGGCGAATGGTGCGCAACGAACTCACACATCCCAGGACGACCCGGTCGGCGATGGTCTCTGCGGTCCGGATGTCCTCGATGAAGCGATCGAAGTACCGCCGGAACTCGCGCCGTACGACCTGCTCGACCAACTGGTCCTTGGTGGCGAACCGCCGGTAGACGGTGATCCGGGAGACACCGGCCAGCCTCGCCACGTCCGTCATGGTCGAGCGCTTGACGCCCATGCGGCAGAACTGCTCGTAGGCGGCGTCGAGCAGACGCGCCGAGACCTCGTCGTCGCGCTCGGCACCTTCGACAGCCTCGCTGAAAGCCACCTCCAGCACGGACGGAACGCCAGATGGCCCCATGAGGGCCGACAGGACAGGTTCCATGATTGCCTCCCGACTTCTGTGAAGCCTCTGGCGTTCACGTCACGTATGTGCTCCCCTGTTGAAACAAGGAATCACAATATGTTTCATCGTACCAATTGAGGCAGCGGTGTTACAGGACTCGAGGAGGAGTTCGAAGGGATGGACGGACTCAGCAGGCGCAAGATGTTGTTCGCGAGCGGGGCCCTGGGAGCCCTCGGGGCACTGAGCCTGGCGTCGCCCGCCCACGCACGATCCTTGTGGACGTGGGCACCGAGCGGTTCGGTGGCGGGCAAGGGAGCGGGTCTCGACCCCGAATGGGTCTGGGACGAGGAGGCCGACCAGCTGGTCGCCGCCGTGATCGAACGCGGTGACGTGCCCAAGGTCAACGCAGCGCTCCGCAAGTGGACCCGCAACGACCAGCCCTTGCCGGCCGGTCTCCCCGCGGACCTGCGCGACTTCATGGAGAAGGCGCGCCAACTGCCCGCCTGGGCCGACCGGAACAAGCTCGAGAGGGCGGCCGAGTTCAACAAGTCGAGGGGCCTCTACCTCAACCTGCTCAACGGTGTGGGCGGCGGCATGCTGAGCACTGCCATCCCCCGTGAGGCGCGCTCCGTGTACTACTCCAAGGGCGGCGCCGACATGGAGGACCGGGTCGCCAAGACGAGCCTGCTGGGCTTCGCCGTCGGTGACCTCAACGCGTACCGGCCCGACGGTGACGTCATCGTGCAGGCGGTCAAAACCCGCCTGGTGCACGCGGCCGTGCGGCACCTGCTGCCCCAGTCCCCGGCCTGGTCCAGCACCAGCGGCGGCCAGACGATCCCCATCAGCCAGCAGGACATGCTGGTCACCTGGCACAGCCTGCCCACCTATGCCATGCGGAAGATGCTCGAGTGGAACGTCCCCGTCCCGGCCGCCGACTCGACGGCCTACCTGCACGTGTGGCAGGTCACCGCGCACCTGCTCGGCATCCGGGACGAGTACATCCCCGCCACCTGGGACGCAGCCGAAGCCCAGTCCAAGCAGGTCCTCGACCCCGCTCTCGCCCCCACCCGCGAAGGCGTCGAACTGACCGACATCCTGCTGCGCCAGCTCGCGGAGCAGACCAGTCCCGGCGGTATCGACCGTCCCCTCGTCAACGCGCTCGCCCGGTACCTGGTCGGCGATCAGGTCGCCGACTGGGACGGCATCCCGCGTGAGCCGTTCTGGGAGAAGGCGGTCGCGGCCGCCTGGCCGAAACTGGTCGCCTTCCGCGAGAAGCTGATCCCCCTGCCCCTGGTGCCGCCCCTGGCCTGGACGATCGACGAGGCAGCCCGGAAGTACATCCTCTTCTACCTCACCAAGGGCCAGGGAACGCACATCGAGATCCCCGAAACCAACCGTCCCGCCTGAGCGGTGCCGGCGCCCTCATGGGCGGCCACGCCGACCTCGGCGGAACCCAAGGAGGAGTTCTCCGTCATGGACGACCTGAGCAGGCGCAAGATGCTGATCATGGGAGGAACGCTCGGAGCGTTCGGGGCACTGGGAGCCGCGTCGCCGGCCCGGGCGAGGTCCCTGTGGACGTGGGCACCGAGCGGCTCGGTGGCGGGCAAGGGAGCGGGCGTCGACCCCGACTGGGTCTGGGACGAGGAGGCCGATCCCGTACTCGCCGCCGTGATCGAACGCGGTGACGTGGCCAAGGCCAACGCAGCGCTCCGCAAGTGGACCCGCAACGACCAGCCCTTGCCGGCCGGTCTCCCCGCGGACCTGCGCGACTTCATGGAGAAGGCGCGCCAACTGCCCGCCTGGGCGGACCGGGACAAGCTCGCGGCCGCGGCCAGGTTCACCACGAAGAAGGGCATCTACACCGGAGCCCTGTACGGCCTGGGCAGCGGCCTCATGAGCACCGCCATCCCGAGAGAGGCGCGCGCCGTCTACTACTCCAAGGGCGGCGCGGACATGAAGGACCGCATCGCCAAGACGGCCCAGCTCGGGTACGACGTCGGCGATCTGGACGCCTATCAGCCGCGGGGCGGGATGGTCGTGACCGCCGTGAAGACCCGGCTGGTGCACGCGGCCGTGCGGCACCTGCTGCCCCAGTCCCCGGGCTGGTCCCGCACCAGCGGCGGCCAGACGATCCCCATCAGCCAGGCCGACATCATGGTCACCTGGCACAGCCTGGCCACTTTTGTCATGAGCAAGCTAATAGATTGGGGGGTCCGGGTCACCGACGCCGAGTCGGACGGCTACCTGCACGTGTGGCAGGTCACCGCGCACATGCTCGGCGTCCTGGACGAGTACATCCCCGCCACCTGGGACGAGGCCAACGCCCAGTCCCGGCAGGTCCTCGACCCGATCCTGGCGTCCACGCCCGAGGGCAACGAGCTGACCGACGTCCTCCTCGACATCGTCGCCGAACTCGACGCCGGTCTCACCCGGCCTCTCATCAACGGCTTCGCCCGGTACACGCTGGGCAACCGGACCGGCGACCTGATCGGGCTGGAGAGGGAGCCGTTCTGGCAGCCGTTGATCAGCGCCGCCTGGCCGCTGCTGGTGGCCTTCCGTGAAGGGCTCATACCCCTGCCCCTGATCCCCCAGGCCGCCTGGACGGTGGAAGAGGTCCTCCGCAAGTTCGTCCTGCTCTTCCTCTCCGAGGGACGGGGCATCCACCTCGAGATCCCGGACACCAACCGTCCCTCCTGAGCCACGTTCGGCACCACCACGGCGCGGGGTGGGGTACGCCCACCGGCGTACCCCACCCGGTGCCGTCCATATCCCTCGAGCTCTCCGACACCGGCCGTGCCACCCCGTACCGACGTGTGAGCTCTCCGACCACGAACCCGAGTTGAGACGATGACGACATCGCCCCGTAACGGAACGACACGGTTGCGCTCCGCTCAGGCCACCGGCCATGCACAGCCGTCGGCGGAACCGGCCGCACGGGCAGGAGGCCGCCGGTGACGGACACCGATCGCGCGTCGCGGCAGGACGCCGTTGCGCAGCCCTTCGCCAGACGCCGGTTCCTCGGGTACGTCCTGGCCGCTCCGACACTGATGACGGCGGCCCAGCTCGTGCCCGCGTCCGAGGCGCGGGCGGACATCCCCTCGCCGGAGATCACGGAACTGGTCGACCTCAACGACGTGATGACGGCGGCGGCCCTGCCGACGTCCGGCCTGATCACGGTCGAGGTGAACACGGACGGCACCGTTTCCTTCGCGCTGCCGCGGACCGAAGTGGGACAGGGCATCACCACGTCGACGGCCATGCTGATCGCCGAGGAACTCGGCGTCCCCCTCACACGGGTGCGCATCACCCTGGCCGACGCGCGCCCGGAGCTGCTGTTCAATCAGCTCACCGGCGGATCGAACACGACGTTCTCGACCTACACCCCGATCCGGGTGGCCGCCGCCATCGCCCGGAACCGGCTGCTCCAAGCCGCGGCGACCGAATGGGGCACCGCCGTCACCGAGCTGACCTGGGAGGCGGGAGTCGTCACCGGACCCGGGAACCGGAGCGCCGACATCGGGACGCTGTCCCGGAAGGCGGCGGGCGTGCGGACCGAGCAGACGGCCGTCTCACTCAAGCCCCGCGACATGTTCACCATCATCGGCAAGCCGCACAACCGCGTCGACGCCCGCGCGGCGGTCACCGGAGGCAAGAAGTTCACGATGGACCTGGACGTCCCGGACGCCCTGCCGACCATGGTGTGCCGGCCACCGACGATCAACGGCAAGGTCGGATCGGTGTCCAACCTGTCCGAGGTCCGTTCCATGCCCGGTGTCACCGACGTCGTCGTGATACCGACCGGGGTGGCGGTGCGTGCGGCCACCTTCGGCCGGTGCATCGACGCGGTACGCGCCCTGCGGGTGTCGTGGAAGCCCGGCAGCGCCGAGGGCAAATCCGACGAGTCCGTGCTCGAGGAGCTGCGCGCTGCCGAACTGCCCCTCGGACTGCCGCCGTTGACACCGAGTGTGGAGGAACGGTTCACGTTCCACTTCCGCAGCAACAGCGCGCTGGAACCCAACTGCGCGATCGCCGACGTGCGCTTTGACCGCGCCGAGGTCTGGTCGAGCCTGAAGGCTCCGATCGTCGCGAAGGAGGCGATCGCCACCAGGCTCGGCCTGCCGCTCGGTGCGGTGACCGTGCATGTCACGGAGGGCGGCGGTTCCTTCGGCCGCAAGCTCTTCTTCGACGCCGCGCTGGAGGCCGTCGAGGTTTCCCGGCGGATCCGCAAGCCGGTCAAACTCATGTGGCACCGCGCGGACGACTCCCGCCAGGGTCGCGTCCACCCCATGGCCACCTCGCGCGTGCGCATCTCCTACCTGGGCAACACCGTCCTCGGCTACAAGCAACGGCACACCAGCGTCTCCACCGACCTCAGCCACGGCCTCGGGGAGATCTTCACCGCCCTGGCCGCGAAACTGCCGGTGGGTGACATCGGGTTCTCGGAGACCTTCTTCCAGCTCTCCCAGTCGATGCCCTACGACTTCGGCGCCAACAGCCGGCTCCTGAGCGAGACCGACAGGGGCTTCAACACCGGCAGCATGCGCAACGTCTACTCCCCCGACGTCACCTGCGCCCGGGAACTCCTCGTCGACCGGCTCGCCGCCAAAATGGGCAAGGACCCCTACCGGTTCCGGCACGACTTCCTACGGGACGACCGCAACCGGGCCGTGCTGGACAAGGTCGCCGAGGCCGGGAACTGGGGCCGGAGCATGCCCGCCGATACGGCGCAGGGCATCGCCTTCCACTCCGAATACCACTCCGCCAGCGCGGTGCTGGTGGAACTCGACTGCCGCCCCGAGACCGTCAACCGCCCCATCCGCAACGGTGTCGCCGGCCCTCGCGTCACCAAGGCGGTCATCGCGGTGGACGTGGGCCTCGCCGTCAACCCGCGTGGTCTGCAAGCACAGATGATGGGCTGCCTCATGGACGGCATCGCCCTGGTTCTGACCTCCAGCCTGCACCTGCGCGACGGGCACTTCCTGGAGGCCAGCTGGGACAACTACTTCTACACCCGGCAGTGGAACACACCGCCCGAGCTGCAGGTCATCGTGATGCCGCCCAGCACCGGCAGACCCGGCGGCGCGGGGGAACTCGGCGTCGCCGCCTCGATGGCCGCGGTCGCCTGCGCGTACGGCCGCGCCACCGGCGCCATGCCCACGGTCTTCCCCGTCAATCACGCCACCCTCTCCTTCGATCCCAAACCCACCGTCCCGCCCGTCCCCGCGTCACCGACCGACGGCCTGGACCACGTCCGCTGAAGTGCCCTGAACCGTCTGGGAGCTCCCGTGCCCGAGCACACATTCCGCCTCAACGGCGAACAGGTGACCGTCGACGTCCCGGACGACGAGCGGCTGCTGTGGGTCCTTCGCGACGTCCTCGGCGTCACCGGACCGAAGTACGGCTGCGGCATCAACGTCTGCAAGGCCTGCACGAGCCACCTCAACGGCAGGGCGGCCAACCCCTGCGCCATCCCTGTGAAGGACCTGCGGCCTGCCGACGAAGTCACCACCATCGAAGGACTCCCGGCCACCGTGGGCGCCGACCTGCACCCGATGCAGGAGGCCTGGCTCGACCAGGACGTGGCCCAGTGCGGTTACTGCCAGCCCGGCCAGATCATGGCCGCCGTCGCCCTGGTCCGCCGCGTCAGGGAGGAGGGTCGCCCGATCACCGAGGCCGACCTGGACGGCATCCGCAACATCTGCCGCTGCGGCACCTACCCACGTATCCGTGAAGCGATCAAAGCCGGCGCCGAAAACATGTGACCAGACAAGTGAGGGGAGGACGCCGTGTCCGCTCGTCGTCCGACAATCGTGCTCACCACCGTGGCCGTGATCCTGGCCACCGTCGCGGCAGTCCTGCGCCTCGTCGTCGCCCCGAACGCGACGAAACTGCCCGGTGACACCGACCAGACCGTGCACTACGCGGGCGAGGCCACCATGCTCGACAGCAAGGCCCTGCAGTCCGGGGACACCGCGCACGCGCTCCGGTCCGGCATCCCCGTCACCGCCGACCGGCGAGTGCGGGTCATGTCCACACACGGCGACACGGCCGTGGTCGAGGACGTGATGACGGTCCACGCCGGCGAGCAGTCCCTGCCCAGCCCGAAGACGTACGCCATCGACCGGGAGAGCAGAAAGGGCACGTCGCCACCGGCTTCGACACCGGCGGAACCCTCGCGGGGCGCGCTGAGTTCGGCCTTCCCACCGGACGCCGCCCAGGACGACTCCTACACGTACTACGACGCGACGACCCGTTCGATCGTGCCGGTCCGCTACACCGGAACCGCGCAGCGCCAGGGCCGTGCAGTGAACGTCTACGAGATCGAGGTATCGGCGCCCGTCAAGGACCCCGCGGTGCTCAAACCGCTCCCGGCCGCCCTGCCGAAGAAGCTCGTCGCGGGCCTGGTGCCCACCCTCGGCCCCAAGACCCGGGCCCTTCTCACGCCTGCCTCGCTGGCCGCGCTGCCGGACCCCGTGCCGCTCACTTACCTGGGTCGGTCGACACTGGTCGCCTACGTCGACCAGCAGACCGGCATCGCCATCGATCAGACCGTGAACAGGAAAGTCGTGGCGACCACCGCTGTCGCCAATGCGTCGACCCCTCTGCTCCCGGTGTCTGCCTTCACCTTCGAGATCACTCCCGAGAGCTCGAGGGACTTGGGCGACAAGGCGGCGGACGCCGGCCTGATACTCACCCTCCTGACCGACACGGCACCACTCGCCCTGATCATCACCGCCCTTGTGCTTCTCCTGATCGCATTCATACTCGGGCGGAGGCGCCGGACGGACACCTCCGCATCGGGAAGCCCCGCTACCGCGACAGCGGCCTCC
Organism: Streptomyces sp. NPDC059454; assembly: GCF_042749965.1. NCBI lineage: Bacteria > Bacillati > Actinomycetota > Actinomycetes > Kitasatosporales > Streptomycetaceae > Streptomyces > Streptomyces sp. NPDC059454. Next base: position 9,345 of record NZ_JBHYVC010000078.1, on the reverse strand, counting down.
GCAAGAGGTGCCACCGAGTGAACGCTTCTCATCCTGTGGTCAGCGGGTGATGACGGCTGGTGGTCGGGGGCCGTGACGTGGCAGGTCCCCTGGTCGTTGCGGCTGGTGATCTCACTCGCCAACGCCTCGGCACAGGAACCCTGTTGGTCCCATATCGGGCCATGCCCGACGTCCCGCACGAGGTCGTCGAGCACGTTTCCTGGCTCATCTGCGCCCGAAGGTGTGAGCTGAACTCCCGTTGGCGCAGGCCGGGCTGCTTCCGGCAGGCCCTGCTGGTCCTGGTGCACCTGCACGAGAACGAGACCCCGGCCCAGGTCGCCGCGGGCTTCGGCGTCATCCACCGCTACCGCCGGTCGCTACGTGAGCGAAACGGTCGGCATTCTCGCCGAGCCTGCACGAGGCTCTGCGCGAGCTGCCGCCGGAGGGGTTCGTCATTCTCGACGGCACCCTGATCGCCACCGACCGTATCGCGGCGGACGAGCCGTACTCCCCGATGAAGCACCGCCGTCACGGAATGAACGTGCAGGTCGTGACCGCCCCGGACGGAACACCCCTGTGGTTCTCGCGAGGGCGCTGTCACGTTGTCGGGCACGTGGGTATCCGACGTGGTGCCAGGGCGTGGCCGGCTCAGGTCTTCAGTCCTGGTTCAAGCTGCGGTGGGCCGGCCGATGGTGCCGGTGATCTGGTCCCGGATCACGAAACGGATGGTCATCTCGGTGCGGCGGCCGGGGGCGTTCATCAGGCGCCGTCGGGGGGCGGAAGTGGGGCGAGATGCCGCTGAAGTCGGTGAGGCAGCGACCCGCAGCGTTGCGGCTGGTGGCGAGCGGGGTGAGGGCCGGCACCGGCATGATGCGGCGCATCGCGAACCGGGAGAGGGGTCCGGCGTTGCGGGCGAGGCCGATGCCGGGGACGAACCCCGGGTTGCAGGTGACGGCGTCGATTCCGGCCGGCAGCCGACGCGCGTACTCGTGCACGAGGTAGCTGGTGACCGGCTTGCTCGTCGAGTACGCGGTGCGCCCGGCGGCTGCGGTGTCCGGCTTGGGGAAGGCGCCCGTGCGGGCGAGGACGTCCGGGGACTTCCAGGCCGGGCCGGGCACCATGCCCAGGTTGTGCTCGAAGTCGCCGAAGTGGGTGTCGCTGGCGGTGATCACAATCCGGGCGGGAGCGGTGAAGCGATCCTGGAGCAGTCGGACGAACAGGTGGTTGGCGAGCACGGTGACGGCGAAGGTGGACTCGAACCCGTCGGGTCCCTCGGTCAACGCGTTCGTGTACTGCATGCCCGCGTTGCCCACGAAGCCGCGCAGCGGCGGCAGGTCACCGCGCTCCAGCCGGTCGCGGATCTCGCCGACAGCCGAGCGGACACTGGCCAGCGAGCCGAGGTCCGCCGAGACGCGCGAGACCCTGTGCCCGCCCGCGCCGAGCTGCGCAGTGAGCCGCGCGCCAGAGAAGTCACGGGCCACGACCAGGAGGTGCGCGTCCGGTGACCGGCGCAGGCCTCCAACACGACCCCACCGCGCCCATCTGGCGACCCGCCATCGACTCCGACCAGCGGGTCGGCGGATGCACACCCGGAACCCCTGACCGTCGTCTGGCAGCCGTGGTCGGAATCGTGACCGGGCACTGCGCAGACCCCGAACCACGGCCACCAGGACCCCGGCCATGGACCCGACCACAGCAGCCCTGCGGTCCTTGCTGGAGGCGGTGCGTCAGGCGAGGCTCTTGGCCGTTCCCGCGGCGGGCCGATCACCAAGACTCATGTCGTCGTGCAGGCCTCTGCCGCCCGCTGACCCTGCTCATCACGCCGGGCAGCGGGCGGACTGTTCATGAGTCGGCAGGCAAGAGCGCGGCGACCTCCCCCAGGAGCCGGGCCGCCGGTGCCGGGTCGACCAGCCACTTCAGGTGGCTGCTGGTGAGCGTACGGATGTCGTAGGGGTTCTGCGGCGTCAGCGCGTCGCCCTCGCGGATCATCCGGTCCTGCATGGCGAGCGGCACGCTGCTGTCCTCAGCCAGCCGGACGTACGTTTTGGGGATCCGCCCCCAGGTGTCGGCCTGTGCCCGGTCATCGGGTGTGCCGGCGTCGAGGTTCTCGTCGGGCTGGAAGGTGTTGAGGAAAACCATGAACTCCTCGTCCGTCCCGTCGGCGAGGAAAGCCGCCTTGAAGGCCGCGAGGACGCCAGGGTCGGCGGTGCGGAAGTTGGAGCGCAGCAGCCCGAGCTCGGCAGGGTTCCCGACCATCGCCGAGGCCAGCCCTGTGGTGTCGACCGTGGCCATCTCGGGCTCGGCGTAGTAGGCGCTGACGTCGAGGTCGACGGGGCACCAGGCGGAGACATAGACGATGCGGTCGATCAGGTCGGGCCGCCGATTGGCCGCAACGGTGGCCGTCATGCCGCCCCGGCTGTGGGAGACGAGGATGACGGGCCCGTTCCGCTTGGCTCGTTCCAGTATCCCGATGAGGTGCGCGGCGTTGTCGGCGAGTGTGACGCCCTTGAGGGCCCCGGGCGCGGTGGCGAGCCCTTCGAGGTCCTGCGGTGCCTGGTAGGCGCGCGGGTATGTCGCCGCGAAGCCGTGCCCCGGAAGGTCGACGGCGACGGAGCGGTATCCGAGGAGGCCGAGTTCGGCCTGGAGCGGCGCGAAGGAGAAGGAGTTCGCGAAAGCTCCGTGAACCAGTACGAACGTCGGTTGCATCTGTCTGCTCACTTTCTGGCGTCGACGGCACGCGCATTGCCGGTTCCGGCAACGCGAACCGCCTCACGGCCGAGGCCGGGGAACGAGTCGCTGTCCCGCGACGCACCATCCCCGCCACGGGGACGTTTTCGTGCACGGCAAACGCCAACGGTCAAGTGCCGAGCCACGAGGGCAACTTGAGGCAAGCTGCCCCTCATTCAATGCTTCACAGTACTCAGTGAAAGATCATCCGCACTACCCCGACGAGTCCTTCCGCTTGTGCACTTCGCCGCGCGGCAACGGCAACAGCCTTTCCCCGAACCAACCCAGGAGACCTGGCAACAGCGCTACCCACTCCTCCCCCGTTACCTTTTTCGTGGCTCCGCAACGGGGCCTCCGGCCTTCGGGTCCGGCATGACTTCCCCCTCCTGTTGTCGATGATCCGGGGGTGGCGTCACCGGGCCCGAAGGCATCGACGGACCGCTGATGAGGGGCTTGAGCACCGGCATGACCCGAGCCGGAAGAGCTCTCCGTAACGTGGATGTGGCAGCTCGGCGCCGAGGCAAGGCCGGACGAGAACGTGCTGGAGGGGCCAAGCCGTCCTCCGTGTCCGTCCTGGCCGCAAGCCACGGACGGCAGGCATTCACCGAGGTCACCTGGCGTGAAGGCTCCCGCGGGCCGATGCGCTCGCACGTTCTGGCACTGCGGGTGCGGCCGGCCGGGGTCCGCTCCCGCCGCCTGGCCCGGGCCGCCGCCACCGCACGGGAGGGTTCGTGGGACGGTGTCCTGCCCGAGGTCACGCTGCTGGCCGAATGACCCGAAGGCGCCGAAGCACCCACCGACCACTGGCTGTCCAGCCTGCCCGCCGACACCCCGATCGCCGAACTGGTCCGTCTGGCCAAGATCCGCTGGCGCATCGAGCACGACTACCGGGAACTCAAACACGGCCTCGGCCTGGACCACTTCGAGGGCCGTTCCTGGACCGGATGGCACCACCACGTCCCCCTGGTGACCGCCGCCCACGTTTTCCTCACCGAACAGCGACTGGCTCCAAAAGCCGATACAGCGGACTCACCCCCTACCAGATCCTCGACACCCTCCAGGACCTGCTGAACTGCTGGACCGGCACCTGCACCACCTGCCACCGCCCCCTGCCCAGGGCATCCCTCACCAGCCCAAACCCAAGAGCCAGAACAACCTAACGGAGTTCTAATTAGGAGTGTGGGTCAGTAACGGCTCGGGGACACTCGAGGCCGGAGCGCGGGGTCTCGGCGATCAAGGCCACGGTGAAGGGCGGCTTGGGCAAGCTCCGCGAGCGCCCGCATGGCGAGGGCCGGCGGCCCGGCGAGCCGTGGCGCGCCGTGCCTCGCCCGCCGACGGGTCCGGACGGACACTCTCCCTGTTGTTCACTGCGGCACCGCCCGGCAGGACCGTCCTGAGCCGCGCGCACCGGGCGGGTCACTGATACTGGACAAATGGGCAAGCTTCGGCAATACGTCCTGGTGGGCCGGCGGGGCAACCGGGTGCCGCCGGAAGCCGGCCCGGAGGGGCAGCGGGGCTCGGCCGGCCGGCGCGTCCTGTCCCTGCTGAATCCGCGCAGCGTCGCCGGTCAGGTCTTCCTGCTGCAACTGGTGGTCGTGCTGTTGCTCATCGTCACGGCCGTGGTGGCGCTCGTGATCCAGGACCGCAACAGCGCCATCCAGGAGGCCGGTGATCGCTCGCTGGTGGCGGCCGAGTCGTTCGCGAAGGCGCCGGGCACGGCGGAGGCGATGCGGAGCGACGACCCGACCGCCGCGCTTCAGCCCCATGCCGAAGCAGTGCGCAAGAGGACCGGCGTCGACTACGTCGTGGCGCTGAGCCCCTACGGCTTCCGCTGGACCCACCCGGACCCGGACCAGATCGGGGAGCACGTCTCCGCCCCCTACGGCGAGGCGCTCGAAGGTGAGCCCTACCAGACCACGTTCGACAGCAGTCTGGGAAAGGCGGTCGACTCGACGGTGGCCGTCTTCGACGAGGAGGGGACCACGGTTGGCCTCGTCACCGTGGGGGTCACGGTGGACAAGGTGACCAGCGTGGTGCAGCACCAGCTCCCGGTGCTCTTCGCGGCCGGCGGTGTCGCGCTGCTCCTTGCCGCGGGCGGGTCGGCGCTGGTCAGCGGACGATTGCGACGTCAGACCCGAGGTCTGTTGCCGGTGGAGATGACCCGCATGTACGAGCATCACGACGCGGTGCTGCACGCGGTGCGCGAAGGCGTGATCATCACGGACGGCGACAGGAACCTGCTGTTGGTCAACGACGAGGCACGCCGACTGCTCGCCCTGCCGCCGATGGCCGAGGGCAAGCCGGTCACGGCGCTCGGGCTGAGCCCGGCCCTGGCCAGGCTGCTGGAATCGGCCCGGGCGGTCACGGACAAGGTCTTTCTCGCCGGGGACCTCCTGCTCGCGGTCAGCCTGCGGCCGGTGGGCCCGAAGGGGGGTGTCGTCGCCACCCTGCGGGACACCACGGAGCTGCGCGCCCTCGCGGGCCGGGCGGAGGTGGCGGGCGGGCGCCTGCAACTGCTGTACGAGGCCAGCACACGGATCGGGACGACCCTCGACATGAAGCGCACCGCCGAGGAGCTGACCGAGGTGGCGGTCCCGCGCTTCGCCGACTTCGCCACCGTGGAGTTGGTCGAGCCCGTGCTGCTCGGTGACGAGCCGACGGGGGCGCGTACGGAGATGCGCCGGATCGCAGCCGCGGGCATCCGGGAGGAGGCGCCGCTCAACCCGGTCGGGACGTCCCTGCGCTACGTGTCCGACAACCCCGTGTCCGTAGGCATGACCACCGGTCGTCCGGTCCTGGTGCCGCACCTCGCCATGGCCGACGGATGGCGCGCCCAGGACCCGGAGCAGAGCCGGAAGGTCATCGAATACGGGATCCATTCCATGATCTCCGTGCCGCTCCGGGCTCGGGGCCAATTGCTGGGCGTCGTGGAGTTCTGGCGTTCGGAGCAGGACCCCTTCGAGTCGGACGACCTCTCTCCCGCCGAGGAGCTCGCCACGCGGGCGGCCGTGTGCATCGACAACGCGCGCCGCTACACCCGCGAGCACACCACGGCTGTCACCCTCCAGCGCAGCCTGCTGCCCAGGACGTTCCCCGAGCTGTCCGCCCTGGAGGTCGGGCACCGGTACCTCCCCGCCCAGGCGGGCGTGGGCGGCGACTGGTACGACGTCATCCCGCTGCCGGGGGCCCGGGTCGCCCTGGTGGTCGGTGACGTCGTCGGCCACGGACTGCACGCCGCCGCGACGATGGGCCGCCTGAGAACCGCGGTGCACAACTTCGCCTCGCTGGACCTGTCTCCGGACGAGCTTCTCGCACACCTGGACGATGTGATCACCCAGATCGACCAGGACGCGGCGGCCGAGGGGGACACCGAGGCCGTCACCGGTGCCACCTGCCTCTACGCCGTCTACGATCCGGTCTCCGGGCGGTGTGTCCTGGCCCGGGCCGGCCATCCCGGTCCGGCGCTGGTGTCGCCCGACGGCTCCGTGACCTTCCCCGAGATCCCCGGCGCCCCGCCGCTCGGTGTGGGCGGGGGTCTGCCGGTCGAGACGGCCGAACTCCGGCTGGCCGCCGACAGCCGACTGGTCCTGTACACCGACGGGCTGGTCGAGGCCCGAGGGCGTGACATCGACATCGGGCTCGGCATGCTGAGGGAGGCATTGCTCCGTACGGACGGAGCCACCCCGGACGGCACCTGCCGCGCGGTGCTCGACGCGATGCTGCGCGACGGGTCGAGTGACGACATCGCCCTGCTCGTCGCACGGACCCGGCTGCTGGACCCGGACCGGGTCGCGGAGTGGGAGGTGCCCGACGACCCCGCCGCCGTCTCCCGGATCCGGGCCGAGGCGACCGGCAGGCTGGAGTCCTGGGGGCTCGGCGAGAGCGCCTTCACGACCGAGTTGATCCTCAGCGAACTGGTCACGAACGCCATCCGTTACGGAGCGAGCCCCATCAGCCTGCGACTGCTGCGCGACGGCGACAGTCTGATCTGCGAGGTCGGCGACGGCACCAGCACCTCCCCGCACCTGCGCCGCGCGGCCATCACCGACGAAGGGGGCCGTGGCCTGTTCCTCGTGGCCCAGCTGTCGCGCCGCTGGGGCACCCGGTACACCGACAGGGGGAAGATCATCTGGGCTGAGCAGTCGCTGGACGCCGGTACCACCGGGGGCCCGGGCGGTCTTCTGATGGCCGACCTGTGAGGAGGCGGGGACACGGGGCCGGTGCTCCCCTCACGGGTGCGGCCCGGCGGTGTTCAGGAGCCTTCGTCGACGGTGAGGTACGGGATCTTGACCGGATCCTGGCCGAAGGCGGCCCCGAGATAGACGGCCGACAGTTTGGCGAGCGTTCCGTCGTCGATCAGCTGCTTGATGATCCGGTCCAGCTCCTCCTTGTCGGGTGACCCCTTCGGGTACAGGGCGCCGTAGCTCTGCCCGGTCCTGTACTGGCCCACGAGGCGCACCCTGTCCTCCTTCTTCCGGGGATACGCCAGCAGGATCGTCGTGTCGTGGACGACCGCGTCGATCCGTCCCTCCTTCAGCGCCGTGACCAGCTCCGGGTCGTTGGCGAACGCGGTCACGGGCTTGGTCGGCTTGAGGCGGTTCGCGACGAACTCCTCGCCCGTGGTGCCCTCGGCCACCCCGATGCGGACGTCGCGGATGTTGTCCTCGTCGATCTGCTCACCGTCCCTGATGAGCAGTCCCAGGGTCGAGGAGAGGTAGGGCGGGGAGAACGCGGCGACCCTGCTCCGTTCCGGGGTGATGGTGATCTGTGCCAGGGCCAGGTCGAAGTCCTCGGTCCGGCCGGACACGACCTCCGGGAAGGGGGCGTTCTTCACCGCCACCCGGTCGAGACCGGCCCGGTAGGCGATGTTGGCCGCCATGCAGTACTCGTATCCGCTCGTCACGGATTCCGGCGTGTCGCCGCTCCACCAGCCGGGCGCGGGCAGGGTCGTCTTGACCGTGAGGGCGCCCGCCGTCTCGGGCGACAGGTCGAACTCCCCGTACTGTCCTGAGAGCGGGCAGTCACCGTAACGGACGTTCGACGCCTCCGACCCGCCCTGGTCGCACGCCGACGTCACGGCGATGAGCGCCACACTGACAGCCCCGGAGACGATCGCTGCCGCGGCGCGCATCATTGCACCTCCGGTAGGGACATGCTCCTGACGTCACCATAAATCACCACACACGATGCGACCGCCCGAGCCTGAGGACGGCCCGCAGCCCGGCGGGGTGCTCCGCTCCGGTGACAGTCGCGGGCTGTCGTGCGCGGCCACGCGACGGGCCGCCCCGGGCCTGCTCTTGTGTTCATCGCCGCATAGGACGAACAGAGGAGTAGTGCCGTGCCCTCTCAGGGTTCCGACCTCTCGTACACCGTGCCGGGTATGAGCACGCAGGACAGCAGCCGGATCGTGGCGATGCTGCAGCTGCGCCTGCACGCGCTGAGCGATCTGCACCTGACGTTGAAGCACATCCACTGGAACGTGGTCGGTCCGCACTTCATCGCGGTCCACGAGATGCTCGACCCTCAGGTGGACGAGGTGCGGTCCATGACCGACGACCTCGCCGAGCGGATCTCCACCCTCGGCGGTGAGCCCAAGGGAACCCCCGGTGCCCTGGTCGACGAGCGCACCTGGAACGACTACTCGATCGGGCGGGCCGAAGCCATCGAGCACCTCGGTGCCCTGGACCTCGTCTACACGGGTGTGATCAAGGACCACCGTGAGGCCATGCAGGCCACCGAGACGTCCGACCCGGTCACCCAGGACATGCTCATCGAGCAACTGCGGGGTCTGGAGCTGTTCCAGTGGTTCGTACGCGCCCACCTGGAGTCCAGCGGCGGCAGGCTCAGCACACACGGCGCCACCACGGAGACCGGCGCCGCAGGACAGGCGGCGGACCAGGCGCGCGAGCAGCCCTGACCGGGACGGGAACGGGCCGCGGCCCGTTCCTTCCCGCGGGTGGTCAGCCGACGGCGCCGCTGACGTGCTCGTTCAGCGCCTGGCCCGGCCGCAACGTGGCGCGGGCGTCGTCGAGGTGGAAGGCACCGAACCCGAGCACCGTGACGGCCCCGCCCCTCTTGAGCCCTTCGACGATCACGCCGGGGTGCTCCACGGTGCCGAAGAGCGCGTCGATCATCCGCTCCACCTGCTCCGCCGCCGAGGGCTGATCCGCGTCCGCGGTTCGGCGTGCGGCGGCTTCGACCAGGGCGTTCTTGTCCGTGGCTTCCCCTTCGGGGCAGTGTGTGACGGCATTCCCGTCACCGCGTTCCGCCGCTCGCCTCCTCCTCCGAGGGACAGACGGCGCGGACGGCGACCGCTCCGGTCCCGGCAGGACGGCGACCCGGGCGGGAGCCGCGTCGAACGGCTCTGCGGGGAGGTTCAGCGGGTACATCGCCGACTCCGCCCCGAGCACGACAGCCCCGCCAGCGGGCAGATCCGCTCGGGGCACACCCCTGCTCCGGGTCATCCGACCGGGGTGCCGTCGGCGATCGCGGGCCGGCAGGGTCCGACCGCCTGCGGTCGCCGGGCTACCGCTCCGGACACCGCTGTGCCGGCAGCGCACGGCGAGGGCCGCGATGTCGTCGTCGAGCCGTCCGCCCGCGTAGTGGAGCAGGTCCGCGTGGAGCCGGTCCAGCAGCTCA
>NZ_JBHYVC010000077.1:0-35833 GCF_042749965.1 Streptomyces sp. NPDC059454 | reverse complement strand
CTTCCAGCCTCTCCGGCGTTTGAGGAGCGGGGTCTGGGGCGGAGCCCCAGGTTCGGGACGGGAAGGGGCGGCGGGGGCGAAAACCCTCAGGTCAGGACCACCGCCCCGTACGCCCGAGCAGCAGCGCCGCCGCAGCTGTACCGGCGGTGGACGTACGCAGCACACTCCGCCCCAGCCGATAGGCCCGCGCCCCGGCCGCCTCGAAGAGGGCCAACTCCTCCGGAGAGACACCGCCCTCGGGCCCGACGACCAGAACAATGTCACCGGAGGTGGGAAGTTCCGCGGCCGCCAGCGGCTCCGTACCACTCTCATGCAGCACGGCCGCGAACTCCGCTTCGGCGAGAAGTGACGCAACCTGCTTGCTCGTCGCCGCGTCCGCGACCCGCGGGAAGCGCACCCGGCGGGACTGCTTGCCGGCCTCCCGGGCCGTCGCCCGCCACTTGCCGAGGGACTTCGCTCCGCGCTCGCCCTTCCACTGCGTGACGCAGCGGGACGCCGACCACGGCACGACCACGTCGACGCCGACCTCGGTCATCGTCTCCACGGCCACCTCGCCCCGGTCGCCCTTGGGCAGGGCCTGGACGACGGTGAGCCGGGGGAACTCCTCGGGCTCCTCCACGACTCGGCCGAGCCGCACGATCAGCCGGTCCTTGCCCTCGGTGCCGTCCACCTCGCCCTCGGCCCAGCGGCCCGCGCCGTCGGTGAGGACGACGCCCTCGCCGGCCCGCAGCCGCTTCACGGAGACGGCGTGCCGCCCCTCCGGCCCGTCGAGCACGTGGCGGCCGGTGCCGTCCGTGCCGAAGTGGTCGACAACAAACACCGGCGCGGTCATCGGGCACCTCCCGCCGACAACGCCGTCCGGGCGGCGGCCAGTTCGGCGGCCAGCACCTCCACCAACCGCCCGGCGGGCAGCTCGCGGGCCATCCGGTGGCCCTGCCCCGCCCACAGCGCCAGCCCCTGCGCGTCGCCGGCCTTGGCGGCGGCCTTGCGCAGGGGCGCGGTGAGGTGGTGGACGTCCGGGTAGGCGGCGGGCGCGTACGGGCCGTGCTCACGCAGGAAACGGTTGACCAGGGCGCGGGCCGGGCGGCCGGAGAAGGCGCGGGTCAGCTCGGTGCGGACGTACAGGGGGTCGGTGAGGGCCTGCTTGTGCAGGGCGTGCGCGCCGGACTCGTGCGCGGCGACGAAGGCCGTGCCGAGCTGGGCCGCGGCGGCGCCGGCCGCGAGGACGGCGGCGATCTGGCCGCCGCGCATGATGCCGCCGGCGGCGACGACCGGGATGCCGACCGACTCCCGGACCTGGGCGACGAGGGACAGCAGTCCGACGCCGGAGCCGTCCGCCTCCGGGACGTCGCGGTGGGTGCCCTGGTGGCCGCCGGCCTCCACACCCTGCGCGATCACCGCGTCCGCGCCGGCCCGCTCCACGGCCCGGGCCTCCTCCGCGGTCGTGGCGGTGACCAGCGTGAACGTACCGACGTGGCGCAGGGAGTCCAGGACCTCGCGGGCCGGCACACCGAAGTGGAACGACACCACCGGCACCGGGTTGTCCAGCAGCACGGCGAGTTTGGCGTCGTAGCCGTCGTCGCGGCCGCTGTCGGGGTCGCCGAGCGCGGTCTCGTACCAGGAGGCCTCACCGGCCAGCTGGTGGGCGTAGACGCCGACGGCGGCCGGGTCGGCCGTCTCCGGCTGCGGCAGGAAGAGGTTGACGCCGAAGGGCCGGGAGGTCAGTCCCCGCAGCTGCTTGATCTCCTGGTACATCCCGTCCGCGGTCTTGTAGCCGGCGGCCAGGAAACCGAGCCCGCCCGCCTCGGACACGGCCGCGGCGAGCTGCGGCACGGCGACACCGCCCGCCATCGGGGCCTGCACGATCGGGTGCGGGCAGATATCGGTCAGCACGGAGGACATGACGGCATGTTGTCACGTCCTCCGACCAACTCCGAATCCGCCCTTCCTCTTGGCATAAGCCACTTTTCGACAGGGCGGCGGACCCGGCGACGGCACCCCCGAACGAGTGCGTCAGCGCCCGTTGAAGGCATCCTTCAACCGCGAGAACAACCCCTGCTGCCCCGGCTGGAACTGCCCCGTGGGCCGTTCCTCGCCCCGGAGCTTGGCCAGTTCCCGCAGGAGGCGTTCCTGTTCCGGGTCGAGCTTGCCCGGGGTCTGGACCTCGACGTGGACGATGAGGTCGCCCCGGCCGCCGCCGCGCAGATGCGTGACGCCCCGGCCGTGCAGCGGGATCGACTGGCCGGACTGGGTGCCGGGCCGGATGTCGACCTCCTCCATGCCGTCCAGCGTCTCCAGCGGCACCTTGGTGCCGAGGGCCGCCGCCGTCATCGGGAGGGTGACCGTGCAGTGCAGGTCGTCGCCGCGCCGCTGGAACTGCGCGTGCGGGAGCTCGTGGATCTCCACGTACAGGTCACCGGCGGGACCGCCGCCGGGCCCGACCTCGCCCTCGCCGGCCAGCTGGATCCGGGTGCCGTTGTCGACACCGGCCGGGATCTTGACCGTGAGGGTGCGCCGGGAACGGATCCGGCCGTCGCCCGCGCACTCCGGGCACGGGGTGGGGACGACCGTGCCGAAGCCCTGGCACTGCGGGCAGGGGCGGGACGTCATGACCTGGCCCAGGAAGGACCGCGTGACCTGCGAGACCTCACCGCGGCCCCGGCACATGTCACAGGTCTGGGCGGTGGTGCCCGGAGCGGCGCCCTCGCCGCTGCACGTCGTGCAGACGACGGCCGTGTCGACCTGGATGTCCTTGGTCGTGCCGAACGCGGCCTCGTCCAGCTCGACGTCGATGCGGATCATCGCGTCCTGGCCCCGGCGGGTGCGCGAGCGCGGCCCGCGCTGCGACGCCGTGCCGAAGAACGCGTCCATGATGTCGGAGAAGTTGCCGAAGCCACCGGCCCCGAAGCCGCCCGCACCACCGCCGCCGGCCTGCGAGAGGGGGTCGCCGCCGAGGTCGTAGACCTGCTTTTTCTGCGGGTCCGACAGCACCTCGTAGGCGGCGTTGATCTCCTTGAACCGCTCCTGCGTCTTGGGATCAGGATTGACGTCCGGATGCAGCTCGCGGGCGAGCCGCCGGAAGGCCTTCTTGATCTCCTCCTGCGACGCGTCGCGGCGTACGCCGAGTACGGCGTAGTAGTCCGTGGCCACTACGACTCCGCCAGGATCTGTCCGACGTACCGTGCCACTGCGCGTACCGCTCCCATCGTTCCCGGGTAGTCCATGCGGGTCGGTCCGACCACGCCGAGCTTGGCAACCGCCTCGCCGCCCGAACCGTAGCCCACCGACACGACGGACGTGGAGTTGAGTCCCTCATAGGCGTTCTCGTGCCCGATGCGCACGGTCATGCCCGAATCCCCCGCCTCGCCAAGGAGTTTGAGGAGCACGACCTGCTCCTCGAGTGCCTCCAGGACGGGTCGGATCGTGAGGGGGAAGTCATGTCCGAAGCGGGTGAGATTGGCGGTGCCGCCGATCATCAGCCGCTCCTCGTTCTCCTCGACGAGCGTCTCCAGGAGAGTGGAGAGCACCGTCGAGACCGTACCGCGGTCCTCGGCCCCGAACGCCTCCGCGAGGTCCTCCACCAGGCTCGGCACATCGGCGAACCGTCGGCCGGCGACCCGGCTGTTCAGGCGGGCCCGCAGGTCCGCCAGGGAGGACTCGCCGAACGGCGCCGGGCAGTCGACCATGCGCTGCTCGACCCGGCCGGTGTCCGTGATCAGCACCAGCATCAGCCGCGCGGGGGCGAGGGACAGCAGTTCCACGTGCCGCACGGTGGAGCGGGTCAGCGACGGGTACTGCACGACGGCGACCTGCCGGGTCAGCTGCGCGAGCAGCCGTACGGTCCTGGCCACCACGTCGTCCAGGTCGACGGCGCCCTCGAGGAAGTTCTGGATGGCCCGCCGCTCGGGCGGGCTCATGGGCTTGACGCCGGCGAGCTTGTCGACGAACAGCCGGTATCCCTTGTCGGTGGGGATGCGCCCGGCGCTGGTGTGCGGCTGGGCGATGAAGCCCTCGTCCTCCAGGGCCGCCATGTCGTTGCGCACGGTGGCCGGGGAGACGCCGAGGTTGTGCCGCTCGGTGAGGGCCTTGGAGCCGACGGGCTCCTCGGTGCCCACATAGTCCTGGACGATGGCGCGCAGCACCTGGAGCCTGCGTTCACTGAGCATCGCGCACACCTCCAGAGCCTTCCGCGCGGTAACGTCCCTGGCACTCTTCGCACGCGAGTGCCAAACTTCCCCGGCCCAGTGTACGGCCGGGGGGCACGCCCCGGGCAAGGCCGGTCCCCGCGCCCTCGTGCCGGGCGGCGTCGTCCCCGATAGCGTCCCGGTATGACCGTGACTTGGGAAGAGTCGGGATGGGAGCAAGTGGCCTCCGGGGTGGGGCGGTGCCGGCTGCCGGGGTGGGACTGCACGGCGGGGCTCGTGGTCGGCGCGGACGGCGTGCTGCTCGTCGACGCGGGTTCCGGTCTGGGCGAGGGCGCACGGTTGCGGAGGGAGGCGCAGGCGCTCACCGGTCGCGGTGTGACGCATCTCGCGCTCACCCACCCCCACTTCGACCACATCCTCGGGACGGCGGCGTTCGCGGGCGCGGAGGTGTTCGGCGCGGTGGGCATGGAGACGGTGCTCACGGCGCGCGGGCGCGAGGAGCTGCGCGCGGACGCGGTGCGCCACGGGCTGGACGCGCGTGTGGCCGAGGAGGCCGTCGAGGCGCTGGTCCCGCCGCGGCACGCGGTGTCCGGCGAGTGGACGCTCGATCTCGGTCCGGGCGGCGGCCGGCAGGTGCTGCTGGCGAACGTGGGTCCGGGCCACACCGCCCACGACCTCGCGGTCCTCGTCCCCGGCGACCCGGAGGTGGTCTTCTGCGGCGACCTGGTCGAGGAGTCGGGCGAACCGCAGGCCGGCACCGACGCCGTACCGTCGCACTGGCCGGCCGCGCTGGACCGGCTCCTCGAGCTGGGCGGCGAGGACGCGCGGTACGTCCCCGGCCACGGCGCGGTGGTGGACGCGGCGTTCGTCCGGGCCCAGCGCGACGCCCTGGCGGCCCGTTTCGGCGTGTCGGACTGATCGCCGCGGGCGCGCTCCTCGTATCGTCATCAGAATGCGCCAGTACTCCGCCGACCTGACCCCTCCGTGGAAGAAACCGCAGCCGCCCGTTCCCGAGGTCGCGGCCGAGCCCGGCCTGGTGGTGGAGGAGCCCGGCACCGGCTTCTGCGGCGCGGTGATCCGCTGCGAGGCGGGCACGGTGACGCTGGAGGACCGCTTCGGCAAGCACCGGGTGTTCCCGCTGGAGCCGCGGGGCTTCCTGCTGGAGGGCCGCGCGGTGACGCTGGTGCGGCCGGCCGCCGGTCCTCGGCGGCCCACCCGTACGGCGTCCGGTTCGGTCGCCGTCCCCGGCGCGCGGGCGCGGGTGGCCCGCGCGGGGCGCATCTACGTCGAGGGGCGGCACGACGCGGAGCTGGTCGAGAAGGTCTGGGGCGACGACCTGCGCGTCGAGGGCGTGGTCGTGGAGTACCTGGAGGGCGTGGACGACCTGCCGTCGATCGTCGAGGACTTCTCCCCCGGCCCGGACGCGCGGCTGGGCGTCCTGGTGGACCACCTGGTGCCGGGGTCGAAGGAGTGGCGGATCGCGGAGGCGGTGACGAGCGAGCACGCGCTGGTGGTGGGCCACCCGTACATCGACGTCTGGGAGGCGGTGAAGCCGGCCTCCGTGGGGATCGAGGCGTGGCCCCGGGTGCCGCGTGGTCAGGACTGGAAGACGGGGGTGTGCCGGGCGCTGGGGTGGCGCGTGGCGAACACGGGCGAGGCGTGGCAGCGGATCCTCGGCTCGGTGCGCTCCTACAGGGACCTGGAGCCCCAGCTCCTGGGCCGCGTGGAGGAACTGATCGACTTCGTCACGGCACCGGCCTGAGAGGCGTGCACTTCCGCCCCCGCCGCCCCTTCCCGACCCGGGGCTCCGCCCAGGGCCGAAGCGGGGGTCCGGGGGCGCAGCCCCGGGGACGGGACGAAAAGGGGCGGCGGGGGCGAAGAGATCTCAGGTCAGTCCACCAGGTCCCGCACCACCGCGTCCGCCAGCAGCCTCCCCCGCAGGGTGAGGACCGCACGGCCCTCCTCGTACGGTCCATGCTGGAGCAGCCCGTCCGTCAGGGCCCGCCGGGAAGCCGCCAGCCCCTCCGGACGGAGGAGGGAAAGCGGCACGCCCTCCCGCAGCCGCAGCTCCAGCAGGATCCGCTCCACCCGCCGGTCCTCGTCCGACAGCAGCTCGCGGCCCGCCCCCGGCGACCGCCCCTCCGCCAGCGCCGCCGCGTACGCGCCCGGGTGCTTGACGTTCCACCAGCGCACCCCGCCCACGTGCGAGTGGGCCCCGGGCCCCGCGCCCCACCAGTCGGCGCCCCGCCAGTACAGCTCGTTGTGCAGGCAGCGGCCCGCGTCGGAGGTGGCCCAGTTCGACACCTCGTACCAGTCGAAGCCCGCCGCCGACAGCGTCTCCTCGGCGATCAGGTACCGGTCCGCGTGCACGTCGTCGTCGGTCATCGGCACCTCGCCGCGCCGGATGCGGCGGGCGAGCTGCGTGCCCTCCTCGACGATCAGCGCGTACGCCGAGACGTGGTCGGGCCCTGCGCCGACCGCCGCGTCCAGGGAGGCCCGCCAGTCGTCGTCGGACTCCCCCGGCGTGCCGTAGATCAGGTCGAGGTTGACGTGCTCGAAGCCGGCCGCGCGGGCCTCGGCGACGCACGCCTCGGGGCGGCCGGGGGTGTGGGTGCGGTCGAGGACCTTCAGCACGTGCTGCCGGGCGCTCTGCATACCGAAGGAGATCCGGTTGAAGCCGCCCGCGCGGAGGGCCGCCAGGTAGGCCGGGTCGACCGACTCCGGGTTGGCCTCCGTGGTGACCTCGGCGTCCGGCGCCAGCCCGAACTCCTCCCGGATCGCCCCCAGCATCCGTACGAGGTCCCCGGCGGCCAGCAGGGTGGGGGTGCCGCCGCCGACGAACACCGTGCGGACCTCGCGCGGGTCGTCCCCCAGCACCTTGCGGGCCAGACGGATCTCGTCGATCAGCGTCTCGGCGTAGTTGTCGCGGGAGGCCAGCACGCCGCCGCTGCCGCGCAGCTCGGTCGCGGTGTAGGTGTTGAAGTCGCAGTAGCCGCAGCGGGTCGCGCAGTACGGGACGTGCAGGTAGAAGCCGAGGGGGCGGTCGGCGACCCCGGCGAGCGCGGACGCGGGCAGCGCGCCGTCGGCGGGGACGGGCTCGCCGTCGGGGAGTGCGGAAGGCATGTGCTCCATTGTCCCGCACCCGCCGCGTCACTCCGCTTGGAGCACCAGCAGCGCGAGATCGTCGGCCGGCGGGCGGGCCCCGAACGCGTGCACGAGCTGTGTGATCCGTTCCGCTATCAGCTCGGCGTCCATCCCCGCGCACCCCGACAGGGCCAGGGCGAGCCCGTCGCCGTCGTCGAACTGGCGGGAGCCGGAGCGCCGCTCGGTGACCCCGTCGGTGACGCAGAGCAGGGTGTCGCCGGAGTACATCTCGAAGGTCTCACTGGTGTAGGTGGCGTCCTCGACGACCCCGAGCAGGGTCTGCGGCTGGGCGACGGCACGGACCGAGCCGTCGGGGGCGAGCAGCAGCGGCAGGGGGTGTCCGGCGGAGGCGAGGGTGCAGCGGACGCCGCCGTCGAAGAGGACGAGTTCGCCGTAGAGGAGGGAGAGGAAACGGGTCTGGGGGCCGTCGCCGGGGGCGGTCGGGCGGGCACCGGCGGCCACCAGCGCGCGGGCGGCGGCGTCGGCGGCCTCGGTGGCGTCGTCGAGGAGGAGCTGGTTGAGGCGGTCCAGGACGTCGGCGACGCGGTAGCCCTCGCGGGCGAGCAGCCGCAGCCAGGGCCGGGCCAGTCCGATGACGACGGCGGCCTCGGGTCCCTTGCCCTGGACGTCGCCGACGGCGAAGCACCAGCGGCCGTGGCCGGCCGGGAAGAGGTCGTAGAAGTCGCCGCTGGGTCCGCCCTTGTCGCAGGGTTCGTAGACGAGGGCGCTGCGTACGCCGGGGATCTCGGCGACGGCGCCGGGCAGCAGTCCGCGCTGGAGCACGGCGCTGATGGTGGCCTGGCGGGAGTACTGCCGGGCGGCCCCGATGGCGAGCGCGACGCGCCGTCCGAGGTCCTCCACGAGGCCGGTGATCTCGTCGGGGAACCGGTCGATCCCGCCCCGCCCGATCACCAGCGTGCCGAGCGGGCGCCCGCCGGCGACGAGCCGGTAGGCGAGGGCGGTGCCGGAGGCAAAGACGCCGTCACCGGGGACGTCGAGCGCCTCGTCCGGCCACGGGTAGGGGACGGGACCCGGGCCCAACGGGTCGCAGGGGTGCGGTGGGTTCTGTTCCAGTGCCCGGCTCAGTTCCTCGATGCGGTTCTCGCCGGCGTGCCAGACCCGGGCGAGGCGGGGACCGCCGGCCCGTGTCCTTTCGCCCCAGCCGCCGCCGTGGCCGGTGGTCTCGTCCTCCAGCCACACCGCGCACCAGTCGGCCAGCCGCGGCACGATCAGCTGCCCGGTGAGCGAGGTGACCAGGTCCTCGTCGAGCTGCCCGGCGAGCAGGTCGGACGCCTCGGCGAGGAAGGAGAGGGCGCCGCGCCCCAGCCAGGTCCCGTCCCGCCCGTGCCGGCGGGCGAGCCAGTCGTCGCCGTACGAGCCGCCGCGCCAGGTGTCACGGGCGGGACCGGGCCCTTCCCGGTGGCCGGACGGGCATCGGGAGACCAGCGGGGCGAGTGCTTCCAACGGGTCGGGCGCGCCGCGTTCCGCCCGGGGCGGCTCCGGCGCGAGGATCTCCGCCACCCTCAGGTCGCGCGCCAGCGTGCGCTCCCCCGCGTACGCCTCGATCTGTTCGCCCGCCGCGCACCCCCCGGCGGCCAGGCGCGCCCACACCGTCTTGGTGCCCGGACGGTAGGTGATGCCCCATGCCTCGGAGAGCGCGGCGACGAGGCGCAGGCCGCGCCCGTACTCCGGGGTCTCGTACGCCGGCGCCTCCGCATCGTCGCCGCGCGGCGCGCGGGAGGGGTGCTGGTCGGCGACCTCGACGACGAGCGCGCCGGTCTCCTCCTCCAGCCCGCACGTCAGACGCACCTCGGTGCCGGCGTGCACGACGGCGTTGGTGACGAGTTCGCTGGCGATCAGCGTGGCGTCGTCACCGACGCGGCCGGTGAGGTGTTCGGCGCCGGGCAGGGCGAGTTCCGTCCACTCGGTGAGCGCCTTGCGGAGCACCGCGCGTGCGGTGCCCGGCGCGAGAGGGCTCCCGGGCAGGGTCGCGTCCACCCACGCGCGCTCCCGCGCGCCGGAGGCGCACGAGGCGGTCTCCCGTTGGGTCGGAATGGCCCCCATGGGCAGCTCCCCGGACAGTTCGTACGAATAGAACCTCGATCGCTGTCGACAGGGTGACAGACCGGACCCGTCCATGAGCGCCGAGTCACCGAAGTGAACCGTCAGGGGTGAGAACAGTGCTCCTCACGTGTTCAGGAACGAACAGAAAGTCGGCCCGTTCCGGACAGCATCGGAATGCGTGCCGGGGGCCACACCTTGACGGGCCCGGATGCCGCCCGTGGCATCGTCCTGCGCTCCGAGGCCCCCGGCAAGCGGCACCGCCTCCCGGCTCCGGGAACAAGGCCGGGCCGGCACACCAAGTTCGCCGGCACCGGGCACCGGGCCCGGCAGGGCCGGGAACCGGCACGGTTGCCGATGCCCCGTCTCCCGTGTCCGCCCTACGGGGGCCGACCACGGGTGAACAGGCTGGTGGGTCGGCCGCGTCGACGTCTCACGTCCCGACCGCCGGACCACTTGAGTCCGTCCCAGGCCGGCCCGAGCACCTCAGGGGACGGCACCGCTCCAGGTCGACGGCATCTGACCTCACGGGCGGCGCGGGAAGCCGATCCTCCACACCGCGACGGCCCGACGTGGAGGTCTTCCAGGAGATCGTCTGTCCGGCGTTCCCGCCGCGCCGGCTCCACGACATGCACGCCGAGCACGTTCCGACCCTCGCCGACCGCCCGGTCACGGGCGAGCGGGGCGGGGGATCACCCCCGCCCCGCTCGCCCGTCACACCGCGACGCTCACGCCTCGCGCGTGCCCGCGTACATCTCCTCGATGAGGTGCTTGTACTCGCGCTCCACCACCGGGCGCTTCAGCTTCAGGCTCGGGGTGATCTCGCCGTGCTCGACGTCGAGGTCGCGCGGGAGGAGGCGGAACTTCTTGATGGTCTGCCAGCGCTGGAGACCCTCGTTGAGCTGCCTGACGTAGCCGTCGACCATCTCGACCGTGGCGGGCGCGGCGACGATCTCCGCGTACGGCTTGCCCGCCAGGCCGTTCTCGGCCGCCCAGGGCGCGAGGGCGGCCTCGTCGAGGGCGATGAGGGCGGTGCAGTAGTTCCGGTCGGCGCCGTGGACGAGGATGTTGGAGACGTAGGGGCAGATCGCCTTGAACTGGCCCTCGACCTCGGCGGGGGCGATGTACTTGCCGCCGGAGGTCTTGATCAGGTCCTTCTTGCGGTCGGTGATGCGCAGGTAGCCGTCGGGCGAGAGTTCGCCGATGTCGCCGGTGTGGAACCAGCCGTCCTCCTCCAGGACCTCGGCGGTCTTCTCGGGCAGGTTGTGGTAGCCCTGCATGATGCCGGGGCCGCGCAGCAGGATCTCGCCGTCGTCGGCGATGCGGACCTCGGTACCGGGCAGCGGCTTGCCGACGGTGCCGGTGCGGTAGGCCTCGCCCGGGTTGACGAAGGAGGCGGCGGAGGACTCGGTGAGGCCGTAGCCCTCCAGGATGTGGATGCCGGCGCCGGAGAAGAAGTAGCCGATCTCGGGGGCGAGGGCCGCGGAGCCGGAGACGCAGGCGCGGAGGTTGCCGCCGAAGGCCTCGCGGATCTTGGCGTAGACGAGCTTGTCGGCGATGTTGTGCTTCGCCGAGAGGCCGAAGGGGGCGCTCGCGGTGCCGGTGCGGCGGAAGTTGTCCTGGGTGACCTTGGCGTACTCGCGGGCGACGCCTGCGGCCCACTGGAAGATCTTGTACTTGGCGCCGCCGCCGGCCTTCGCCTTGGCGGCCACGCCGTTGTAGACCTTCTCGAAGATGCGGGGCACGGCCGCCATGTAGGTCGGCCGGACCACCGGAAGGTTCTCGATGATCTTGTCGACGCGGCCGTCGACGGCGGTGACGTGGCCGACCTCGATCTGTCCGGAGGTGAGCACCTTGCCGAAGACGTGCGCGAGCGGCAGCCACAGGTACTGCACGTCGTCGCCGCTGACCAGCCCGGTCGCGGCGATCGCCTTCGCCATGTACGACCAGCAGTCGTGCGGCAGGCGCACGCCCTTGGGGCGGCCGGTGGTGCCGGAGGTGTAGATCAGGGTGGCGAGCTGGTCCTTGGTGATCGCGGCGACCCGCTCCTTGATCAGCTCCGGTTCCTTCTGGAGCCGGGCGGCGCCGAGCTTCTCCAGGTCGGCGAGAGTGATCACGAAGTCGTCGGTCTCGACGCCGGCCGTGTCGACGGCCACGACGTGCGTGAGCTCGGGCAGCTCCGCGCGCTTCTCGACCGCCTTGGCGACCTGCTCGGCGTTCTCCGCGATGAGCACCCGGCTCTGGGAGTCGGACAGGATGTAGGCGGACTCGTCGGCGTTGGTCTGCGGGTAGACCGTGGTGGTGGCGGCGCCGGCACAGAGGATGCCGAGGTCGGCGAGGATCCACTCGACCCGGGTGGAGGAGGCCAGCGCGACCCGCTGCTCGGGCCCGACGCCCAGCTCGATCAGGCCGGCCGCGATGGCGTGGACCCGCTCGGCGGTGCCCGCCCAGGTGAGGGACTTCCACTCGTCCGGGCCCTCGCCGGAGGCCGCCGGGACCGGGTAGCGGTAGGCCTCGGCGTCCGGTGTGGCCGCCACACGCTCCAGGAAGAGGTTCGCCACGCTCGGCGGACGGTTCTCGATCAGTGTCTGTGTGTCGCTCACGACATCCTCCGGGACCCGCGACGGTGCGGCTGGCTCAGTGGGGCTTGGGTTTCCTCGCGCCGTTGTTTAACTGGCGAGTAACTAGCGAGTGGGCATCAGAGTAAAGGCCGACCGGCGATGACGTAAGGGCCTGCGGCCTGTTACTTCGTACAGACAGCTACCCGGTGAACGCGCGGGGCCCGCCGCACTTTCGCGCGACGGGCCCCTGTTCCGCCCGGTTTGCGGAGTGACCCGCGGTAACCTCCGGTCACTCCCCCGGCTACTTCTTGCCCTTGCCCGATCCCGCGTTCTCGTCGCTGGAGAGGACGGCGATGAAGGCCTCCTGCGGGACCTCCACGGAACCCACCATCTTCATCCGCTTCTTGCCTTCCTTCTGCTTCTCCAGCAGCTTCCGCTTGCGGGAGATGTCACCGCCGTAGCACTTGGCGAGGACGTCCTTGCGGATGGCGCGGATGGTCTCGCGGGCGATGACCCGGGAGCCGATGGCGGCCTGGATGGGCACCTCGAAGGCCTGGCGCGGGATGAGCTCGCGCAGCTTGGCGACGAGCCGCACCCCGTACGCGTACGCCGCGTCCTTGTGGGTGATCGCGGAGAACGCGTCCACCTTGTCGCCGTGCAGCAGGATGTCGACCTTCACCAGGCTGGAGGTCTGCTCGCCGGTGGGCTCGTAGTCCAGGGAGGCGTAGCCGCGGGTCTTGGACTTCAGCTGGTCGAAGAAGTCGAAGACGATCTCGGCGAGGGGGAGGGTGTAGCGGATCTCCACCCGGTCCTCGGAGAGGTAGTCCATACCGAGCAGGACACCGCGCCGGGTCTGGCACAGCTCCATGATCGAGCCGATGAACTCGCTGGGCGCCAGGATGGTGGCGCGTACGACCGGCTCGTAGACCTCGCTGATCTTCCCCTCGGGGAACTCGCTCGGGTTGGTGACGACGTGCTCGGTTCCGTCCTCCATGACCACGCGGTAGACCACGTTGGGGGCGGTGGCGATCAGGTCGAGCCCGAACTCGCGCTCGAGGCGCTCGCGGATCACGTCGAGGTGCAGCAGGCCGAGGAAGCCGACGCGGAAGCCGAAGCCGAGGGCGGCGGAGGTCTCCGGCTCGTAGACCAGGGCGGCGTCGTTGAGCTGGAGCTTGTCGAGGGCCTCGCGCAGCTCCGGGTAGTCCGAGCCGTCCAGCGGGTAGAGGCCGGAGAACACCATCGGCTTGGGGTCCTTGTAGCCGCCGAGCGCCTCCTCGGCGCCCTTGTGCTGGCTGGTGACGGTGTCACCGACCTTCGACTGGCGGACGTCCTTCACACCGGTGATCAGGTAGCCCACCTCGCCGACGCCGAGGCCGTCGGCGGACAGCATCTCCGGCGAGTTGGTGCCGATCTCCAGCAGCTCGTGGGTGGCGCCCGTGGACATCATCCGGATGCGTTCGCGCTTGTTGAGCTGGCCGTCGATGACACGGACGTATGTCACGACACCGCGGTAGGAGTCGTAGACCGAGTCGAAGATCATCGCGCGGGCGGGGGCGTCCTTGACGCCGACCGGGGCGGGGATCTCGGCGACCACCTTGTCCAGCAGCGCCTCGACGCCGAGGCCGGTCTTCGCGGAGACCTTGAGCACGTCGTCGGGGTCGCAGCCGACCAGGTTGGCCAGCTCCTCGGAGAACTTCTCGGGCTGCGCGGCCGGCAGGTCGATCTTGTTGAGCACCGGGATGATCGTGAGGTCGTTCTCCATCGCCAGGTAGAGGTTGGCGAGGGTCTGCGCCTCGATGCCCTGGGCCGCGTCGACCAGGAGGACGGTGCCCTCGCACGCGGCGAGCGAACGCGAGACCTCGTAGGTGAAGTCGACGTGCCCCGGGGTGTCGATCATGTTGAGGATGTGCGTGTTGCCCTTGTCGTCGGTGGGCGCCCACGGCAACCGCACCGCCTGGGACTTGATCGTGATGCCGCGCTCACGCTCGATGTCCATGCGGTCGAGGTACTGAGCGCGCATCTGCCGCTGCTCGACCACTCCGGTCAGCTGGAGCATCCGGTCGGCGAGCGTGGACTTGCCGTGGTCGATGTGCGCGATGATGCAGAAATTGCGGATCAGCGCGGGGTCGGTACGGCTCGGCTCGGGCACATGGCTGGGGATCGCGGGCACGCAGGGTCCTGATTCTTGAGGCGTCCGCATACGTGTGCTTGTGCGTCTGCGGTCTCGGGTCGGATCGATACGTAGCTTCCATGGTCCCACGGGTGGCGACCGGAGACGGGTTTGGGCCACTGAATGGGCCGCTGGTAGTGTGGGGGGCTGTGTCTCATGCCCTCTCAGCGCGAGGCACACCCCAAGAAATCACCCGGCACCGAAACCGTGCGGCTCCCGTGCGGTCCCGTGCCAGAACCTGTAGAGGCTCATTCGTGGCGAACATCAAGTCCCAGATCAAGCGGAACAAGACCAACGAGAAGGCCCGGCTGCGCAACAAGGCCGTCAAGTCCTCTCTGAAGACCGCGATCCGCAAGGCCCGTGAGGCCGCCGCCGCGGGTGACACCGAGAAGGCCACCGAGTACCAGCGCGTCGCCGCGCGTCAGCTCGACAAGGCCGTCTCCAAGGGCGTCATCCACAAGAACCAGGCCGCCAACAAGAAGTCGGCGCTGGCTCAGAAGGTCGCGGCCGTCAAGGGCTGAACCACCCTTTTGATCTGACCGTCGGCCGGATTTCGGGCGGGCCCTCTCTCATCCGCCCCCGGCCGGCACCCCGAGCTCGTACGCGGCCTGCGTTCGCCACGCGGGTACGGGCTCACGCGCTTCAACCGAAGGCCCCGTCCTCACACCCTTCCCCGGGTGGTGGGCGGGGCCTTCGGGCTCTTCCGTCCCGCTACGCCCGTCCCCGCGAGCGCGCCGCCCGGGCGATGGTGACGACCGCCTTCTCCAGGGCGTACCCCGGGTCGTCCCCGCCGCCCTTCACGCCCGCGTCCGCCTCGGCGACCGCGCGCAGGGCGACGGCCACGCCGTCCGGGGTCCAGCCGCGCATCTGCTGCCGGACCCGGTCGATCTTCCAGGGCGGCATGCCCAGCTCGCGGGCCAGGTCGGCCGGTCTGCCGCCGCGCGCCGACGACAGCTTGCCGATCGCCCGTACGCCCTGGGCCAGCGCGCTGGTGATCAGCACCGGGGCCACTCCCGTCGACAGCGACCAGCGCAGGGCCTCCAGCGCCTCCGCCGCGCGTCCCTCGACCGCCCGGTCGGCGACCTCGAAACTCGACGCCTCGGCCCGCCCGGTGTAGTACCGCCCGACGACCGCCTCGTCGATCGTCCCCCCGACGTCCGCGACCAGCTGGGACACCGCCGAGGCCAGCTCCCGCAGATCGCTGCCGATGGCGTCGACCAGCGCCTGGCACGCCTCCGGGGTGGCCGACCTCCCGGTGGTCCGGAACTCGCCCCGCACGAAGGCCAGCCGGTCCGCCGGCTTCGTCATCTTCGGGCACGCCACCTCGCGCGCCCCCGCCTTGCGCGCCGCGTCGAGCAGCCCCTTGCCCTTGGCGCCGCCCGCGTGCAGCAGGACAAGGGTGATCTCCTCGGCGGGCGAGCCGAGGTACGCCTTCACGTCCTTGACGGTGTCGGCCGAGAGGTCCTGCGCATTGCGTACGACGACGACCTTGCGCTCCGCGAAGAGCGACGGGCTGGTCAGCTCGGCGAGGGTGCCGGGCTGGAGCTGGTCCGGTGTCAGGTCGCGTACGTCCGTGTCGGCGTCGGCGGCCCTCGCGGCGGCCACCACCTCCCGCACGGCACGGTCGAGCAGCAGGTCCTCCTGGCCCACGGCGAGTGTCACCGGGGCGAGAGGGTCGTCGGATGCGGTCTTCCTGGCCATCGCGACAAGCATCCCACGCGCCACCGACAACGCCGCCCGGCCGGCGGTCGCCGGACTACGGCTCCTCCCGCCAGCCGTCCCACCCGGCCACGAACTCGTTCAGCTCTCCGGGGTCCAGCCGGCCCGGCTCGTCCCGCAGGACGACGAGCCACTGCGCGTCCTCCGCGTCGTCCTCACCGGCGAGCGCGTCCCGCACCAGCCGCGGCTCCTCGGCCACGCCGAACCGCTCCCCGAGGGCCTCGGCCACCTCCTCCGCGGCCTCACGGTCGGGCAGCACCAGCACATGTCGCACATCACTCACACGGGCCATTGTCCGGTACCGGGGTCAGCCGCTCTTCCCGGTGCCGGGGAAATCGCTCCTCCCGGTGCCGGGTCAGCCGCTCGTCCCGGCGCCGCGCGCCGCCGGCACCGTGTCCAGGGTGATCCCGAACCGGTCCCGGTAGAGCGCGAGCACCTCCTCGTCCGTGCCGGTCTCGTGCTCCTGCCGCGTCCCGTCCGGCGCGGTGACCGTGAACCGCCGGCCGCTGAGCGTGATCCGGCCCCCGTCGTCGGTGATCCGCGAGCACACCGGCGACCGCGTGAAGTGGGAGGCCGGTGAGGTGCTGTGCCACCACGCCCCGACCGTGAAGTCGGTGAGCACCCTCGGCCGGACCTCCAGGCGGTACACCGGCCGCCCGTTCCGGCTCACGTCCAGGTCCGCCGCCTCCACCCGGTCGTGCCCGCCGCGCACCCCGGCCGCGTCGGCGCCCGCCTCGGCGATCCGGAACGTCCCCCCGGGATCCTCCTGCTCCCCGCGCTCCCCGAAGGCCAGCGGCAGGTGGGAGTGGGCGCCGAAGCCGACGTCGGCCAGCCAGTCGCCGCCGTCCACCGTCCGTACCCGCAGCGCGAGATGGTCGTACGGGATGCCGAGCCGGCCCCCGTCGCCGTACACCCGCGCCGCGAGCAGCTGGACGTCGTAGCCGAGCGCTGAGAGCAACGCTCCGAAGGCGCCGTTGAGTTCGTAGCAGAACCCGCCCCGCCGCGCCTCCACCACCTTGTCCAGCAGCCGCTTCTCGTCCAGCACGATCTCCTCGCCGAGGTGGATGGACAGGTTCTCGAACGGCACGGTCCGCAGATGCCGCAGGTGCAGCTCGCGCAGCGCGTCCACGGTGGGCCAGGCGGGCTGTTCGACGCCCAGGCGGCGCAGATAGGCGTCGATTCCCGCGGTGTCCATATCCTCGGTCATCCTCTCGGCCATCCTCTCGGTCATCCCCTCGGTCATCCCCTCGGTCATCCCCTCAGTGTCGCGCCACCCTCAACTCCCTGCTCCCCTTCTCGCCACCGGTCACCGCCAGCGCCCCGTCCCGGTCCGTCCGCAGCACCGTCGCTCCCCCGGCGCGCAGGGCGGCGAGCGTGTTCGGGGCAGGGTGCCCGTACGTGTTGTCCTTCCCTGTGCTGATCAGCGCCAGCCGTGGAGCCACCCGGCGTATGAGGTCCGGGTCCTGGTACGCCGAGCCGTGGTGGGCGACCTTGAGGACGTCCACGTCGGCCAGTCGCCGGGCCGCCGGTGATCTCGCCAGGGCCCGCTGGGACGGGGGTTCCAGGTCCCCGAGGAGCAGCAGGCGCAGGCCGGCCGTGCGGACCAGCATGGCCACGCTGGCGTCGTTCGGGCCCTCCGGCACGGGGCCCGTGAACTGTGGGCCCGTGCTCGGCGGAGTGCTCGGCGGGGGCCACACCACCTCCCAGGACAGTTCTCCCGTGCGCCGCACCTCACCGGCCGCGGCGTGCGTCACCGGGATGCGGCGGGCGGCGGCGAGTCTCCGTACGAACGCGGCCTGGTCGGCGGGTTCTTCGAAGGACGTCGTCTCGACGGCGCCGACCGCGCGTCCGCGCAGTACGCCGGGCAGGCCCGCCACGTGGTCGGCGTGGAAGTGGGTCAGGACCACGAGGGGGATGCTGGTGATGCCGAGGGAGCGCAGGCAGTGGTCGACGAGGGCCGGGTCGGGGCCGGCGTCCACGACCACGCCGGCGTTCTCGCCCGCCGCCAGCACCAGCGCGTCGCCCTGGCCGACATCGCACATCACCATCCGCCAGCCCGGCGGGGGCCAGCCCGTGATCGCCCGGGTGAGGGGTCGTGGCTGTATCACCACCAGCATCAGCAGGAGTGCGCAGGCAGCGCACCACCAGGGGTGTCCCAGCAGGCGGCGTCCCACGAGCAGCGCCGCCAGGGTGAGGGCGCCGAGTGCTGCCGCGCCGGCCC
This sequence comes from Streptomyces sp. NPDC059454, assembly GCF_042749965.1. Taxonomy (NCBI): domain Bacteria; kingdom Bacillati; phylum Actinomycetota; class Actinomycetes; order Kitasatosporales; family Streptomycetaceae; genus Streptomyces; species Streptomyces sp. NPDC059454. The sequence continues at coordinate 17,812 of NZ_JBHYVC010000077.1, read as the reverse complement.
AGCCGCCGGGCCAGTCCACTCCCGCGCCCGGTAGCGCCGCCCCGGTCCTGGCGACCTGCGCGAGCCACTGGGCCGGCCAGCTCGCGCACCAGGCCAGTGCCTTCGCCGCCGGTATCGCCACCGGCGCCGTCGCCAGGGCCAGGAAGCCCAGCACCGTGGCCGGCGCGAGCGCGAACTCCGCGAGCAGGTTGCACGGGATCGCCACCAGGCTGACCCGCGCCGCCAGCACGGCGACCACCGGCGCGCACACGACCTGCGCGGCACCCGCGGCGGCCAGCGCCTCCGCGAGGCGGGGCGGCACCCCGCGCCGCCGCAGTCCCGCGCTCCAGCGCGGCGCGAGCGTGAGCAGCGCGCCGGTGGCCAGCACCGAGAGGAGAAAGCCGTAACTGCGGGCCAGCCACGGGTCGTACAGCACCAGGAGCAGGACGGCCGTCGCCAGCGCCGGGATCAGAGATCTGCGGCGGCCGGTGGCGAGCGCGAGCAGGGCGACGGATCCGCAGGCGGCGGCCCGCAGCACGCTGGGATCGGGCCGGCACACGACGACGAAGGCGAGGGAGAGCGCCGCGCCCAGCAGTGCGGTGGCCCGCAGGGGGATGCCGAGGCGGGGTGCCAGTCCGCGTCGCTCGGCCCGCTGCGCCAGGCCGGGCGGGCCGAGGAGCAGAGCGAGGAGGATGGTGAAGTTGGCGCCGGAGACGGCGAGCGTGTGGGTGAGGTCGGTCTCCCTGAACGCCTCGTCCAGTTCGGGGGTGATCCTGGCGGTGTCGCCCACGACCAGGCCGGGCAGCAGCGCCCGCGCGTCCGCCGGCAGTCCGTCGGTCGCCTCCCGCAGCCCGGCCCGCAGCCGTCCCGCCAGCCGCTGCGGACCCGACGGCCGGCCGACGGTCTCCGGGCCGTCGCGGCCCTTCACCCGCAGCACGGCGGCGAACCGGTCGCCGCCCGCCCTCGCCGGGGCGAGCCGTGCCTCGACGCGGAGGCGGGTGGAGGGCAGGAGGGCGAGCCAAGGGGAGCGGCCCTCGGCGTCCGGTGCGGTGCGTCCGGACGAGCCCGGGTCGACGATCAGCAGTACGGGCGTGCGGGTCGTCTCCGCCGTGCCGCCGGCCCGCTCCACCCGCCGCACGTCGGCCTCGATCAGTACGGAGGCCGGGGCCATGTGGTTGCCGCTGACCCTGGGCCGGGTGAGCCGGGGGTCGGAGGTGGTCTCGACCTCGGCGGTCACCGGGGCGTACTCCCGCGCCAGTGCGGGCACGGGGCCCCGTCGCAGGTCCGCGCCGTGCAGCCCCGCCGATCCGGCGGCCGCTGCGACGCAGAGCAGCACGGCGGCGGTGGCGTGGGCGGTGGCCCGTACCCGCCCGGTCAGGCGGCTGCGCACCATGAGGAGGGCGCCGGCTGTCAGCAGGGAGACGATCACCGCGCCCGTCGCCCGGCCGGGCGGGGCGTGCAGCATCACGGCGGCCGTGGCCCAGGCGGCCAGGGCGGGCGGGACCAGTCGCAGGTCCGTCGGCCCCTCCTGCCTCGGGTGCGCGGCTCCGAGCCGCTTCCCGGAGGCGGCGTGGACGTGGCGCCGGGCGGTGGGCTGTGGGAGCGGTGGCGCCGCCGTCTCCGTCGGCTCGGTCCTCATGGTCGTACGAGGTTCCGCAGATCCGCGAAACGGCGGTCTCCGATGCCGTTCACCTCGCGGAGTTCGTCCACCGAGCGGAAGCCGCCGTTCCGGGTGCGGTAGTCGACGATGTGCTGGGCGAGCACGGGGCCGACTCCGGGCAGGGTGTCGAGCTGGTCCGTGGTGGCGGTGTTGAGGGACACCGGTGCGGTGGGGCCGGTTCCCGCCGTACCGGGGCTGCCGCCGGGGGCTGTTCCGGACGGTGCCGGGCCCCCTACGACCACCTGTTCGCCGTCGACGAGGAAACGGGCGCGGTTCAGGGTGTCGGTCCTGGTGCCGGGCCGTACTCCGCCGGCTGCCCGCAGCGCGTCCTCGACGCGTGAACCGGCGGGCAGGCGATGGATTCCCGGGTGCCGCACCTTGCCGCTGACGTCGACCACGATCCCGGGCCCCGCCGAGCCGCCGGGCTTCACCGCGCCGTCCGGCGCGGCCTCCCCCTTCGTCGCGCCCTTGACGTGCTCCCCGTGCGGAACCGCCGCCGCCCGCACCACCTCCGGCGCCCGTACCGGCTGGGTCCGCCCGGCCCAGAAGTGCTGTACGGCGAAGCCCACGGCGACCACGAGCAGCACCGACAGCGCGACCACGCTCCGCCACTCCATCCCGCACCGCACCCGCACCCACAACGGCAGACGCTCCCGCAGCGCGAGGCCGGCCCGCTCCCGCCGTCGCCCGTGCTCGGACCCGCCGCCGGCCTCCTCCGGGACCGTGACGTCACCCTCGTCGTCCACCGCGACCGCACCACCACCGGGCCCCGCCACGAGAAGGGCCGCGGCCGCCGCACGCCCCTGCACGGTCCGCCGATCCACAGCCGCCGCCCGCACCGTCCCCGCCGACCGCCCCGGAGCCATCGCCCGGCCCACGCCCGTCGACGAGCCCTCGGGCCCCGGCCGGCCCACATCCGCCGGTCGATCCGCACTCCCTGCGCGATCCGCGGCCATCGAGCGATTCACGGCCCCCGCGTGTTCCCCGGCGCCCGCACGTTCCACGGTTTCCGAGGGCTCCCGGGCCGGCGCACGATCCGCAGCCGTCCCACCGTCCGTGCCCCCGAGGCGGTCCCCAGCCGTCGACCGGTCCACGGCCGCCGAGGAGCCGGCCCGCCTGATGCGGCGGGTGCCGGTCAGGGCCCAGGCCGGTGGTCGCCTGGCGTGCGCGGAGCGGTCGGCGCCGTCGAACAGTGACTCCGCCCGGCGGCGGAGTTCCTCCGCCGCCGCCCGGCGGTCCCGGTGCGGGGCCCGGCCACGGAGTCCGGTCGGCCGGCGGTGGCGGGCGCGGCCGTCGGAGCCGGGTGGGCGGCCCGGGCCGCTGGTTGCCGTCGCTGTGCGTGAGCGTGATCGAAGTGCCATGCCAGGAGGATCCGGCACATCACCCCATCCGCGATGATCTTGCTCGATTCCCGGGGATCACCGCCCGATTGTGGACAACTCCGTCACCCGTACGAGCGCGTCGAGACCACGACCCCCAGCAGTCCGGGCCCCGTGTGCGCCCCGATCACCGCACCCACCTCGCTGACATGCAGGTCGGCCAGTCCCGGCAGCCGGGTCCGCAGCCGGTCCGCGAGGGCCGACGCGCGCTCCTGCGCGGCGAGATGGTGAACGGCGACGTCTACCTCCGCACCGCCCGCCCGCTCGGCCGCGATCTCCTCCAGGCGGGCGATCGCCTTCGACGCCGTACGCACCTTCTCCAGTGGTTCGATACGACCGCCCGCCAGCTGCAGCAGCGGCTTGACCGCGAGGGCCGAACCCAGCAGGGCCTGCGCGGCACCGATCCGGCCGCCCCGGCGCAGATAGTCGAGCGTGTCGACGTAGAAGTAGGCGGACGTGTCCGCCGCCCGCTTCTCCGCGGCCGTGACCGCCTCGTCCACCGTGCCGCCCGCCTCCGCGGTCTCCGCCGCCGTCAGCGCGCAGAACCCGAGCGCCATCGCGATCATGCCGGTGTCCACCACCCGCACCGGCACGGGCGCCTCACGGGCGGCCACGACCGCCGCGTCGTACGTGCCGGAGAGCTCGGCGGAGAGGTGGAGGGAGACGATGCCGGTCGCGCCGGACTCGGCGACCCTGCGGTAGGTCTCGGCGAACACCTCGGGGCCGGGCCGTGAGGTGGTGACCGGGCGCCGCTTCTGCAAAGCCTGGGCGAGGGAGCGGGTGGAGATCTCGGTGCCCTCTTCGAGCGCGCGGTCGCCGAGGACCACGGTCAGAGGTACCGCCGTGATGCGGTGCCGCTCCATCGTCCGGGCCGGCAGGTAGGCCGTTGAATCGGTGACGATCGCGACATGGCGGGACATGAGCTGGAGGTTACCTGCCGTAGTGCCCGTGCGGCAGCCCGGCCTCGCGGGACGGGTTCGAGGGTGGCCGGATCAGAGGGTGCTCACGTGGTGCTCACGTGGTGCTCTCGGGGCGGGGCTTCTTCTGCCAAGGGTAGGTGGGACGCGGTGCCGGCGGGGTGATGGCGGGCCGGGCGGGCTGCTGTTCCGGTTCCTTCGCCGGGGCGGGCTCGGGGGTGTCCTGCCAGGTATGCCCGGCCGCCGGGGCGTCGGCGGCGGGGGCCTCGGGCCAGGGCGGGGGTGCCGGGTGCTGCTCCGTGGTGGTCCAGTGGCGCAGGGCCCCGGCCTCCATGCCGATCTGCTCGCTCAGCGAGTCCAGGTCGTCGGAGGCGAAACGGCGCGCGCGGTCGCGGGCCGCCCAGCGCAGGGAGTCCGCGGAGCTCGTGACGCGCTCGGTGCGCTCGCGCAGCTCGGGCAGCCGGGCGGCGAGGGCGGTGCGGTCCGGTTCGGACTCCAGACGCCTGAGTTCGCCGTCCAGTTCGTGGCCGTGCGCGCTGAGTCGCTGGAAGAGGCCGAGGGACTCCTTGAGGGACTCGTCCTCGGCGACGGCGGCCTCCAGGGCGTCCTGGGTGGCCCGCATGGAACTGCGCAGCCCCAGCCGGAGCTGGGCGATCTCACCGGCCGGGCCGGGCTGCACGAAGGCCTTGGCCCGCAGGGTGTGGTCCTCGACCGTGCGACGGGCCTGGGTGATGTGGCGGTCCGCGCTGCGCTTGGCGGCGCCGACGACCTTCACCGTGGCGTAGGCGCCGAGCACGACGAAGAGCACGAAAAGCAGGGCGACCACTGCGAACACCGCTTCCACGAAGCTCCTCCTCCGGGCCCCTTCGGCCTGTTCCGGCGCACTTCGCGCCGCTCTTCAACGGTAAACGCAGCGGGCAGGTCCGGAGTTCCTGAAAAACCCCGAACCTGCCCGTAGGGGACCACCCGGACCACCGGGACCACCAGGGTCACCGGGACCACCAGAGCCACCGAGACCACCGGGCACCCTGAAGCCCGTCCGGCGGATCATGCCGGACGGGCCCTGACGCCCACCTCACGCCGGGACGATGTTCACCAGCTTCGGCGCCCGGACGATCACCTTGCGGATCCCGGCGCCGTCCAGCGCCGCGACGACCCGCTCGTCGGCCAGCGCGACCTTCTCCAGCTCGTCCTCGGCGATACCCGGGGACACCTCCAGCCGCGCCTTCACCTTGCCCTTGATCTGCACGACACAGGTGACGGTCTCGTCGACCACGTACGCCGGGTCGGCCACCGGGAAGTCCTGGTGCACCACCGAGTCCGCGTGCCCCAGCTTGCGCCACAGCTCCTCGGCGATGTGCGGGGCCAGCGGAGCGACCAGCAGCACCAGGGACTCCGCGACGGAGCGCGGCAGCGCGCCCGACCGCTTGGTCAGGTGGTTGTTCAGCTCGGTGACCTTGGCGATGGCGGTGTTGAACCGCATGCCCTCCAGGTCGCCGCGCACGCCGTCGATCGCCTTGTGCAGGGCGCGCAGGGTGTCCTCGTCGACCTCCTCGGTGTCGACGACGGTCACCTCACCGCTCGCCTCGTCGACGATGTTGCGCCACAGCCGCTGCAGCAGCCGGAACTGACCGACCACCGCGCGGGTGTCCCACGGCCGGGACACGTCCAGCGGGCCCATGGCCATCTCGTACAGGCGCAGCGTGTCGGCCCCGTACTCGGCGCAGATCTCGTCCGGAGTGACCGCGTTCTTCAGGGACTTGCCCATCTTGCCCAGCAGCCGGGAGACCCTCTCGCCCTGGTACCAGTATCCGCCGTCGCGCTCCTCCACCTCGGCGGCCGGTACGGCGATGCCCCGGCTGTCGCGGTAGACGTAGGCCTGGATCATGCCCTGGTTGAACAGCTTGTGGAACGGCTCCGCGGACGACACGTGTCCCAGGTCGTACAGCACCTTGGACCAGAAGCGGGCGTACAGCAGGTGCAGTACGGCGTGTTCGGCGCCGCCGACGTACAGGTCGACGCCGCCGTGCGGCATGCCCTCGCGCGGGCCCATCCAGTACTGCTCGACGGCCGGGTCGACCAGCTTGTCGCTGTTGTGCGGGTCCAGGTAGCGCAGCTCGTACCAGCAGGAACCGGCCCAGTTGGGCATGGTGTTGGTCTCGCGGCGGTACGCGCGCGGACCGCGGCCGTCGCCCAGGTCCAGGGTGACGTGGACCCAGTCCTCGTTGCGCGACAGCGGCGTCTCGGGCTGGGTGTCGGCGTCGTCCGGGTCGAAGGTGCGCGGGCTGTAGTCCTCGACCTCGGGCAGCTCCAGCGGCAGCATCGACTCGGGCAGGGGGTGGGCGATGCCGTCCTCGTCGTAGACGATCGGGAAGGGCTCTCCCCAGTAGCGCTGCCGGCTGAACAGCCAGTCGCGCAGGCGGAAGTTGACAGTGCCCTCGCCGTGGCCCTCGCTCTCCAGCCACTCGATGATGCGCGCCTTGGCCTCGGCGACGCCCAGGCCGTCCAGGGAGACCTTGTCGTTCGACGAGTTGATGATCCTGGCGTCGTACGACGCGAAGGCGTTCTCCCAGGTCGAGGTGTCCGTGCCCCGGCCGTCGGTGGGCTCGACGATGCAGCGGATCGGCAGCTCGAAGGCGCGCGCGAACTCGAAGTCGCGCTGGTCGCCGGCGGGGACGGCCATGATCGCGCCGGTGCCGTAGCCCATCAGGACGTAGTCGGCGATGAAGACGGGGACCTGCTCGCCGTTGACCGGGTTGGTGGCGTACGCGCCGATGAAGACGCCGGTCTTGTCCTTGGCCTCGGCCTGCCGCTCGACGTCGGACTTGGAGGCGGCCTGCGCGCGGTAGGCGGCGACGGCCTCCGCGGGCGTGGCGTGTCCCCCGGTCCACACCTCGTGGGTGCCCTCGGGCCACTTTTGGGGCGTGAACTTCTCGACCAGCGGGTGCTCGGGCGCCAGCACCATGTAGGTCGCGCCGAACAGGGTGTCGGGGCGGGTGGTGAAGACGGTGATGTTCTCGCCGTCGATGGGGAAGTCGACGCGGGCGCCCTCGGAGCGGCCGATCCAGTTGCGCTGCTGCAGCTTGATGGCCTCGGGCCAGTCCAGCGCGTCCAGGTCGTCGAGCAGCCGGTCGGCGTAGGCGGTGATCCGCATGTTCCACTGGCGCAGCTTGGCCTTGAAGACGGGGAAGTTGCCGCGCTCGGAGCGGCCCTCGGCGGTGACCTCCTCGTTGGCCAGCACGGTGCCCAGGCCGGGGCACCAGTTGACCGGCGCGTCGGAGGCGTAGGCCAGGCGGTGCTCGCCCAGGACGTCGGCGCGCTCGGCCTCGGTCAGCTCGCTCCAGGAGCGGTCGCCGGGGACGCCGCGCTCACCGGACTCGAACCGCTCGACCAGCTCGGCGATCGGGCGGGCCCGCTTCGCCTCGTCGTCGTACCAGGAGTTGAAGATCTGCAGGAAGATCCACTGGGTCCACTTGTAGTAGTCCGGGTCGATCGTGGCGAACGACCGGCGCTTGTCGTGGCCCAGGCCCAGCCGGCGCAGCTGGGACTTCATGTTCTCCATGTTGGCCTCGGTCGACACGCGCGGGTGCGTGCCGGTCTGCACCGCGTACTGCTCGGCGGGCAGGCCGAAGGCGTCGAAGCCCAGGGTGTGCAGGACGTTGTGCCCGGTCATGCGCTGGAAGCGGGCGAAGACGTCGGTGGCGATGTAGCCCAGCGGGTGTCCGACGTGCAGTCCGGCACCGGAGGGGTACGGGAACATGTCCATGATGAACTTCTTGGGCCTGGCGGCCGTCTCCGGATCACCCGACAGGTCACCGCTCGGATTGGGCGCGGCGTACGTCCCCTCGGCGTCCCAGAAGTCCTGCCAGCGTGCCTCGATCTCGGCCGCCAGGGCGGCCGTGTAGCGGTGCGGCGCGGCCTCCGCGGCTGCGGTGGCAGCGGGGTTCGTCTCGCTCATGATCCTCAATGCTCCATCGATCGTCTCTGCCTGCTGCTGCGGCTTCCCGGAAATGAAAAATCCCCTCGCACAGGAGGGGACGCCGCGCCGATTCCGACCTGCCGGTCACCGGCGGTCGGGACTGATCAGCGCGGCTCGCTAAGCAGAAGGCGTACGGCACGCATGGCGCCAGGGTACCGCAGCCACCGATCCGGTCGCGACGCGCTTCCACGACACACTGACCCAAAGTCAAAGGTTACTTCGCGTAACAACCACTAAGGGACATCACAACAGCCTCATTGTCTTTTGATAACAGCGCAATAACTCAAACCTCGTACTCATCGGTATGACGAGCCTTAGAGTTCGGCAGCGGGACCGCTTTACCGAACCTTCGGAGTTGCCCCCATGAACCCTCGTCCAGACAGCAGCCCACCCCCCGCTCGGGGCCGGTCGGCTGCGGTTCCGCCGTGCCCGCTCCGCGTCGTGACGCCGGGAGGCAGGTCGTGAGGCCGGACGACAGCACGGCGGACGACTGGTTCGCCGAGTTCCTCAACTTCGGCGTGGGCGTCCTGTCGCTCGTCTGCCTCAGCTGCTCGGTGATCTGGGGGCTCGTCGCCCAGGACCGGATCCTGCTGGGTCCCCGCCAGCGGATCCTGGCGCAGGCGGTGCACCGGACCACCGCGGTCGCCTCGATCGCCTTCCTGCTGGTGCACATAGGCATCAAGCTGGCCCTGGACCACACCACCTGGATCGCCGCGGTCATCCCCTTCGGGCTGGCCCTCACGGACGACGAGGCCGTCGCCGGCCGGTCCTTCCTCATCGGGCTCGGCACCCTCGCCGGCCTGCTGATGATCTTCGTCGGCATCACCGGCGTGCTGCGCAACCGCTTCGCCTCCCCGGCGCCGGTCGCGGCCCGCTGGCGGGCGATGCACATGCTGGCCTATCCGGCCTGGTGCGCCGCGCTGGTGCACGGCCTCTACGCGGGTCGAGCGGCGAAGCCGGTCTTCCTGATCCTCTACGGACTGTCCCTGGTCGGCGTCATGGCGGCCCTCGCCGTGCGCGCCTCCCCGCCCCGCGTGAAGCGCAGAATCGCCGACCGGATCACCGCGCTGCTCGGCACCGCCGACCAGCAGCGGAGTCGCGAGGAACGGTTGGAGGAGAGCAGGTCCCGGGCGGCCGGGTCCTCCCTGCCGGGATACGGCGGCGGGCGCGGCCCCGCACGGGGCGACGGGCGCCCGCGCGGGGAAGGTGACCGGCGGGGCGAACGCCCGCGCGGCGAACGCCCGCTGTACGAGACCGCCGAACGCGCCCCCGCCCCGGAACCGGCGAACGGCTTCGCGGCCGCCTACCGCGCGGTGTCGACGCCCGGCCGCCCGCCCGCCGGACAGACGCCCCTCACCGACGCGACCGCCCGCATGGAGCTGCCGCCGGACATGCGGCCCACGGAGGCCGTCCCGCGCGTGGACGGTCCCTCCAGCACCTCGGGCAACTGGCCGATCCCGTCCCCGCCACCGGTCGGCGAGGCCCCGCCGTCGGCGTACGACCCGCTCCAGGACACCGGATACAGCATCCCGGCCTATGACAATTCGGCCGCCTCCGGCTTCGATTCACGTGATGTGTACGACACCGGTGAGACGAACGGCCTCTACGCCACGTACAACCCGAGTGACACGTACAACAGCGGTCCCGCCAATGAACCACTCCCCGGTGCGTCGCCCTCGTCGTCCTACGACTTCGACGCACCGGGTTCGGGCGAACCTTGGAACACGCCGTCCGGAGGCTATAAGTGAACGAGGCCCTGCCCGACGTACCCGAAGTCCGCGTGGTCGGGCTTCCCCAGCTCACGTCGGGTTTCGACCTTGTCGACCGGCTCGATCTGCCCATGCACCTCAAGGTGCACGGGCCGCTCGAGCCGCTGGGCGGTGAGCAGCTCGCCCAGCTCGCCGAACGCATCAACCTCAGGGGCCGCGGCGGCGCGGGATTCCCCTTCCACAAGAAGCTGCGCTCGGTCGCCGAAACGGCGATCAAGCGCGGCGTGAGGCCGGTCGTCGTCGTCAACGGCAGCGAGGACGAGCCGGCCTGCCGCAAGGACACGGTGCTGATCAACCGTGCTCCGCACCTCATCCTGGACGGCGCGCTGCTGTGCGCCGAGGCCATGGGTGCCCGCACGCTCGTGGTGGGGGTCACCCGGGAGTCCACCCAGCGCTCCATGGAGGCCGCGCTCGCCGAGCGCGGCCTGAACAACGGACGCCGCTCCGCGCTGCGTGCCCGCGTGCAGCGCAACCCGGTCCGCATGGTCACCGGTGCCGCGGCCTCCCTGATCCGCTCCATCGACGGCGGCCCGGCGATCCCGCCGGGCCGCAAGACCAGCGCCTCGAAGAACGGCGTCGGCGGCGCGCCCACGCTGCTGTCCAACGCCGAGACCTTCGCCCAGCTCGCCATCGCCGCCCGCATCGGCCCGGAGCGCTACGGCAACACCGGCCTCTACGACGAGCCGGGCACCGTGATGCTCACGGTGTCCGGGGCGGTGGCCCGCCCCATGGTGATCGAGGTGCCGACGGGGGTGCCGCTGCGCTACGTCCTGCAGCTCGCCGGTGCCCCACCGATGCCGCAGGGGGTGCTGACGGGCGGCTACCACGGCAAGTGGATCGACGCGGCGACCGTCAACGAGGCGATCGTCTCCCGCAACTCCCTGGACGCGGTGGGCGGTTCGCTGGGCGCGGGCGCCATCCTGCCGATCAGTCAGGACACCTGCCCGCTGGGCGAGTCGCTGCGGGTCGCCCAGTGGCTGGCGGAGGAGAGCGCCGGCCAGTGCGGCCCCTGCTACCTGGGGCTGCCGGCCGCCGCGCGCGGCCTCGAGGACATCCTCAACGGCGGCGGTCCCGCCGCCCTGGAGGCGGTCAAGCAGGTCGCCAAGAACGTGAAGCGGCGCGGGGCGTGTTCACACCCGGACGGCTCCGCGATGTTCCTGGAGTCGACCCTCAAGGCGTTCACCGACGACCTCGCCGCCCATGTCCTCGGCAACGGCTGCGGACGGCCCGTGGCGGGCGTCCTGCCGCTCTTCGAAGGGGGCAGGGCCCCTACGGGCATCCCGGGCGGCGGCGGGGAGGAGAACGGGCCCAGCCGCCAGAAGATCTACGTCGACTGGACGCTGTGCCGGGGCCACGGCCTGTGCGCGGACATCCTCCCGGAGGTCTTCCAGCTCGGCGCGGACGGCTTCCCGACGGTGGCCCAGGCGCAGGTGCCGCGTTTCGCGGAGGCGAAGGCGCTGCGGGCGGTGCGCCGCTGCCCGGCACTGGCCCTGCGCATCGAGGACGAGGCGCCCCAGGCCAAGGCACCGTCCCGCAATCTGCCGGTGCTCTCGCAGGGGCGCGGCCGGCGCGCCCTGGGCCGCTGAGGTTGCGCCCTGGGCCGCTGAGGTTGCGCCCTCACCACCGGTGAGGGCGCAACCAGCGAGGACAGAAGCAACAAGGGCAGAACCAGCGAGGGCGGACCATCCGTTCGGATGATCCGCCCTCTACTTCTGTGGAGCTAAGGAGAATTGAACTCCTGACCTCCTGCATGCCATGCAGGCGCTCTACCAACTGAGCTATAGCCCCTTGTGTCGCTCCGCCCGGTTTCCCCGGCGGCGACGCCAACTTTACACGGTCGACCCGGGCCAACACCAAATCGATTTCACTTCGCTCACCTATGTCCCGAATTCCCCCTGCCGAGGGTTACGCGGTCACGAACGAATAGAAGCGCTTGAGCGTGCAGTGCTCCTCCAGCAGCCGGCCGTAGATCGGCTCCCCCTCGAGTTCGCGGTACGTCTCGATGGGGTCGCCTTTTATGATCAGCGCCCGCGCGCATTCCTCGCACCAGTACTGGTAGTCGGGATTGATCGGCTCCATGTCCCGGACGATCGGCGTGCCGCTGCCGCACCAGTCGCACTTCCGCCTGTGTGCACCCATCGATCAGCTCCAGCTGTGGCCGCAGGCCGTGCGCACGTAGGACACCCCGCCGTTGTCGTCGAGCACCTGGGCGACGTGCGCGGAGCCGCGGGAAGGGCAGCCGGGGCGGGTCGAGGTCCGTGGCGTCGACACCGTTCCGAGAAGGTGGTCGACCTCCTCGAGGATGCTCGCAGGCATCACAACTCCCTCCCGTCGGGCCGCGCCCCCCTTCCGGCCGTTTGATTCTGCCACGGCCGGGCCGACACGGTCAGCGACGCCGTGGTACCGGTCGGGACACGGCTCTACGCCTCGCAGAGGTATACGCGTGCCAGGACCGTGCTGCTCACCGGCGGGCAACGAAAGATCCCGCCTCCCTGGGGGAGGCGGGATCTTCGTCATGTGGAGCTAAGGAGAATTGAACTCCTGACCTCCTGCATGCCATGCAGGCGCTCTACCAACTGAGCTATAGCCCCTGGTTGCCACACGGGGTGACCTCCTGGTGTTCCGTCCCGCTCGGCGGGGCGAACAAGAAGAACTTTAGCCTGCGACCTGCCGGAAAGTGAAATCCGGGTCCCGGGGCGTCCCGGGGCCGGATCGGAGCGCACTCAGTCGTCGTCGCCGAGCACCGGTTCCGGCAGGGTGCCGGCGTTGTGCTCGAGCAGCCGCCAGCCCCGGGCGCCCTCGCCGAGGACGGACCAGCAGCAGTTGGTGAGACCGCCCAGGCTCTCCCAGTTGTGCGGGTCGAGTCCGAGCAGCCGGCCGATGGTGGTGCGGATGGTGCCGCCGTGGCTGACCACGACGAGCGTGCCGTCCTCCGGGAGCTTCTCGACGTGCCGCAGCACCACAGGGGCGGCGCGGTCGGCGACCTCGGTCTCCAGCTCGCCACCGCCCCGGCGGACCGGCTCACCGCGCTTCCACGCGGTGTACTCGTCGCCGTACCTGACGATGATCTCGTCGTGCGTCAGGCCCTGCCAGACGCCCGCGTAGGTCTCCCGCAGGGCCTCGTCGTGGACGACGTCCAGGCCGGTGAGCGCGGCGAGCTCGGCGGCGGTGGCCGCGGCCCGCTTCAGGTCCGAGGCGACGATCGCGTCGGGCTTCAGCCCCGCGAGCAGGCGGGCGGCCCGGCGGGCCTGGGCGACACCGGTCTCGGTGAGGTCCACGTCCGTGGAGCCCTGGAAGCGGCGCTCCACGTTCCAGGACGTCTGGCCGTGCCGCCACAGGATGACGCGGCGGCCCCGGCGCGCGGACCCGCTCACCTCACCGGTGGCGCTCACCGCCAGTCACCGCCGGGCTGCGCCGCCTCCTCGGCCTCCTGGAGCTTCGCGTGCTCGGCGGCCTTGCCGCGGGTGGCCCGGGCGTCCTCGGGCAGCTCCAGTTCGGGGCAGTCCTTCCACAGCCGCTCCAGGGCGTAGAAGACGCGCTCCTCGCTGTGCTGGACGTGGACGACGATGTCGACGTAGTCGAGCAGCACCCAGCGGGCCTCGCGGTCGCCCTCGCGGCGGACCGGCTTGGCGCCGAGCTCCTTGCTGAGCCGCTCCTCGATCTCGTCGACGATCGATTTGACCTGGCGGTCATTGGGTGCGGAGGCCAGCAGGAAGGCGTCGGTGATGGACAGCACGTCACTGACGTCGTAGGCGACGATGTCGTGCGCGAGCTTGTCGGCGGCCGCCTGGGCGGCGGTGGTGACGAGCTCGAGGGAACGGTCGGTTGCGGTCACTACAAGGCTTTCGGTCGGTGGACACTTGCCCTCAAGGGTCTCACGGACCGCCGGGCGCACCCCACGCCATGACGGAGGGCGCGCCCGGAGAGCGCTAGGAGCCGGGGTCGTAGTCCTGCCCGAGGACGACCGAGACCCGGGCGTTCGCGGAGACCTCGCCCTTGGTGACGGAGTCGGCGGGCAGCCCCAGGGTCTTGGCGACCTCGCCGGCGTTCTCCTTGTCGGCGGCGTCCGCGTAGACGACCTTCGAGGTCGCCTCCGAGGCGGCGGCGGTACCGGCCTCCCGGAAGGTGAAGCCGCCGTTGAGGAGCACCACGCGGGCCTTCTCGGTGCGGTTCTCCACCCCGGTGGCGTTGCGGACGGAGACGCTGACCGCGGCGTCCGGGTCGGGGCTCTTGGCGGTGCCGCCGAGGACGTCCTTGACCACGCTGTCGCTCGCCTGGGCGGTGAGCGTGCCGTCGTCCTGCACGGGCAGCACGGCGCTCTTGTGGTCGCCGCCCTTGGCCAGTTCGGAGAGCCGGGCGAGGAAGGAGCCGAGGTCCTTGTCGGTGAGCGGCGGCTCGATGATCTGCCCGAGGGTCTGGATGGTGGTCGTGGCGGCGTCCGGGTCGGAGGTCATCTTGCGCAGGACACCGTGCAGGACCTGCCCGAACCGCTCCAGCTGGGCGTTCCGGGCCTCGCCGGAGCCGCGGTGGGTGGCGTAGGCGACGGCCATCTTGCCGCTGAGGGTCTGGCCCTTCCCCTTCTTGACCAGGGGCGCCTCGCCCTTCTTCCCGGCGTCCGGGTCGGGCACGTCGGTGTCGGTGTCGACCTCGATGTTGCCGACGAGGTCGACGAGGGTGAGCAGGAACGGGGTGTCCAGCCGCCAGGTGCCCTCGATGTCCGTGCCGAGGACGGTGTCGAGGGCGGTCCTGGTGCCTTCGGAGCCGTCGTCCTCGACCGACTTGGCGAGCGTGGTGGTGGTGCCGTCGTCGGCGGTCAGGGCGAGGGAGTTGGGCAGCAGGACGGTGGTGCCCTGCCCGGTGGTGGTGTTGTCGACGAGCAGGGCGGTGGCGGTGCCGCCGCCTGTGGTGTCGTGCAGGTGTACGACGATCACGTCCCGCTTCTGGGCGCCCGCGGCCGTCGTGGTGCCCGTGCCGGAGCCGGAGTCGGACAGGCCCGGCAGTTTCCCGGCGTACCAGAGGTAGCCGACGCCACCGGCCGCGACCAGGGCGAACACCACGACCAGGGCGACGATCCGGCTGCGGGCGCGGCGCTTGGCCTCCTCCCGGCGCTCGGTGCGGTTCTCGGTGAACTTCATCCAGTCGATGACGTCCTCGGAGTCGCCGTCGGGCTCCTCGACGAACGCGAACTGCTCGGTGCGGTACTCCGGTGCGGGCCCGTCGGGACCCCGCTCGTCGTCGGCCGGGCCGGGCTGCTGCGGGATGTGCGCGGTCTGCTCGGCGACGCGGGGCTGCTGCCCGGTGTGCGCGCTCTGCCCGTAGGGGTCGTACGGGGCCCCCTGGCCGCCTTGGCCGCCCTGCTGGGTGCCGTAGGCGTCGTAGGCGTCGTAGGACGGTGCCTGCGGCTGCTGCGGGGCCCCGGTCCCGGTCCCGTAGGGGTCGTACGGGGGCTGCTGGTGTCCGCCCGTGCCGTACGGGTCGTAGCCGTAGCCCTGCTGCTGGTACCCGTCGTCCTGCTGGTCCTGCCGGTCCTGCTGCCCCTGCCAGTCCTGCTGCCCCTGCCGGTCCTGCCGGTCCGTGGCCTGGCGGTAGACAGGCCGGCCGTACTCGTCGTAGCCGACGAGTTCGTACGGGGCGCCCCCGTCGGCCCCGTACCCCGCGTCGTATCGGTCGTTCACCGGTGCCCCTCTCGGCTCACTCGCCGCGGTACAGCTCGCGCTTGTCGATGTAGCGCACGACTCCGTCCGGCACCAGGTACCAGACGGGTTCTCCCTTGGCGACTCTCGCACGGCAGTCCGTCGAGGAGATGGCGAGGGCGGGGACCTCGACGAGCGAGACACCGCCCTCGGGCAGGCCCGCGTCGGTCAGGTGGTGGCCGGGCCGGGTCACGCCGATGAAGTGCGCCAGGGAGAACAGTTCCTCGCTGTCGCGCCAGGTGAGGATCTGGGCGAGGGCGTCGGCGCCGGTGATGAAGAACAGGTCCGTGTCCGGGTTGAGCGCGCGCAGGTCGCGCAGGGTGTCCACGGTGTAGGTGGGGCCGCCGCGGTCGATGTCGATGCGGCTCACCGAGAACTGCGGGTTCTCGGCGGTCGCGATGACCGTCATCAGATAGCGGTCCTCGGCGGCGGAGACCGCGCGGTGGCTCTTCTGCCACGGCTGGCCGGTGGGGACGAACACCACCTCGTCGAGGCGGAACTGCGCGGCGACCTCGCTGGCCGCCACCAGGTGTCCGTGGTGGATCGGGTCGAAGGTGCCGCCCATCACGCCGAGACGGCGCCTGCCCTGCCGCGCCGGGCCGCTGCCGGGGCCGGTAGGCATGTCCTGCTCTCCCATGCGTGCAGACCCTACCGGCCCGGCCTGAGAACCCCGTCCGCCAGGGCGGCCGGCGGGGGACTCAGCGGTCGCGGTTGAAGCGGGTGGTGATCCACAGCAGGAGCAGCAGGACGAACAGGGCGCCGCCGCCGGTGAGGTAGGGGTTGAGGCTCTCGTGGTTGCCACCGTGCTCTCCGCCCTCGGCGGCAAGGGTGGCGAACTGGGCAGCGGTGCTGGAGATGCTCATCTTCGGCAGGACCTATCGCGTGTGGGCGGTATAAAGACGTCGGCTCATCGTAAGCGGGCGCCTTCGCGCCGATCACGCCGACTCCGCCGTTGCGGGCCCGGTGGCGGGCGGAAGGAACCTTCCCCGCCGCCCAGTCGTCCTTCCGGCTGTAGCCGCGCGACAGGAACCACGCGGTGAGCGCACAGCCCACCACCATCACGATCGGAAGCACCCGGAGCGGAATCCCCGCGCCTCCTCGGCCGTCCCGCCGTCCGTCACCGCCCGTCCACGGTGACTCCGACCGGGCCGGACTCCGTCTCGGGGGAGCGAAGGGCCGCACACAGGGCCGCGAAGGGTCACTCAGACGCACATGGGGGATACATGTCCGACGGCCATCAGCACAACGGGCACGAGAGCGTGCCGAGCAGGCAGCGCAGGCGCTTCCCCGGTATCTCCTCGCGGGCGTACGAGCATCCGGCCGACCGCTCGGCGCTGGTGGCGCTGCGGAGGCTGAGCGGTTTCGACACGGTCTTCAAGGCGCTGAGCGGCCTGCTGCCCGAGCGCAGTCTGCGGCTGCTGTTCCTGTCCGACTCGGTGCGGGTCTCGGACCGGCAGTTCGCGCATCTCAACGACATGCTGCGGGACGCCTGCCACATCCTGGACCTGGAGAAGGTCCCGCCGATGTACGTCAACCAGGATCCGAATCCGAACGCGATGTGCATCGGCCTGGACGAGCCGATCATCGTGGTGACCACGGGTCTGGTGGAGCTGCTCGACGAGGAGGAGATGCGGGCGGTCGTCGGGCACGAGGTCGGGCACGCGCTGTCCGGGCACTCGGTGTACCGGACGATCCTGCTGTTCCTGACGTCGCTCGCGGTCCGGGTCGCGTGGATCCCGCTCGGCAATGTCGCGATCATGGCGATCGTGACGGCGCTGCGCGAGTGGTTCCGCAAGTCGGAGCTGTCCGCGGACCGCGCGGGGCTGCTGGTCGGCCAGGACCCGCAGGCCTCGATGCGCGGCCTGATGAAGATCGCGGGCGGCAACCACCTGCACGAGATGAACGTGGACGCGTTCCTGGAGCAGGCCGAGGAGTACGAGGCCGGGGGCGATCTGCGCGACTCCGTGCTGAAGATCCTCAACGTGCTGCCCCGCTCGCACCCGTTCACCACCGTGCGGGCGGCCGAGCTGAAGAAGTGGGCGGCCTCCCGCGACTACCAGCGGATCATGGACGGCCACTACCCGCGCCGCGACGAGGACAAGGACGCCTCGGTGCGGGACTCCTGGCGGGAGTCGGCGAGCAGCTACGCGGACGAGGTGCGCAACTCCAAGGACCCGCTGATGAAGCTGGTCAGCGACATCGCGGGCGGCGCCGGGGACCTGGGCGGCCGGGTCCGCCGCGGCTTCGGCGGTTTCACGTCCTCGGAGCCGAGGCCACCGAAGCCGGGCCCCCAGGAGCCGGGCACGCCGTCGGGCACGGAGGACGACGAGCCGCCGCGCGACGGGGCGTAGGAGATCGCCCCCGCCGCCCTTACCCTTCCCACCTCGGGGGCGCTACCCCCGGACCCCCGCTCCTCAAACGCCGGAGAGGCTGAAT
>NZ_JBHYVC010000076.1:0-35920 GCF_042749965.1 Streptomyces sp. NPDC059454 | reverse complement strand
GCCGGGGGCCCGGCCGCCCCCTCCGGCGAGCGGCCGGACGGCGTCAGGCCGCGCTTCGGCTGCTGAGGTCGAAGCGGTCCCGGAGCAGGACGAGCAGCCCGGCGGCGAGTACGGCGACCGCGGCCGCCACGCCCTGCCCGGCCGCGGTGAACGGGGCGAGCGGGCCGTCCCCGCCGGCCCGGACGGCGTCCGCCGTGAGCAGCAGCGCGATCCAGCCGCCGCCGACGAGGGACGGGGCGAGCACCGGGCCGAGCCGGGCGGTCAGCGCGAGCCCGGTCGCGGTGAGCGCGAGGGCGGGCAGCAGCCAGGCCAGGGCGCGCAGTCCGTACCCGGGCAGGGCGAGGGTGGCCAGCCCGTTGAGGCCGAGCCCGGCGCCGAGCACCGCCACCGTGCGGATCATCAGCAACCGGAAGCCGTGCGTCGGGGCGACGACCGCCATCTCGTACGTCGGGTCCAGCACGGGCCCGTACGAGAGGGCGACCCCGGCGAGCGGCAGCAGCGGGGCGAGGGCGAGGAAGAGGGTGGGGGAGCCGGTGGTGCCGTACCCGGCGGTGACGGCCACGGTGAGCAGGAGGACGGCGGCGACCGCGCCCAGCCAGGAGCGGCGCAGCGCCGGGGTGGCGGCGAGCAGCCGTGCGGTGTGGTCGGCGATGCCGAGCCGCAGCAGCAGCGACTCCAGGAATCCGGGCCGGGGCGCGTCCAGCTCGGCGTCGAGCCGCTCCCATCCGGCGTCGAGGGCGACGGGGTCGCTCACCTCGGCGAGGACGGTCCGGCAGTGGGCGCAGGCGGTGAGGTGGGTGTCGGCCGACCAGAGCACGGGCGGCTCCAGTTCGGCGCGTGCGTAGGCCCGCAGGTCCGCCTCGGGCACGTGCCAGCCGGTGCCGCCCGTTGTTCCGTACGTCATGCCAGCGCCTCCCGGAGTTGCCTGCGGGCCCGCATCGCCCGCGTCTTGACCGTGCCCGGCGGGATGCCGAGCAGGACGGCGGCCTCACGGGTGGTCAGCCCGTCGACGACCGTGGCCTGGAGCACCGCGCGCAGTTCCGGCGACAGCCGGACCAGCGCACCGGCGAGGTCCCCGTGTTCCACCCCCGCGAGCACGCGCTCCTCCGCCGACGCCTCGTCCCGGTGCCGCAGCCGTGCCAGGGCCTGCCGCAGCCGGCCGCGCGCCCCGGCGCCGCGCAGGGCGTCGACCAGCCGGCGGGAGGCGATCCGCCACAGCCAGCCGGCCACGTCCCCGTCCTCCCGGTAGCGCGCGCTCCCCCGCCACACCGCGAGGAACGTCTCCTGCACGACGTCGTCGACGATCCCCGGGTCGGCGCACCGGCCGCGCATCCGGGCGGTCAGCCACGGCGCGTACCGCCGGTACAGCTCCTCGAAGGCGCTCCGGTCCCCGTCCGCCGCGACGGCGCGCAGCAGCTCCCCGTCGCTTCTCGTTCCGCTCACGTCTCCTCATCGGACGGGCCCCGGCGATCGGTTCACGGGATCACGGTTGACTTTCCCACCCCCCTTGCATCACCCTTTCACTACTTAATTAGTGAAAGGGGGTTGTCAAGTGATCGACTACCGGATCGACCGGCGCAGCGGCGTGGCCACCTACGTCCAGATCGTGCAGCAGACCAAGCAGGCCCTGCGCCTGGGCCTGCTGGAGCCCGGCGACAAGCTGCCCACGGCCCGCGAGGTCGTCGAGGCCACCGCCGTGAACCCCAACACCGTGCTGAAGGCCTACCGCGAACTGGAACGCGAGGGCCTGGTGGAGGCCCGGCGCGGCCTCGGCACCTTCGTACGGCGCTCCCTGGGCGCCGCCCCCGCCGACTCCCCGCTGCGCGCGGAGCTGGAGGACTGGGCGGCGCGGGCCCGCGCGGCCGGCCTGGAGCGCGAGGACGTCGCCGCGTTCTTCACCGCCGTACTCGAAACGCACTACCCCGCACATCCGAACACCCCCCAGGGAGACCCGTCATGACCGTCCCGGCCATCGAGGCAGGCGCGCTCGGCAAGCGCTTCGGCCGGCGCGCCGCATGGGCGCTGCGCGACTGTTCCTTCCGGCTGCCCGCCGGCCGCGTCTGCGCCGTCGTCGGCCCCAACGGCGCGGGGAAGTCGACGCTGCTCGCGATCGCCGCCGGGCTGCTCGCCCCTACCGAGGGCACGATCGCCGTCCTCGGCACGGACCCCGCGGCGGCCCGCCCCCGGGTGGGCTTCGTCGACCAGGACAAGCCGCTGTATCCGCAGCTCACGGTCGACGAGACGCTGCGCATGGGCGCCGATCTGAACCCCGGCCGCTGGGACGCGGACACCGCGCGGCGGATCGTGGCCGGCGGCGACCTGGACCCGGGCAAGCGGATCCGCTCCCTCTCCGGCGGCCAGCGCGCCCGCGTGGCCCTCGCCCTCGCCCTCGCCAAGCGGCCCGAACTGCTGCTCCTGGACGAGCCGATGGCCGACCTCGACCCGCTGGCCCGGCACGAGCTGATGGGCGTACTGATGGGGCAGGCCGCCGCACACGGCACGACGATCGTGATGTCCTCGCACGTCGTCGCCGAGCTGGAGGACTCCTGCGACCACCTGCTGCTGATCGGCGGCGGCCGGGTCCGTCTGGCCGGCGGGATCGATGACCTGCTGGCCGCCCACACCCACGTCTCCGCCCCGGCCATGACGGACCTGGCCCCGCACGACGTCGTGGAGTCCCGCACCACCGGCCGCCGGCTCGGTGCGCTGATCCGCCCGTCCGGCCCGCTGCCCGGCGACTGGCGCACCGGTGCGCCGTCCCTGGAGGAACTCGTCCTGTCCTACCTGCGCAACCCCGAGGCCCCTGCCCCGGCCCCCGCCGCGCCCGACACCACGGAGACCGCCGCATGAGTGCCGCCCCCACCACCCCCGCCCCGGCAGCCACCGACCGCCCCGCCCCCGCGCCCCGGCAGCTGCGCTGGCTGTACCGGCTGCACCGCCCGGCCCTCCTCTCCGGCGCGGCGGTCGTGCTGCTGACCGGCGCGGCCCTGCTCTGGCTCGGCGGCCCGCTCGCCGACGCCTCGGCGGCGGCCTGGAAGCGGTACAACGCCTGTGTCTTCGCCCCGCGCTGCAGCTACGACCAGAGCTCGATCCTGCTCCACAAGGACGTCTACACCTACACGACGATCGCCGTCCTCGCCGTGCCGTTCCTGGTCGCCGCCTGGGCCGGCGGCTCGCTGACCGGCCGCGAGACGGAGTCCGGCACGATCCGCCTCGCCTGGACCCAAGGCGTCTCCCCGGCCCGCTGGCTGGCCTCCCGGCTCGCCTTCCCGGCCGTGCTGACCACCGCCGCGACCGGCCTGCTGGTCTGGCTGCACCGCCTGGCCTGGACGGCGGCCGACGGCCGCGTCGGCACCACCAAGCCCTGGTCCGACTCCGCCACCTTCTACGCCAACGGCACCGTCCCCGTGGCCCTCGCACTGGCCGGACTGGCCGTCGGCGTCCTCACGGGGCTGCTGCTGCGCCGTTCCACGGCCGCGCTCGCCACGGCCGCCGCCGTGCTCGGGGCCCTGTGGGCGGCCGTCCACGCCGCCCTGCCGCACCTGTGGCCCGCGGTCACCGGGACCAACAGCCTGGAGGACGGCCCGACGGGCCCGGGCATCACCGTCTCCCAGGGCCTCCTCACCGCCGGCGGCGACCGGCTGGCCGCGCCCTGCCACAGCAGCATGCTGGAGGGCTGCGGCTCGACCCTGGCCGACCTGGACGCCGTCGGCTTCTACCGCGACTTCCACCCCGCCGGCCACTACTGGCCGCTCCAACTGGTCGCCTCCGGCCTCCTGCTCCTCGTCGCCGTCCTGGTGACGCTCGCCGCGTTCCGGCTGCTGCGCCGCCGCACCGGGAAGGCCACCGGATGAGCGGCACGACCACGACGGCCCCGGCCCGGCCGCCCCGGACGGTGCCGCGCACGCACCGCACGGCCTGACACCCACGCCCGTACGCCCCTCCCGGCGGGGAGGGACGTACGGCTCCCGTCTCCGGGGCCCGCCGGCCCCTGCGAGCCGCCGCCCGATATCCGGGACGTCATGTCTCCGTAACCGTTGATTCAGACAGGCTTGCGACGCTCGGCCAATGAATCCCGCCGCGCCAGAGCCGTCACCGCCCCGAAGGGTGAACGGGGGGAACGGGAACGCCCCAGGGCCACCACCGCTCCCACCCGCGTTCTCCGACGCGCCCGTGACGCCCGCGGCGCGGAACAATGGGGTCATGAGCCAGCCCAACGCCCAGGCACAGGTACAGCACCCGCAGCCCTCCGTGGGCTCCATCGCCGCCCACCGCCCCCACACCGTGGCCGGAACGGTCTCCGACCTGGAACCCGACATCGACGCGGACCTCGACGGCTACGAGGAGGCGCTGGCGGACGGCGCCACCCCGCTCCCGCAGGGCCGCTTCCTCGACCGGGAACGCAGCTGGCTCGCGTTCAACGAACGCGTCCTCGAACTCGCCGAGGACCCCGCCACGCCGCTGCTGGAGCGCGCCAACTTCCTCGCGATCTTCGCCAGCAACCTGGACGAGTTCTTCATGGTCCGGGTGGCCGGACTGAAGCGCCGCATCGCCACCGGTGTCGCCACCCGCTCCGCCTCCGGTCTCCAGCCGCGCGAGGTGCTGGAGATGATCTGGGCCCGCTCCCGCGAGCTGATGGCCCGGCACGCCGCCTGTTACCACGAGGACGTCGCCCCCGCACTCGCGGAGGAGGGCATCCACCTGGTCCGCTGGAACGAGCTGACGGAGAAGGAGCAGGCCCGCCTGTTCACCCTCTTCCGGCACCAGATCTTCCCGGTCCTCACCCCGCTCGCGGTCGACCCCGCGCACCCCTTCCCGTACATATCGGGCCTGTCGCTGAACCTGGCCGTGGTCGTGCGCAACCCGGTCACCGGCCACCGGCACTTCGCCCGGGTCAAGGTGCCGCCGCTGCTCTCCCGCTTCCTGGAGAGCTCCCCCGGCCGGTACGTCCCCCTCGAGGACGTCATCGCCGCACACCTGGAGGAGCTGTTCCCGGGCATGGAGGTGCTGCAGCACCACGCCTTCCGGCTCACCCGCAACGAGGACCTCGAGGTCGAGGAGGACGACACGGAGAACCTGCTCCAGGCCCTGGAGAAGGAGCTCATGCGGCGCCGCTTCGGGCCGCCGGTGCGCCTGGAGGTCGAGGAGTCCATCGACCGCGAGGTGCTGGACCTGCTGGTGCGCGAGCTGAAGGTCGGCGAGGCCGAGGTGTACCCGCTGCCGGGTCCGCTCGACCTCACCGGTCTGTTCCGCATCCACGGCCTGGACCGGCCCGAGCTGAAGTACCCGAAGTTCATCGCCGGCACCCACCGCGACCTGGCGGAGGTCGAGACGGCGTCCCAGCCCGACGTCTTCGCCGCCCTGCGCAGCCGGGACGTGCTGCTGCACCACCCGTACGACTCGTTCTCCACGTCGGTGCAGGCGTTCCTGCAGCAGGCCGCCGAGGATCCCGACGTACTGGCCATCAAGCAGACCCTGTACCGCACGTCGGGCGACTCCCCCATAGTCGACGCGCTCATCGACGCCGCCGAGGCCGGCAAGCAGGTGCTGGTCCTGGTCGAGATCAAGGCGCGCTTCGACGAGCACGCGAACATCAAGTGGGCGCGCAAGCTGGAGGAGGCCGGCTGCCACGTCGTGTACGGCCTGGTCGGTCTGAAGACCCACTGCAAGCTGTCCCTGGTGGTCCGCCAGGAGGGCGAGACGCTCCGGCGGTACAGCCACGTCGGCACCGGCAACTACCACCCGAAGACGGCCCGCCTCTACGAGGACCTCGGGCTGCTCACCGCCGACCCGCAGGTCGGCGCGGACCTCTCCGACCTGTTCAACCGGCTCTCCGGCTACTCCCGCCGCGAGACCTACCGGCGCCTCCTGGTCGCCCCCAAGTCCCTGCGGGACGGCCTGATCTCCCGCATCGACAAGGAGGCCCAGCACCACCGCGCCGGGCGGCCCGCCTACGTCCGCATCAAGGTCAACTCGATGGTCGACGAGGCCGTCATCGACGCCTGCTACCGGGCGTCGCAGGCGGGCGTGCCGGTGGACATCTGGGTGCGCGGCATCTGCGCGATCCGGCCGGGCGTGGCGGGCCTGTCGGAGAACGTGCGGGTACGGTCCGTCCTCGGCCGCTTCCTCGAACACTCCCGCGTGTTCGCCTTCGGCAACGGCGGCGAGCCCGAGGTGTGGTTCGGCAGCGCGGACATGATGCACCGCAATCTCGACCGCCGGATAGAGGCGCTGGTACGGGTCACCGACCCGGCTCACCGGGCGGCCCTGAACCGGATGCTGGAGACCGGCATGTCGGACACCACCCAGTCCTGGCACCTCAGCGCGGACGGCGAGTGGACCCGGCACGCGACGGACGCGGACGGCCAGCCCCTGCGCAACGTCCAGGAGATGCTCATAGACGCCCGGAGGCGCCGGCGTGGCACAGCGACACCTTGACCCGACGGCCGGTCCGGTACCGGCGGACTCCCTGGCCGGCTATCTGCGGGACCAGGCGACCGAGTTCCTCCGCGCGCTGCGCCTCCACCGGGAGACCGGTGCGGGCGCGGCCGCGTCGGAGAGTTCCGTCGAAGCGGCCCGCGCGCTGCGCCGCGCGGCCCGCCGCATCAGCGCCAGTCTGCACACCTTCCAGCCGGTCCTGGACCCCGACTGGTCGGAGGCGATGCGCCCCGAACTGGCCTGGGTCTCCGGCACCCTGGCCCTGGAGCACGCCTGCACGTCCCGCCTGGACCAGCTCCTCCTGGCCCTGCACCGCCTGTCGGGCGCGGCCCCGTTCCCGGCCCAGGGCACGAGCACCCCGGGGGCGGCGAGCGGCACGCCCGGTGAAACCGCCGCCCCGGCCGGCCCCCCGGGCACCGGGAGCGCTCCCGGGCGTGCCGGAAACGGGGCGGGCCCGGCCGCGGCCCGTCCTTCCGCTGCCGTGACGGTCGCCGCCCCCGACCGCAAGATCACCGCCGTGCTCGCCGACCGGGCCGCCCCCGCGCCGGACCGGGGGAACCTGACCGTCGGGGCCGCCAAGGCCGGGGCGCTGCTGGACCGGCAGCTGACGCTGGCCCGGACCCGGGCGCACTCCACCGCGCTCCAGGCCCTCGGCTCCTCCCGGTTCCACGCGGTCGCCGACAAGGTGGCCGTACTCGCCAGCGAGGTGCCGCTGTCCCCGGCGGCGGGCGGCGCCGACCTGCGCACGCTCGCCGACACCGCGCGCGAGCGGCTCGCCGACGCCGTCGCCGCGCTGCCCCTGCTCACCGCGGGCAGCCCGTACAACGCCGAGGCGCTGATCCACGGCCTCTCCCCGGACCCCGCCCCGCATCCGCAGGACGCCCCCTGGCACCAGGTCCGGCTCCTCCTGCGCCTGCACCGCTACGCCCTCGAGGTCCTCCGCGCCGGCCCGGCCCCGGGCCTCCTCGCCGCCGGCGAGGCACTGGACCGGCACCGCGACGCCTCCGAGGCGGCGGCCGCCGCCGCGCAGGCGGCCCGCACCCCGCGGATCGCCCCGGCCACGGCGTACGCGCTGGGCGTGCTCCACGCCGACCAGCGGCATGAGGTGGAGGCGGCGCGGTACGCGTTCCAGCGGTCCTGGCAGAAGGAAACCATCGGCACGTTATAGGGAGGCACACGGTGAGCACCCCGGACTCCGCGACCCACCGCACCCTCACCGTCCAGGCCGCCGGCTGCGTCCTGTGGCGCCGCTCCCCCGTGACCGGCGAGCTCGAACTCTGCCTCGTCCACCGGCCGAAGTACGACGACTGGTCCTGGCCCAAGGGCAAGCTCAAGCGCGGCGAGGACCCGCTGGCCGGCGCCCTGCGCGAGGTCGCCGAGGAGACGGGCCACACGGCCGTCCCGGCCGCCGAACTCCCCAGCGCGCACTACCTGGCGAACGGCCGCCCCAAGCGGGTCCGCTACTGGGCGGCCGAAGCCGTCTCCGGCACGTTCACCCCGAACGACGAGGTCGACCGCGTCCTCTGGCTCTCCGTCGACGAGGCCCGACGGCGCCTCACCGAGGCCCGTGACCAGGCCCTGGTCGACGAGCTGATGCGATCACTCGAACACACGTAGCGGAATGGTTAACACCGTCGGAATGATCACTTCGGCAAGGTCGTCGTGACTCGTGTGCGTGTTGAGATGTGTGTGCACCAACTGGCACGTCACCCCAACTCGGTTCAACCACACGGGAGTTGTCAGCACAATGCACTTCAAGAAGAGCGCTGCGTTCGTCGTGGCCGCGGCCGCGCTGGCCACCGGCGCGGCCATCGCCCCGGCCGCCGCGCAGAACAACGGCGTCTGCACCACCAGCGTCAGCTCGAACCTGTTCGGCGAGCTGTGCCTCTACTACAACTCGGGCCTGTCCGGCTCGCACGCCGACTTCAACGTGCCGACCCGGGACCACGCCGGCTACGTCTTCAGCTCCAGCGGCGCCGGCCAGGGCCAGGCCGTGAAGAACAACGCGGCCTCGGCCACCAACCTCGACACCGACTGCACCGCGAGCGTGTACTACAACAGCGGCTGGAGCGGCCCGGCCGACTACATCCCGGCCCGGTCGTCCGTGTCCCGTTTCACGAACGTCTACAACGAGAACGCCTCCAACCACTGGGAATGCCCGTGAGTCTGCGGCCGCGGGGGCGAGCACTCGTCCCCGCGGCCGCGGCCGTCCTGCTCCTGACGGCCTGCGGCCCCTCGTCCGACGAAGCCGACGCCCCGCGCGCCTCCGGCGAGCCGGCCCGCACCACCCGCGTCGAGCTGGCCGCTCCGCCGGTCCGGCGCCCCATCGACCAGGCCCGGCTGCTGCCCTCCGAGCTGGCCGCGATCGGCCGCGCCGAGTCCATCACCCGCGCCGCCTGCATGCGCCGCTACGGCTTCGACTACCGCGTCGAGTTCACCCGCAGCCTGCATGCGACCATGCCGGACCGCTCCTACGGCGTCATGTCCGAGGACCAGGCCCGTCGCTACGGCTACCACATGGCGCCGGACGTCGACCCGCGGGTTCCTGCCAATACCCGCAAGGAGAGCGACCTCGTCATCTCCGAGCAGCCGAGGACGGCCGAGGACCGCAAGATCCACAACCTGCTCCTCTACGGCACCGCGTCCGACCGCATCACCGGGACGGACGTCGAGCGCCTCGACGGCCCCCGGCCGCCGAGCACCCCCAAGGTCATCGGCGAGTACCGCGACCGGCCGGTCCGCGAGGGCGGCTGCTACGAGGAGGCGCGCACCGCGATCGTCGGCGACGGCGGCAGCGAGCGCAATCCGGTGGCCATGGACATCTACATCACGGCCTTCCAGCAGGCGGAGCGGGATCCGCAGGTCCGCAAGGCCGTCAAGGACTGGTCGTCGTGCATGGCCGCCGCGGGGTACGCGTACGACAGCCCGCTGGACGCCGGCACCGATCTGCCGACCGCACGGAAACCGAGCGCCGACGCGCACGAGAAGACGGTCGCCCTCGCCGACATCGCCTGCAAGGAGAAGACCTCCCTGATCCGCGTCTGGTCCGCCGCCGAGGCCCGTTACGAGCGCCGGGCGATGGAGAAGCGGAAGGAGGCCATCGCCGCGGAGACGGAGCGCAAGGCCGCGATGGTCCGGCGGGCACTCGAGGTCCTGGGCCGCACGGAGGGCGCGGCGAAGTAGGCCGCGTACACCACAGGCCTCCAGGACGGGACCGGCCCGTATCCTTGACGTAAGCGTTCCGTGACCTCACCGCACCGTCCGCAGGGGTTCACCTCACGTTCATTTACGCCCATCGGCGGCTTCACCTGATCTGCCTAATTTCGGCCTTACCGATGCGGTGCGCAGCACGAAAGCGCATCCGCATCATCCAGTCTTGCTCGTCTTCAACGCCACTCCTCGCACGCCGCCGGATTCAGGACGGCGGCTCCTGGAAGGAACTCCCTCAAGTGAAGCTTCAGCGCATGAACCGGCGGGCCCTCGCTCTCGGTGCTCTCGCCGTCTCCAGCGCCCTGACCCTCACGGCGTGCGGCTCCGACGACACTGGTGACAGCGGCAGCGGCGACGCCACCACGAGTGCGCAGGCCGGCAACATCACGTGTGACGACGCCAGTGGCCAGCTCCTCGCCGACGGCTCGTCCGCGCAGAAGAACGCGATCGACGCGTGGGTGAAGCAGTTCACCGCCGCGTGCAAGGGCGTCCAGATCAACTACAAGGGTGGCGGCTCCGGCGCCGGTATCACCGCGTTCACCCAGGGCACGGTCGGCTTCGCCGGCTCGGACTCCGCGCTGGAGCCCGAGGAGATCACCGCCACCAAGGAGGTCTGCTCCGGTGGCCAGGGCATCGACCTGCCGATGGTCGGCGGCCCGATCGCCGTCGCGTACAACCTCGAGGGCGTCGACAACCTCGTCCTGGACGCGCCGACCCTGGCGAAGATCTTCAGCGACAAGATCAAGAACTGGAACGACCCGGCGATCGCGAAGCTGAACCCCGACGCCAAGCTGCCCGACCTCAAGATCCAGGCGTTCCACCGCTCCGAGGACTCCGGCACCACGGACAACTTCACCAAGTACCTGATCGAGACCACCCCGGAGAACTGGAAGTACGAGGGCGGCAAGGCCTGGACGGCCCCCGGCGGCCAGTCCGCGTCCGGCTCCTCCGGTGTCGCCCAGCAGGTCAAGCAGACCAACGGCGCGATCAGCTACATGGAGCTCTCCTACGCCAAGGGCTCCTCCGTGGTCGCCATCGACACGGGCGCCTCCCAGCCCGTCGCGGCCTCGGTCGACGGTGCCACCAAGGCCATCGCGGACGCCAAGGTCGTCGGCACCGGCAAGGACCTGGCCCTGGAGCTGAACTACGCCACCAAGGCCGAGGGCGCCTACCCGATCACCCTGGTCACCTACGAGATCGTCTGCGACAAGGGCAACAAGGCGGAGAGCCTGCCGACCGTCAAGGCGTTCCTGAACTACATCGCCAGCGAGGACGGCCAGAAGGTCCTCGCCGACAACGACTACGCCCCCATGCCCGCCGACATCATCACCAAGGTCCGCAGCACCATCGCGGGCCTGAGCTGACCTGAGTGTGCGGCCCGGTCCCCCCGCGGGACCGGGCCGCACCGTCCGGTGCACCGCCGCCAGGAGCCCCGCGCACAGCAGGGCACCGCAGACCGGAGAACCCGATGGACATAACCACGAAGACACCTCCTCTCCCACCACAGCCGACCGTGGCCGAGCAGAAGCGCACCGTCCGCGGCGCCACCCGCCCCGGAGACCGCGTCTTCCTCGGTCTCGCCCGTGGCTCGGGCATCTTCCTGCTGGTGATCATGGCCGCCATCGCGGTCTTCCTCACCTGGCGTGCCGCCATCGCCATCAGCAAGAACGAGGGC
This sequence comes from Streptomyces sp. NPDC059454, assembly GCF_042749965.1. Lineage (NCBI taxonomy): Bacteria > Bacillati > Actinomycetota > Actinomycetes > Kitasatosporales > Streptomycetaceae > Streptomyces > Streptomyces sp. NPDC059454. Next base: position 24,597 of record NZ_JBHYVC010000076.1, on the reverse strand, counting down.
AACTTCCTCACGACCTTCGAGTGGAACACCAGCGGCACCGAGCCGGTCTTCGGCATCGCGGTCCTGGCCTACGGCACGATCATCTCCTCGATCATCGCCATGGTCATCGCGGTCCCGATCGCCGTCGCCATCGCGCTGTTCCTCACCCACTACGCCCCACGCAGGCTGAGCGGCCCGATCGCCTACGTGATCGACCTGCTCGCCGCCGTACCGTCCATCGTGTACGGCCTGTGGGGCGCCCTGATCCTCGTGCCGCACATGAACGGCCTCTTCGGCTGGCTGAACGACTACTTCCGCTGGACCGGCATCTTCTCGTGGGAGGAGGGCCCGGCCCGCTCGATGCTCACCGTCGGCATCCTGCTCGCGATCATGATCCTGCCGATCATCACCAACGTGAGCCGCGAGGTGTTCAAGCAGGTCCCGCGGATGAACGAAGAGGCCGCCCTGGCCCTCGGCGCCACGCGCTGGGAGGTCATCCGGATGTCGGTGCTGCCCTTCGGCCGCTCCGGCGTGATCTCCGCCTCGATGCTCGGCCTCGGCCGCGCGCTCGGCGAGACGATGGCCGTCGCCACCGTGCTCTCCCCGGACTTCCTGATCCACGGCAGCCTGCTCAACGCGGGCGGCGGCACCTTCGCCCAGAACATCGCCAGCAAGTTCGGTGAGGCGAACGAGTTCGGCCGTGACGCGCTGATCGCCTCCGGTCTCGTCCTGTTCGTCATCACCCTGCTGGTCAACGGCGCGGCCCGCATGATCATCGCCCGCCGCAAGGAGTACTCGGGGGCCAACGCATGAGCACCACGATCGTCCAGCGCCCGAGCTCGCTCCAGGGCGCCCGGCTGCCGAAGTGGTCCCCCTGGGCCATCGCCGCGGGTTCGCTCGCCGTCTCCATCGGCCTCGGCCTGGCCACCGGCATCGAGAGCAGGATCCAGTGGGGCCTGATCGCCGCGCTGCTCTTCGTCCTCGGTACGTACTTCATCGCCGCCGGCGTCGAGGGCAAGCGCCAGGCCAGGGACCGCATCGCGACCTCGCTGGTCTGGGTCGCCTTCCTGCTCGCCGTGGTGCCGCTGGTCTCCCTGGTGTGGACGACCGTCGTCCGCGGTGCGAAGGTCCTCGACGGCTACTTCCTGAGCCACTCCATGGGCGTCGTCGCCGACACCGAGCCCGGCGGTGGTATCTACCACGCCATCATCGGCACCGTGGAGCAGGTCGGCATCGCCACCCTGATCGCCGCGCCGATCGGCGTGCTCACCGCGATCTACCTGGTCGAGTACGGCCGCGGTCACCTGGCCCGCGCCGTCACCTTCTTCGTCGATGTGATGACCGGCATCCCGTCGATCGTCGCCGGTCTGTTCATCCTCAGCCTCCTGCTGATCTTCGACATGGGCTTCTCCGGCTTCGCGGGCGCCCTCTCCCTCGCGATCCTGATGATGCCGGTCGTGGTCCGCTCCACGGAGGAGATGCTCAAGCTCGTCCCGAACGAGCTGCGTGAGGCGTCCCTGGCGCTGGGCGTGCCCAAGTGGCGCACCATCCTGAAGGTGGTCCTGCCGACGGCGATCGGCGGTATCACCACCGGTGTGATGCTGGCGGTCGCCCGTATCGCCGGTGAGACCGCACCCGTCCTGCTGCTGGTGTTCGGCAACCCGTTCATCAACAACAACCCCTTCGACGGGGCGCAGGCGTCGCTGCCGCTGTACGTCTACCAGCAGTACGCGAACAGCGCGGGCTCGGAAGCGGCGTACGACCGCGCCTGGGCCGCGGCTCTCACCCTGATCGCCTTCGTGATGATCCTCAACCTGGCGGCTCGCGGCATCGCCCACTGGAAGGCCCCGAAGACCGGTCGCTGACGCGGCCATACAGCGACCGATCGAAAGACTTTCCCGAAAGAAGCAGTGATTCCCATGGCCAAGCGCATAGATGTCAGCGGCCTCAACGCCTACTACGGCTCCTTCCTGGCCATCGAGGACATCTCGATGACCGTCGAGCCCCGCTCCGTGACGGCCTTCATCGGTCCGTCCGGCTGCGGCAAGTCCACCTTCCTGCGCACGCTCAACCGCATGCACGAGGTCACGCCCGGCGGCCGGGTGGACGGCAAGGTCATGCTCGACGACGAGAACCTCTACGGCGTCGGCATCGACCCGGTGTCCGTGCGCCGCGAGGTCGGCATGGTCTTCCAGCGCCCGAACCCGTTCCCGACGATGTCGGTCTACGACAACGTCGCGGCGGGCCTGCGCCTGAACGGCAAGTACAAGAAGTCCCAGCTGGACGACGTCGTCGAGAAGTCCCTCAAGGGCGCCAACCTCTGGAACGAGGTCAAGGACCGCCTGAACAAGCCGGGCTCCGGCCTCTCCGGCGGTCAGCAGCAGCGTCTGTGCATCGCCCGCGCGATCGCGGTCGAGCCGAACGTCCTGCTCATGGACGAGCCCTGCTCCGCCCTCGACCCGATCTCGACGCTCGCCATCGAGGACCTGATCGGCGAGCTGAAGGAGCGCTTCACGATCGTCATCGTGACGCACAACATGCAGCAGGCGGCCCGCGTCTCCGACCGCACCGCCTTCTTCAACCTGTCGGCCGTCGGCCAGCCCGGCAAGCTGATCGAGATCGACGACACGGAGCGGATCTTCTCCAACCCGTCGGTCCAGGCCACGGAGGACTACATCTCCGGCCGCTTCGGCTAGGCCGTAGTACTCCTCGCGGTGCTGCATGGCGGTGCCACCGCGAGGCGCAAAGGGCCCGCCCCCGGCTCCCGGGGGCGGGCCCTTCTCCGTACACACCTGCACATGACTGCCGGCCGGCTGCCGCCCACGTCACCGCGGGCAGTCGTGCCTCCCCCACGGGGAGGCGCCCCCGGGGCGGCACGGGCGGGCGGTGGGGGTACCCCCCGCCCGAGCGCAGTCGGGAGTGGGGGAGGCACCCCGCGAACGCCGGGCTGCGAAACGACCCCCGCCCAGCACCGACACGCGGCACCAGCTACAGAACCAGCAGATTCACCAGCCCGAACGACAACGCGGCCACCGCAGCCGCCGCCGGCATGGTGATGAACCACCCGAGAACGATGTTCTTGGCCACCCCCCACCGCACGGCGTTGACCCGCTTCGTCGCCCCCACACCCATGATCGCCGACGTGATCACATGCGTCGTCGAGATGGGCGCGTGAAACAGGAACGCGGACCCGAACATGATCGACGCGCCCGTCGTCTCCGCGGCGAACCCCTGAGGCGGATCCAACTCAATGATCTTCCGCCCCAACGTCCGCATGATCCGCCACCCACCGGCGTACGTTCCGGCGGACAGCATCACCGCACAAGCGATCTTCACCCACACCGGAATCGGATCGCCGTAGTCCTCGACGTCCGCGATGACCAGCGCCATCACCACGATGCCCATCGTCTTCTGCGCGTCCTGCAGACCGTGCCCCAGCGCCATGCCCGCCGCGGAGACGGTCTGCGCGATCCGGAACCCCCGCTTGGCCTTGTGCGGATTGGCCCGCCGGAAGATCCAGAGGATCACGGTCATCACCAGATAACCGGCGAGCAGACCCACCACCGGTGACACGAACATGGGAATGATGATCTTGTCGACCACCCCGTGCCAGTACACCGTCGTCCCCCCGGCCAGCGCCGCCCCCACCATGCCCCCGAACAGCGCGTGGGACGACGACGACGGCAGCCCGAAGTACCAGGTGATCAGGTTCCAGACGATCGCCCCGACCAGCGCGGCGAAGAGGATCCCCATCCCCTTGGACCCCTCGGGTGTCTGGATCACACCCTCGCTGACGGTCTTGGCGACCCCGGAGCCCATGAACGCACCGGCGAGGTTCATCACGGCCGCCATCGCCAGCGCCGCCCGGGGCGTCAGCGCCCGCGTCGACACGGATGTGGCGATCGCGTTCGCCGAGTCGTGGAAGCCGTTGGTGTAGGTGAAGAAGAGCGCGACCCCGATGGTCACGACCAGAGCGAAGGTGTCCATGAAGGGCTCAGGACTCCTTGACGGCGATGGTCTCCACCGTGTTCGCCACGTGCTCGAAGGCGTCGGCCGCCTCCTCCAGTACGTCCACGATCTGCTTGAGCTTCAGCACCTCGATCGCGTCGTACTTGCCGTTGAAGAGGTGGGCCAGCAGCTTGCGGTGGATCTGGTCGGCCTGGTTCTCCAGCCGGTTGACCTCGATCCAGTACTCGGTGAGGTTCTCCATGGTGCGCAGGTGCGGCATGGCCTCCGCGGTCAGTTCCGCGGCCCGCGCCAGGACCTCGATCTGCTGCTCGACGCCCTTGGGCAGTTCCTCGACGTTGTAGAGGACGACCAGGTCGACGGCCTCCTCCATGAAGTCCATGATGTCGTCGAGGGACGACGCGAGGGAGTAGATGTCCTCGCGGTCGAACGGCGTGATGAACGAGGAGTTCAACTGGTGGAAGATCGCATGCGTGGCGTCGTCACCTGCGTGTTCCGCGGCCCGCATACGCTCTGCGATCTCGGCCCGGGCGGAGGGGTCCGCCCCGAGCAATTCCATCAGGAGTTTCGAGCCCGTGACGATGTTGTCCGCGGACGCGGCGAACATGTCGTAGAAGCTCGTCTCCCTGGGGGTCAGACGAAAGCGCACGTGGGGTCCTCGGTGAGCATCGGTTTCGGTCAGGCTGATGCTAGGCGCATCATCCGGCCGCGACTAACGGGCCGCCCACCAGTGTCGCCCATCAGGCAGAGTGATGAGCACGGGGGCGGTCCGAGGTCCGTTTCCGGCCGCAGCGCATGTCATCGGCCAAGAGGCCTATACCCAGCAAAGTTCGCTACCATATACCCGCCAGGGGTATATGTCGCCCGCCAGTGCACCAGGAGGACGCGATGACGACCACCGAGACCGGCGCGAACGCGCCCTCCTCCCCGGACGCGACGGACATCGTGACCGATCACGACCGCGGCATCCACGGCTACCACCAGCAGAAGCAGGAGCACCTCAAACGCCTGCGCCGCATCGAGGGCCAGATTCGCGGCCTGCAACGCATGGTCGACGAGGACGTGTACTGCATCGACATACTCACCCAGGTGTCCGCCTCCACCAAGGCACTGCAGTCGTTCGCGCTGCAACTGCTGGAGGAGCACCTGCGCCACTGCGTCGCGGACGCGGCCGTCAAGGGCGGCGACGAGATCGACGCGAAGGTCAAGGAGGCGACGCAGGCCATCGCCCGCATGCTCCGGACCTGACCGGCTTCAGCGCCCGGGGGACTCGGCCCGTGCCTCGGCCACCCTCAGCACCTCGTCGATGCTCTCCAGGCTGAGCCGCTCCTCGGCATTGGAGGCGGCGATGATCAGCTCTCCGCAGAGTTCGATCTCGGCGAGCGCCACGTGGTCCTGAACCGGAACCGTCCCACCGCCGAGCGGTGCCACGCGCCTCACCTCGTCCCTGTCGTCACCGACTTCCTAGAGTAGGGAGCGCCCTACACACCGCGCATGGCACGGAAGGGCTAGTTCAGGCCGGTCACTCCCGGCCCCGTTCCTCGGCGATCCGGCCCGCGTAGATGTCCTCGCCCTCGGGAATCCGCACGTCGGCCGGTACCCCGAAGTCGTACAGCAGCGTGGTCGAGGCGACCGCGACGGGCCGGACCTGCCGGCCGTTGACGAAACTGAACCGGTGCCGGAGCTTGCGGATCCGCCCCTCGTCGTCGAGGTAGGCGTCGAACGGCACCCGCGCGGTGGCGAACCCCTTCGCCGCCGCGCCCAGCGCCTCCCGGTTCGCGTCCGAGGCATTCCGCGAGGCCTGCCGCAGGTCGGCGGTCCCCCGGTAGTGGCGCACCTTCGTCCCGGCGACCTCGGTCCGCCCCACGAACGTCGCCGACCGTGTCCCGCGCAGCACCTCGGCGGCGGCGAACGGATCGGTGGCCCCGCCGGTGACGAGGTTCCCGTCGGACAGCGTCCCGGTGTCCACCCGCACCCACTTGTCGGCGGGCACGCCGGCCCCCCGGTTCTTCATGAACAGCGCTCCGGGAGCGAGCAGTTCGGTAATGGGCCGCCGGACGACCTTCCCGGCCGGATCCTGCGGCAGCAGCACCTTCAGCCGCCCGAGCCGCTTGCGGTAGTCGTACACTCCCTCGCCCCGGATGGTGACCCGGGTCCCACCGGTCGCCATCTCCAGGGACGTACGCGCCTTGGAACTTCCGGCGTCCACGAGCGCGTCGGCGGCCTGCCGCAGCACCCGCACCGGATCCCCGGCGGGAACCCCCTGGGTCACGGCGTCGCTTCTCGCGCAGCCCACGGCCCCGAGCCCCAGACAGCACACCGCCCCGAATCCAGCCACCGCGCCGCGCATCCGAGCCATGTCCGGTTAACGACCGGTAAGGAGCACCGTCACGCCGACGAGCGGGGCGTTACCGTGGTCGGCGTGCCGCACCAGGACGACGATCCGACTCCCGCCCACCACATCACGACCACCACCGAACAGGGCCCTTTCTGCACGGCCCACTGCACCTGCGGCTGGCGAGGCCCGGCCAGAAGAGCCAGAAGCCAGGCAAGAAAAGACGCCCAGAACCACACGGGTGAGTGACGAGCCCCTCCGTCACCGCGGGCAATCGTGCCGCGTCACCACGGGCAGTCGTGCCTCCCCCCGTGCCTTGAATGCCTGGGAGGCACCCCCAGGACGGCACGGGTGGGCGGTGGGGGTACCTCCCGCTCATGGGGGTCCCTCCCGCTCGAGCGAAGTCGAGAGTGGGGGAGAAGTCGGGAGTGGGGGAGAAGCCGGGAGTGGGGGAGGCACCCCGCAAACGCCGGGCCGCGCAACACCCCCGCCCAGCAGCAGAAGCGTTGCTCAGGCCGCCAAGTCCCGCTCCTCGGTCCCGGCCGCCCCGCTCCGCGCGGCCCCCGGAGCAACCTGCCCCCGCTCGACCTTCCGCCGCGCGGAAACCAGCCACCCGCCCCGCGGCGACCGCTCGACCGCCCGCATCAGCGGCGTCAGCAGCGCCATGGCGAGCGGCGAGAGCAGCAGCGCGACGGCCGTACCGAGCGCGAGCCCGCCCACGACGTCCGTCGGGTAGTGCACACCCATGTAGACCCGGATGAACCCGCCCAGCAGCCCCAGCACCAGCCCGATGATCCCGAGCCGCCGGTTGACCAGGAACAGCCCCACCGCCAGCGCCATGCAGAGTGTCGCGTGGTCGCTGACGAACGAGTAGTCGTTCTTGCCGTCGACCAGGACTTCGAGCCCCTCATGGTCGAGGAAGGGCCGGCGCCTCTCCACGAACCCGCGGATCGGCACGTTCACCAGGACCGCGACGCCCGCCGCGAGCGGGGCCCACACCAGGGCCGCCACGGCCGGGGCCGCATCCTCGCCGCCCCGTCGCCTGACGCCCCACCAGCACCACACCAGCAGTGCCAGCAAGGCGAACAGCAGGCCGAACTCGCCCACGAACTCCATGACGTGGTCGAACCACGGCGGCGCGTCCTTGGCGAGGCCATTGATGTCATAGAGCAGGTCGACGTCAGGGTTCGACCCGGAATCGGCGAGTCCAGCCATGATGCTGCGGCCCCTTCGTCATATCTTCCGGCGCACAGTTCGCACGCCGCTCCTGCCACCCCCGTGGTCTGTAGATCCGCTCGTTCGATCGGCTACGACAACAGGAACGCACGGTCCCCGTTGATACGTTCCACACTCCACCGAATGATCACGCAGACGTTACCGAAGAGAAATGCATCTCCGCAGCTCAGGGGGAGGGTTGACGCTCCGCTCACACCGTGGTGGGGAGTGCTTTCGCGCCATCTTCGGTGACGCGGGTGGCACCGAAGTAGTCAGGCGTGTCGATCGGGTCGAATCGGATCACGGCCCCGGTTCGGGGCGCGTCGATCATGTACCCGCCGCCGACATAAATACCCACATGCCGGATGGCCCGGGAATTGGTGAGATCGTCCGAGAAGAACACCAGATCGCCCGGCAGCAGTTCGTCCCGTTTCGGATGCGGCCCCGCGTTGTACTGGTCGTTGGCCACCCGTGGCAGCGTGATCCCCACGCTCTCGTACGCGGCCTTGGTCAACCCCGAGCAGTCGAACCGTCCGCCCTGCTCAGGCGTACCGTTACCGCCCCACAGATACAACGTGCCGAGCTTCTTCTGCGCGTACGCGATGGCCCCGGCGGCCTGCTTCGACGGATCGACCCGCCCCACCGGCGCGGCGAAGCTCTCCTCCAGCGCCCGGATCCGCTTGACGTAGTTCCGCGTCTCGGTGATCGCGGGAACCCCACCCGAGCTGATCACCCGGTATGCCCCCGCGTTGTAGGCGGCGAGCATGTTGTTCGTTACGTCCCCCGGCACGTCCTTCACGTACTTCGCGAGTTCGCAGTCGTACGAAGCGGCCGATGGAATCGCGTCATTCGGGTCCCAGATGTCACGGTCGCCGTCGCCGTCCCCGTCGATGCCGTGGGCGGCCCAGGTACCGGGAATGAACTGGGCGATGCCCCGTGCGTCGGCGTGGCTGACGACGTCCGGGTCCCACCCGCTCTCCTGGTAGAGCTGCGCGGCGAGCAACGCCGGGTTGATGGCCGGGCAGAGGTTGCCCCACTTCTGAACAAGCATCTGGTAGGCGGCGGGCACCGACCCCTTGGCGAGTGTCTTGCCCGCACCGCCCACACCGTTGACGAGGTTGCCGGCCACGACGTAGACGCCGACGGCGAGCAGCATGACGAAGCTCAGCCCCAACCCGATGGCGGCGCCACCGGCCACCCATACCTTTCGCACGCTCCAACTCTCCCCTACCGCACCCCGGTTTATGGGTCATTTACCAGTCTGAAGGGTGGCCGTGTGAGCTACTTCGCGACAAACCCGCGGCAATCGATGGTGGCGTACTGCTTCGGCCCCTGGACATGGAGGAAGAGCACGGTCCAGTTGCCGGGGTCGTTCTCGACCGGGATGGCGTCCGCGTACTTCTCGCCGTTCATGACCTCCTGGAAGTCGTCCGGGTAGGTCAGCCACACCCACGGGGCGGACGCCTCGTCGCGGAGGCCCTCGTAGAGGTCGACCGGCTTGCTGGTGTAGCCGAGGCTCAGGTTCCCGAACCGTGCGCCCTCGATCGGCCGGCCCGTGTCCGCGTCGATCTCGTGCGGCGGCTTGACGGCGACCGACACGTAGTACGACGCCCCGTCCTCCGGCACGGCGTTCCCCAGACGAATCCCGATCCGTCCCTTGCCGGAGGTGTACGGCGCGTCGGACTCCGCGTCGGAGACGGATGCCTGGAAGTGCTGGCTGCGTTCCTCTGCGGGCAGCTGACACGCTCCCTGGCCGTCCGTCGAAGCGGCGTCCGGCGTCCAGTAGTCACGGTTCGGATTCGTCTCCTGCACGTAGGCAGGCGGCTGGGCCTCCGGCTGCTCGCGGCCCGGCGTGGTGGGGGCCTTCGACGTGGCACCGGGTCGCGCGGCCCCGGTCGTCTCCTTGCCGTCTGCGTCAGCGTCGCCCTCGCCCCGGTCGGGCAGCAGGACGAACGCCACCGTCACCGCTGCGGCCACGAGCCCCGCCGTCACGGCGATGAGCCACGGTGCGGGACGGCGCCGCACCGGTGAGGCCGGAGGACTCACCTGCGTGGGTGTGTACCCGGGCGCGTGCGTGGACGCGGACGTCGGCAGGTCGTGCAGCCCCACCGCCGGCGGGTGTACCGGCGGCGGTGAGACGGCCGCAGCCACCACCGGCAGCGCCTCGGTCAAGCCGGCCAGTCCCGTGTAGAAGGGGTCCTCGACGAGGGCTGCCAGCACGCGGCACCGCACGATCACCTCGGCGAGCTGCGGACGCGCCGCCGGGTCCTTGGCCACACAGTGCTGGATCAGGCCGGCCAGTTCGGTCTCCACACCGGCGAGCTCGATCGGTTCGTGCACCGCGCGGTAGCTGACCGTGGCCGGTTCGCCGGACCCGAACGGGGGCCTGCCCGTCGCCGCGTACGCGATCGTCGCCCCGAGCGCGAACACGTCGGCGGCGGGCCCGACCTCATTGCGCATCAGCACCTCGGGCGCGGTGAAGCCGGGCGTGCCCGGAGCGGACCCCGCCTCGGTGAGTGCCGTCTGCCCTGCTCCTCGGGCGATGCCGAAGTCGATGAGCTGCGGCCCTTGCGTGGCGAGGAGTACGTTCTGCGGCTTGAGGTCCCGGTGCGTGACCCCTTGCTCGTGCACCGCCGCGAGACCTTCCGCCAGCGCCGCGAACAGGCGCCGGCAGGTCTCGGGCGGCATCGGCCCCCTCGCCCCCACCGCCTTGCTCAGCGTCGGGCCTGACACGTATTCGGTCGCCAGCCAGTAAGGGGCCGAATCCAACGAGGCGTCGATCAGGTTCGCGGTGTACGCACTCCGAACCAGGCGTACGGTCTCCACTTCACGCCTGAAACGCGCGAGTGCCTCGGGGTGATCGGTGATCTCGTCCCGGATCACCTTGATCGCCACCAGTCGGCCGCCGGGCGACCGCCCGAGGTAGACCTGTCCCATCCCGCCCGCACCGAGGCGGGCCAGCAGCGTGTACGTGCCTATTCGCGCGGGATCCTGAGCCTTCAATGCGTCCACGGAAACGACCTTGCCACACAGCAGGGTTGACGCGGGCCGACCTGGTGATCACGGACCGGCCCAGCCGCATTCCGCCCACAGCACCTTCCCGCCGGAGGATCTCCCCGGTTCGCCCAGCAGCGATGCGCCCCAGGAGTCGGCGTACGCCCTTACGAGGGCCAGGCCCCGCCCGCCCTCCGAGGCCCCGTGCGGCATGACGCCGTGAGCGAAGCCGGCGCCCAGTCCGGAGGGGATGGTCGCGTCCTTGTCCCAGACCCCCAAACGGAGTTGACCGGACGCCGTGGGCCGGATGTACAGCGCGTACGGTCCGCCGGTGTGCAGATGGGCGTTGGTCAGCAGCTCCGAGGCGATCAGCTCGGCCGTGGGGGCGAGTTCGCCGAGCTCGTAGGCGGCCAGCACGGACCGCAGGGTCGAACGGGCGATCCCCGGTGAGCGTGGATCACGCGAGAGGTGCAGGGTGTACGACCAGGGCGGGGATACGGTGGGCATGGAAGTCTCCGATCCGTGAGGTCAGTCGGGTGAGTGCGGACAGTTGCCCAGTGGCATGCCGACCCGTCGATCGGTGCGCTTCTGGGCGGGGCGCCTGCAACTAAGCTAGCCGCGTTCAGCTAACACATTAGCCAGTTCTCCAGATCTGCATTAGCTTCCACCCGTGTGGGTGACCGTAGCGCCGAGGGGGCGTCAGGAACCGTGAGAACCAGCCCGACCGGTCGTCAGCTCCGACTTGGCGCCGAGCTGCGGAAACTGCGCGAACGTGCGGGGCTCACCGCCACAGAGGCCGGTCAACTGCTCGGTGTGAAGCAGAACCAGATCAGCAATACGGAAGCCGGACGCATCGGCGTGAGCCCGGAACGCGTACGCACCCTGGCCCATCACTACAAGTGCGGTGATCCCGTACTCGTCCAAGCCCTCAGCGACATGACCACAGACCGCAAGCGCGGCTGGTGGGAGGAGTACCGCGAGATTCTCCCCGCCGCGCTTCTGGACCTGGCCGAAGTCGAGCACCACGCGACCCGCCTGCGTGGTGCCGTGACCGTCCACATCCCCGGCTTGCTTCAGACCACCGAACACGCACGCGAACTGTTCCGGCAGGTCGTGCCCGAGTTCCCACCTCCGGACATCGAGCACCGAGTGTCCTTCCGCATCAAACGCCAGGCCGTGCTGTACCGCGCCTCCGCCGCCCCGTACCACGCGGTGATTCACGAGGCCGCGCTGCGCATGCAGTTCGGCGGTCCGGCGATCGCCCGCGCGCAGCTGCAACACCTGTTGGACATGAGCGAGCGGGAGCACATCACCATCAGGGTGCTGCCGTTCGCTGCCGGAGGCTTTCCGGGGTCGGGACAGTCAATCTTCTACTCGCACGGGCCCATCCCCCAGCTCGACACCGTCCATCTCGACCAGTCCCACGGGCCCGTGTTCCTCGACGCCGAGGCTCAGCTGGACATGTACCGGATTCTGCTCGACCGCTTGGACTCCCGGGCGCTCGCCCCGGAGAAGTCACGCGATGTCATCAACCACCTCCTCCGAGACCTGTGAAAGGAAACGCGATGCCCGGACTCAACTGGCAGAAGTCATCCCTATGCGGCTCGGGTGATTCCTGCGTGCACGTTGCCGCAACCCCCACCGGGATACACATAACCGAGTCCGCCGACCCCAGCGGAGCCATCCTCACCACCACTCCCGACGCCTTCCGTGGCCTTCTCCACTCCCTCAAGGAAGAACCGCACCGGGGCTCCCGGACGCCTGCTCTCGAAGTGACCATCGCCGGCGACGACGACCGCACCGTCCGCCTCCACGCCCCGGGCGCACCCACCGTCACCACCGACCGCCGCCGCTGGGAGATCTTCGTGCGCGGCGTCCGGGCCGGCGAGTTCGACCACTTCGTGGCGTAGGACTGCCGGAACGGAGGGCGATTTTGGCGGACCGCGCGGCACGGTGGACATACGGACCGGTACACCGGTGTGCGCGCCACGCTGAAGCTGGAAGAGGGCAAGGGATCCGCGCGTCTCACACACCGCTCGCTCATGAATGAGGAAGAGCAGGTACTCCACAGCCGCACCGGCCCTCCCCGCGGCACGGTCGAGCTGCCGGACCCCGGGCTGATCGAGGTGGACCGCCCGGTCCGCTGGTCGATCACCTTGCGCCGGGCCCGTCGTCCAGGCGGGCCTCCTCCCGCCTCACCTCGACGGGGCCACGCGGGGCCGGGGAAGACACCCCCTGCTGAAAAACGTGAGCAACGGACAGGGAAACGCCACCCAGTCACTCAAATGAGCAGCATCAGGACAACGGAGCCCGAAATGCTCACGCTTTTCAAGTGAGCGGGTCAGTCCGCGCCCTCCCCCTACCGACCGGCAGAGGGCACCAGACCGCCAACCGGCCCCACACGAAGACCGGGCACCTCGCCGAGCAGGGGCCGCCACCACCCTCCGACCCGCCACAGCCGCCGTACCGCCTACGGGTCGCTCGCCGCCCGGAAAGGTCCTGTGTCACGGCACGGAGCGCGGGCAGCGCACCGCCCCTGTCGCCCTGCACGAAGAACACTGGTGCCGACCTCGAGAAAGCCCCGCATCACCGGGTTCGCCGACCCGGACTGAACGCAGGCGCACCGAGAGAATGTGACTGACGGTCATATCCAGGTCGCCCAGGCCGGCAGCCTGCGCGTCACAGCACGGCGGCACGGGAAACTGGTCCGCATCCTGCTGCACGGACTCACGTCGCGCTGAACACACCTCGTTGTCCGGCGTCACCCAGCGTGATACACAGAGTGACGATACGACTCTTCACCCATCGGAGCGCGCCCCTGTCGGAGTCCGGCGCGCGCCGGTGGCAAGCTATTCGTACGAAACCCGCCAACGGATGACGCCAAGTCGACATGCGACAGCGTCATCGTCAGCGACAATAAGGCCTGACCTCTGCACCACCGCAGGGGATGCGGAACTACCCATACAGGGGCGGTGACTTACATGTTCTTCGCGGCCGACGAGGGAGACATCAACACCATTATCGGCGGGATCGCTCCGGATTGGGGCCCCTTCGGCAGTCTGGGCAACGAGGCCAAGATCATGATCGAAGTGGTCATGGCGGTCGCCATCCTCATCTGCCTGGGCATCGCCATCTGGGGGGCGGCCAAACAGCGCATCGGCGCCACGGCGTTGAGGGACACGTTCAGTGCCGAACAGGGCAAGGGCCTCATCATCGCGGGGCTCACGGGCGTCTTCATCATCGGCTCGCTCGGCACGCTGTTCACCATCGTGTACGGAATGGCCGTGTAGCCCCGCCCCATCGCTCCCGTCCGGGCACGCCCGGCACTCCCTCCACCCCACCCGCCCGTCGTGCCCACCGGCTGAGGTTGCGTTTCCCTGATGTCCAGTCACCACACCGCGCCCGCGCGGGGACCAGCACGGCTACCGTCGTACATGGAGTACGCGGAGCACGAGGTGTTTCCGCACGAAGCTGAGGGGGCGTACGCGGTATGAGTCTCGGAGACGACACGGGCCAGACCCGCACCCGCCTGCCGGAAAGGGGCGGCGACCCGTACGGCGGTGCGCGCAGAGGTGGCCGTTCTTCGTCACGCAGCCTGGTGACGGTGGTCGGCGTGGTGGTCCTCCTGATCGCGGCAATCGCCTTCGCGAACCGTGGAGACGGCGATTCCGCCGCGGAGGAGGGCGACGACTCCCCCAAGTCGGCGGCGACGGCCCCGTCCGGGGAAAAGCCGGTGGACACGAAGGCGTCCGGCATCCCGTCGGGCTTCGCCCATGACCGGCAGGGGGCGGAGAGCGCGGCGGCGAACTACGCGGTGGCGCTGGGTTCTGCCGAAATGTTCGACAAAGCCCGGCGAGACGTCATCCTTCAGTCGATCATCGTTCCCGGCCGCGTCGCGGAATTCGAGGCGATGCTGGACAAGGCGTACACGCCGGAGTTCAACAAGAACGTGGGCCTCAACGACGACGGCACCACACCGAAGGGCCACACGTTCGTCTCGCGTACCAGCCCGATCGGCACCAAGGTCACCGCGTCGTCCGCCGACGCGGCAACAGTAGAGGTCTGGTGTAGCGGCCTTCTGGGGCTGGCGGGCGAAAGCTCCACCAATCCGGTCACCAACAGTTGGTTCACCATCACCATGCAGCTTGAGTGGGCCAACAACGACTGGAAGATCGTGACCCACTCTCAGAAGGACGGCCCCACACCGGTTCCCGGTGATGAGCGGGCCTCCAGCGCGGACGAGATGGCGAAGGCCGTCGAGGAGTACGGAGGGTTCACGTATGCCCGCTAACCACCGCCTGCTCAAACTGACCGGTGCCGTCGCGACCGTACAGGCGACTGCAGTCGTCTTCGCCACGCGGGCTTTCGCTGCACCCACGCCCACGCCCACGGACAGCAACGACCCCTGTGACCTGATTCACGGCCCCGCCAAGGACTACTGCGAACGAGGCGAAAGAGGCAGCAGCTCCACCGGCGACTCCTCCACCCTCAACGACCCCACCTCCGCCCTCGACCCCCTCGCCTCCCTCGCCCAGGGTTGCGCAGACGCCGCCTCCTGGACCGTCAAGCAGCTCAGCAAGGCCGTCGAGGAAACCGCGAACGTCGACTTCACGAACCCCCAGTTCCGCCAGCAGTACGCCGTCGTCTTCGCCGCGTCGACGATCCTGACGCTCCTCCTCTGGCTGCTCGCGGTCGCCAAGCGCGCGGTGCGAGGCGTCCCCCTCGCCACCGCCCTCTCCGAGGCGATCGGCTTCCTCTGGCTCACCGTCCTCGCCTCCGCCTTCACCCCGCTGATCCTCTACACCGTCGTGTCGGCGACCGACGGCGTCACCGAGGTCTTGGCGAAGGCGACCGGCGACCAGACGGACACGTTCTTCGGCACGTTCTCCGGCGCTCTCGAGAAGGGCGACGACATCGGCGGCGGACCGATCATGCTGATCGTCGTCTCCCTCGTCTCCATCCTCGCCGCCGGCGTCCTGTGGCTGGAACTCGTCATCCGCGCCGCCCTGCTCTACGTCGGCGCCCTCCTCGGCACCGTCGTCTACGCCGGCCTCGTGGACAAGAACCTGTGGGGCCACGTCCGCCGCTGGGCGGGCATCATGATCGCCGTGATCCTCGTGAAGCCCGTCATCGTGATCGTGCTCGGCCTCGCCGGGGCACTCTCCGCCGAGGACGGGCCCGACGCCTTCTCCGCCGTGGTCTCCGGGCTGGCGATCATCCTGCTCGCCATCTTCGCGTCGGCGATGATCTACCGCTTCGTCCCCGGCTTCGGCGACGAACTCGCCAACTCCCGCAACAACCGACTCATGCAGGGCGCCGAAGGCAAGGCCGCCGCCGTCATGAGTTCCCCGGCGAACCTGGTCGCCCAGGGCATCAAGACCCACAGCAGCCGCGCCGACAACAACCACGGAGGCGGGGGCCAGTCCACCGGCCCCCGCCCCTCCAACCCCGTCTCCGGCGGAGTCGCCGCGCACAGCTCGCGCCCGTCCAACAGCGGCGGATCCGCCGCCCCCGCACCCCGCTCGAGCAGCCCGGTGAACACCCCCCACGCCAGCAACACCCGCAACAGCAGCACCAACAGCACGGGAGGTGAAGGGCGTTGACGACCGAGTCCCACTTGTCCCATCCGGTCACGCCCCGCCGTACGTATCTGATCGGCCGCGCCCGGCCGAACGCGATCGTCGGCCGTAATCGCGAGACCGGTGAGATCGCGCTGATCGTCGTGGGCGCGTTCCTCGGCATGATGTGCGGACTGCTCGTCCCCGTCCTGTCCGTGCGGATCGTGCTGCTCGCGGGCCTCCCGATGCTGGCGCTGGCCGCGGTGTACGTGCCGTACAAGGGCCGCACCTTCTACAAATGGTTCGAGATCAACCGCAGCTACAAGCGCACCGTGCGCCGCGGCACCACCTACCGCTCCGGTGCCGTCGAGGCCGGCACCCGGCTGGACGGGCGCGAGGTGGAGATCGGGTCGCCGCCGGGAATCGGCAGGATCACCTGGCTCGCCGCACCCTTCGGGCCGGACGAGATCGCCGTACTGCTGCACGCGGACCGCAAGACCGTCACCGCCGCCATCGAGATCGAAGGGCCCGGCGTCGGCCTGCGCGACTCCGAGGACCAGGAAGCCCTCGTCGACCGCTTCGGCACGCTGCTGAAGCACGTCGCCAACGGCGACGGCTTCGTGACCCGCATCCAGATGCTCGCCCGCACCCTGCCCGCCGACCCCGACGCGCACGCCAAGGACGTCGCCGTCCGCGGGGACGACAAGTCGCCACCATGGCTGCAGCAGTCGTACGACCAGCTCCAGTCGATGGTGTCGACCAGCAGCGAGCAGCACCGCGCCTACCTCGTCGCCTGCATGCACTACACACGCGAACTGGCCGCCGAGGCCAACGCCATGGCCCGCGCGATGCGCAGCCAGGGCGGCGGCAAGGTGGACCGGGACGCGGGGCTCGCCGTCGTCATGGCCCGTGAGCTGACCGACATCTGCTCCCGGCTCCAGGAGGCCGACATCCGCGTACGGCAGCCGCTCGGCCAGAGCAGGCTGTCCTCGCTGATCCACGGCATGTACGACCCGGACCACCCGATCGACCACATCCAGGCGATGACGCAGCGCAACGCCTGGCCGGCCGAGCTGGACGCCATGGAGCCCACCTACCTCCAGGCCAAGACCCGCGAATCCGTCACCCGCGCCCCCTGGTGCCACGCCACGGCCTGGATCAAGGAGTGGCCGATGACCCCGGTGGGCGTCAACTTCCTGGCCCCGCTGCTCGTCCACACCCCGGACGTGATCCGCACGGTCGCCGTCACCATGGACCTCGAACCCACCGAGGTCGCCATCGAGCGGATGCTGACCGAGAAGACCAACGACGTGGCGGAGGCGTCCCGCGCCGCCAAGATGAACCGCACCGTCGACCCGCGCGACATGGCCGCCCACAGCCGCCTGGACCAGCGCGGCGAGGACCTCGCCAGCGGCGCGGCCGGCGTCAACCTGGTCGGCTACATCACCGTCTCCTCCCGCAATCCCGAGGCCCTGGCCCGCGACAAGCGGACCATACGGGCGTCGGCCGGAAAGTCGTACCTGAAGCTGGAGTGGTGCGACCGCGAGCACCACCGCGCGTTCGTGAACACACTCCCGTTCGCCACCGGCATTCGAAGGTAGGGGCTGAGCCGATATGCGGGATCCGCTGTCCGTCGTCACCGACGCCTTCACGTCCTTCCTGTTCGGGAAGGTCGAGACGACACGGCTGCCGGTGCGCACCTCCACGGGCCAGGCGCAGGCGGTCTACCTCCCGACCGCCGCCCCCGGCCTCGGCGACTCCGGCGTCATCATCGGCCGCGAGGTCTACTCCGGCAAGGGCTACATCTACGACCCCTTCCAGCTCTACGGCCAGCAGCTCCCCGCCCCGCACTGGCTGGTCCTCGGTGAGTCCGGCAACGGCAAGTCGGCCCTGGAGAAGACGTACGTCCTGCGCCAGCTGCGCTTCCGCGACCGCCAGGTCGTCGTCCTGGACGCGCAGGGCGAGGACGGCGCCGGTGAGTGGAACCTCATCGCGCGGGAGCTGGGGATAACGCCGATCCGGCTGGACCCGATGGCCGCGCTCGACCAGGGCATCCGGCTCAACCCCCTGGACCCGTCGATCACGACCACCGGGCAGCTCGCCCTGCTCCGGACCATCATCGAGGTCGCGATGGGGCACGGCCTGGACGAGCGTTCCGGCTTCGCCCTCAAGGTCGCGCACGCCTACGTCAACGAGACGATCGTCGAACGCCAGCCGGTCCTCTCCGACATCGTGGAGCGGCTGCGCCACCCGGAACCGGAGTCCGCGGAGGCGATGAACGTCGCCATAGACGACGTACGGGCGTGGGGCCTGGACGTCGCCCTGGTCCTGGACCGCCTGGTCGACGGTGACCTGCGCGGCATGTTCGACGGCCCCACGACCGTCGGCATCGACCTCGACGCGCCGCTCATCGTCTTCGACCTGTCCCACATCGACCGCAACTCCATCGCCATGCCGATCCTGATGGCGATCGTCGGCGTGTGGCTGGAGCACACCTGGATCCGCCCCGACCGGAAGAAGCGCATCTTCCTGGTCGAGGAGGCCTGGCACATCATCAACAGCCCGTTCGTCGCCCAGCTGTTCCAGCGGCTGCTGAAGTTCGGCCGGCGGCTCGGCCTGTCGTTCGTCGCGGTCGTCCACCACCTGTCCGACGTGGTGGACGGGGCCGCGGCGAAGGAGGCGGCGGCCATCCTGAAGATGGCGTCGACCCGGACCATCTACGCCCAGAAGGCGGACGAGGCGAGGGCGACCGGCCGGGTCCTCGGCCTGCCCAGGTGGGCGATGGAGATCATTCCGACGCTGACGCCCGGTATCGCGGTGTGGGACGTCAACGGCAACGTCCAGGTGGTCAAACACCTGGTCACCGAGACCGAACGCCCGCTGGTCTTCACCGACCGCGCGATGACCCAGTCCTCCGCCGACTTCAACGACGACGCCCTGCGCGCCGCCGAACGGGAGGCGGAGGAACGGGCGGCGGCCTTCGTGGAGCAACACGTCGGCGACTCCGAATCGACGGTGGCGTAGGGGGAGGACGCGTGAGACCGGACGATCACCGTGAGCACGGCCGGGCCGGCGGCCGGGGCGGCGGCATCCCCGACGGGCTGCTGATCGGCATCCTCGCGTTCCTCCTCGGCATCACCACGATGGTGTGGACGGCCACGGGCCTCGCGGGCCTCTTCGCCCACGGCCACTGGCCGTCCGGCGTCACCTTCGCCCGCACGCCGGTGGCCGTGCGCCACCTCGTCGCCGACCCGCAGGACCTCCCCGGCGCCTGGCCGGACACCCCGGAGGCCGCCCTCTCGGGGTACGGCCTCTTCTGGGGCCTGCTCATCGGCCAGCTGATGATCCTGGCCGTCCTGACGGTGTTCGCCGTGGGCACGGTGGCCCGTTGGAGAGCGGTACGGGCACGACGCCGGGCGGAGCGGGCGACGGGAGTCATGCCGAAGCACCTGCCCGAACGGCATCCGGAGCCGGAGCCGACGCCGAAGCACCTGCACGAGGTACCGACACCAAGAGGGCCCGGGCAGGAGACGCCGGCACCGGAGCCGGTCCAGACACCGGCACCTCGGCAGTCATCCGCGCCGCAGGAAGCGGCGCTCACTTCCCTGTCCAGGGGTGAACGGGCGAGTGAGCGCGACACACCCCTCGCCGAAGGCGCGGGGCTGCTCTACGGCCCCCCGGCCACCCGCCACCCCACCGCGGCCCAGGCCGTACGCGACGCGGAGGGCCCCGCCCTCGTCCTCACCTCCAACCCCACCCTCTGGCACGACACCAAGGACGCCCGCGCCAAACTCGGCCCCACCCACCTCTACGACCCCACCCACCTCTGCGACACCCCGGCCCGCCTCCACTGGTCCCCCACGGCCGGCTGCGAGGACAAGGACACGGCCAAGGCCAGAGCAGCCGCACTCCTCACCCCCGTACGTCCCACCTCCCGCCTCGACCAGGCGGTCAGCGACACCGCGGAGACCCTGCTCCGCAGCTACGTGCACGCCGCCGCCGTCGACGGCCGTACGGTCCGCCACGTCCACCGCTGGTCCCAGGGCCTCCAGGTGCACGACGCCGTACGCATCCTCCGTACCAACCCCAAGGCCGCCCCCGGCGCCGCCGGCGAACTCGAGGCGGCCCTCACCGCGCACCCCGAGCGCCGGGACATGGCCCAGCAGCTGACCACCCGCGCCCTGGCCGCGCTCTCCACGGTCAACGTCCGCGAGGCCTGCACTCCCAACCGAAATGATGCCCTCGCCTTGGATTCCTTCGTCCATGAAGGGGGCACGCTCTATGTCGTGGGTGAATCCATCGAGGACCCCCGCACCAGCCCGGGTGCGATGCCCCTGCTGACGGCCCTCGCCTCACACGTGGTCGAGCACGGCCGGCGCATGGCCGAACGGTCATCCTCCGGTCGGCTCGACCCACCACTCACCCTCGTCCTGGACGACGTGGCGGCCGTGGCCCCGCTCCCCCAGCTCCCGGAACTGCTCGCCACCGGCGCGGACCGCGGCATGCCCACCCTGGCCCTGCTCCGCTCCCGCGAACAGGCCAGAACCCGCTGGCCCCACGCCGAACTGCCGGTCTGATCCCGGGCGGTCGACCGGACCGAGCGGGAGCGAACCCACTCGGCCGCACGCCCCGCACACGCTCCGGCGAACAGCCCGCACCCCCACCGAGTGCCCGTCCGCCGTACGCTCCCGCCACCGTAGTACCGGGGTACCACCGCCTCGCCCCGAATACGGCCGACGGTCCGACGCCCGCCGCCCCCGCACGGCCGAGCATCGAAGCATGATTACGGCACAGGACCTCACCAAACGCTACGGAGACCGGACCGTCGTCACCGACCTGTCCTTCACCGTCCACCCCGGCACCGTCACCGGCTTCCTCGGCCCGAACGGCGCCGGAAAGTCCACCACCATGCGGATGATCCTCGGCCTGGACGCCCCCACCCGCGGCCGTGCCACCGTCGGCGGCCGCGCCTACTCCGCCCACCCCGCACCCCTCACCGAGGTCGGCGCCCTGCTGGAGGCCCGCTCCGTCCACCCCGGCCGCACCGCCCACCACCACCTGCGCGCCCTCGCCCTCACCCACGGCATCCCGAAGAGCCGCGTCGAGCACGTCCTGGGCCTCACCGGCCTGACCGACGTGGCCCACCGCCGGGTCAAGGGCTTCTCCCTCGGCATGGGCCAGCGCCTCGGCATCGCCGCCGCGCTCCTCGGCGACCCGGCCACGGTCATCCTCGACGAGCCGGTCAACGGCCTCGACCCCGAGGGCGTCCTGTGGATCCGCACCCTCCTCAAGTCCCTGGCCGCCGAGGGCCGTACGGTCCTGGTCTCCTCCCATCTGATGAGCGAGACGGCCCTCACCGCCGACCACCTGGTCATCATCGGCCGCGGCCGGCTCCTCGCCGACACCACGGTCACCGACTTCGTACGCCACTCGGGCGCGGGCACCGTCAAGGTCGTCACCCCGCAGGCCTCCGACCTCGTACGCCACCTCACCGCCCCCGGCGTCACGGTCACCACCGACTCCCCCGGCAGCCTCACCGTGCACGGCACCGACGCCGAGCACATCGGCCGCACGGCCGCCGCCCACGGCATTCCGCTCTTCGAACTCACCCCGAACACCGCCTCCCTGGAGGAGGCGTTCATGGACCTCACCCACGACGCGGTCGAGTACCCCGCCGCCCTGGAAGGAGCAGCCGCATGACCACCGCCGCCCCCGCCACCGGCCGGCCCCCCCGGGTGACCCCGGCCCGCGTCCTGCACTCCGAATGGCACAAGCTGTGGACGCTCCGCTCCACCTGGGTCAACCTGGCCGCCACCAGCGCCCTCACCCTCGCCATGGGCATCGGCATCGGCGCGGCCTACGACGGCACCGGCGAGGGCGGCCTCGACACGGTCGTCTTCGTCCTCCTCGGCACCCAGTTCGCCACCGTCAACCTGGCCGTCCTGGGCATCCTCGCCACCGCCGGCGAGTACTCCACCGGCCAGATCCGCGCCACCATGACGGCCGTACCGCGCCGCCTGCCCGTCCTGTGGTCCAAGGCCGCCGTCCTGGCCGCCGTCACCCTCCCCCTGTGCCTGCTGACCAACCTGCTCACCTTCCCCCTGGCCCAGGCCTTCCTCACCGACACCGACCAGTCCGCCGCCCTCGGCGACCCCGGCGTCCTGCGCGGCCTCGTCGGCAACGCGGTGGCCCTCACCCTCCTCGCCGTGACGGCCCTCGGCTTCGGCGCCGTGACCCGTTCGATCCCCCTGGCCATCGGCGCGTACATCGGCCTCGTCATGATCGTGCCGGAAGTCCTGGCGATGCTCCCGTACGCCGTCGTCGACGACGCCGTCGATCACTTCCCCGCCCAGGCCCTGCAGTCCCTCACCGCCGCCGACACCGCCTCCCCCGGCACGGCCCTGCTCACCCTCGCCCTGTGGGCGGCGGCCTCCCTCACCGTGGCGGCGACGACCCTGCGCCGCCGGGACGTCTGACCCCGTGCCGTCCACCGTGTTCCCCCCGACGGACGCACCCACGACCATGGACCCCGTGACGAACGACCAGAGGGCTCCGGCGACGGGGGTACGGACGACGGAACCCCTCACCCAGTACCTGCAGCGCGTCAACCAGCGGGTGCGCGCCTTCGACCGACGCCACCCGCTGCTGTGGGACCTGCACGTCACCGGCTTCTGGGTGACGGCCGCCCTCGTCGACTACACCAGCGGCGGCTGGCGCACCATCACCCACGACCCGGACACCCCCGGCCCGCTCCTCCTCGTCCTGAGCCTCGGCCTGTCCGTCCCCCTCCTGCGGCGCCGCACCCACCCCGTGGCGGTCCTGCTCGCCATGGTCCCGTTCGCCCTGGTCAACGCCTGGTCCGGCGCCGCACTCCAGGCGGCGCTGCTCCAACTCCTCGTCATCTACCACATCGCCCTGCGCCTCCCCCTGCGCGATCTGTGGTGGTCCACAGCCCTCGTGCTCACACCCGTGGTGATCGCTACGGCCCGCTACGGCGAGGGCGACCACGTGAACCAGCAGATCGGCTCCCAGCTGACGTCCGTCCTCGTGGTCGTCCTCATCGGCATCACGGTCCGTACCCGGCAGAACTACACCAAGGCCCTGGAGGACCGCGCCCGCCGCCTGGAGATCGAACGCGACCAGCAGGCCCAACTCGCCGCCGCCGCCGAACGCGCCCGCATCGCCCGCGAGATGCACGACATCATCGGCCACAACCTCTCCGTCATCACGGGCCTGGCCGACGGCGGCAGGTACGCGGCCGGCAAGTCCCCGGAACGCGCCGCCCAGGCCCTGGACGCCATCGGCACGACCAGCCGTCAGGCGCTCGGCGAACTCCGCCGCCTCCTGGACGTCCTGAAGGACGAGGGGACAGCGGCCCACCCCGCGGAAC
Organism: Streptomyces sp. NPDC059454; assembly: GCF_042749965.1. Lineage (NCBI taxonomy): Bacteria > Bacillati > Actinomycetota > Actinomycetes > Kitasatosporales > Streptomycetaceae > Streptomyces > Streptomyces sp. NPDC059454. The sequence goes on along the minus strand of NZ_JBHYVC010000076.1, from coordinate 1,160 downwards.
TGGCCCCCCAGCCGGCCCTCACCGACCTGGACCGGCTCATCGACGGCGTCCGCAACGCGGGCCTGCCCGTCCACATCACCGTCGAGGGCCGGTCCACCCTCTCCCCGGGCCGCCAGCTCACCGTCTACCGCGTCGTCCAGGAAGCCCTCACCAACACCCTCAAGCACGCCGGCCCCGACGCCACCTCGGAGATCTCCATCGTCCACGGCGACAGGGGTGCCGTCACGGTCACCATCACCGACACGGGAACCCTCGGGACGCCCGCCGCCGCCGACGGCCGTGGTCTCCCCGGCATGCGTGAACGAACCGCCCTGTACGGCGGCACACTCGAGGCCGGCCCCCACCCCGAGCGGGGCTGGCGCGTCCATCTACACCTCCCGGAGGAAACCCCGCAGTGACCACCGTCCTCATCGCCGACGACCAGCCCCTCCAGCGCTTCGGCTTCCGCATGCTCCTGGAGAGCCAGGACGACCTCACCGTCCTGGGCGAGGCGGCGAACGGCGCCGAAGCGGTCCGCATGACGGCGGAGCTGCACCCCGACGTGGTCCTGATGGACATCCGCATGCCCGGCCTGGACGGCATCGAGGCGACCCGTCGCATCGTCGTCACCGGCGACCGCACCCGCGTCCTCATCCTGACGACGTTCGACCTGGACGAGTACGCCTACGCCGGCCTCCGCGCGGGCGCCTCCGGCTTCCTCGTCAAGGACGCCCAGCCGGAGGAACTCCTCTCCGGCATCCGCTCCGTGGCGACCGGGGACGCGGTCGTCGCCCCCAGCCTGACCCGCCGCCTCCTCGACGCCTACGCCCGGCATCTGCCGACCGGCCACGGCACCGTGGACGTTCCCTCCGACGACGCACGTCTGTCCACCCTCACGGAGCGGGAACGCGAGATCCTCACGGTCATCGGAAAGGGCTGGACGAACACCGAGATCGCCACCCGCCTCCACCTCGCCGAATCCACGGTGAAAACCCACGTGGGCCGGATACTCGCGAAGACCGGCTCACGGGACCGCGTCCAGGCGGTGATCCTGGCGTACGACACGAAACTGGTGGAGCCGTCCTGAAACGCAGAATACCCCCGTGCCGAATGGCACGGGGGTATTCTCCAATATTTGTTCGGCGGCGTCCTACTCTCCCACAGGGTCCCCCCTGCAGTAC